>JAEXOY010000037.1 GCA_023439045.1 Bacillota bacterium | reverse complement strand
CAGACCACGGGGCGATAGACAACAAAGACCGTATGGAGATAGACCACAGGGTGATAGACCGCAAAGACCATATGGTGACAGACCTCAGGGTGACAGACCACAGAGGCCATATGGGGACAGACCACAGGGTGATAGGCCACAAAGACCATATGGGGACAGACCACAAGGTGATAGACCATATGGGGACAGACCACAGAGACCATATGGAGATAGGCCGCAAGGCGATAGACAACAAAGACCGTATGGAGATAGACCACAGGGTGATAGACCGCAAAGACCATATGGTGACAGACCTCAGGGTGACAGACCACAGAGGCCATATGGAGACAGACCTCAAGGTGACAGACCACAGAGACCATATGGGGACAGACCTCAAGGTGATAGACAGCAAAGACCATATGGAGATAGACCTCAAAGACCATATGGGGATAGAGGCCAAGGTGATAGACCACAGGGGCAGAGACAACTTGATATTCCAAAGCCTGATGCTACTATTGCTCAAGAACAGTTTGATTCACAAAGAAATGAAGCAAGAAGAGAATATCAAAGCAGAGACTTTGACAAGAGCGTGAAGAGAGAGGAAAAGCAGAAAAAGGAAGTTCAAAAGAACACTACTACCCCTGCTAAACAACAGAAATTTAAGCCTCAAAAGATTGTTCTTGAAAAGAAGGGTGTATCTGAAATTCTTTCTGAAGAATTTATATTTGATGAATTCTATAGTGATGATGGCAAGAAGAAGAAAACAAGGAATAAGAAGGAAAGAGTTCAGGAAAAGTACATTCCACCAAAGGCTGTGTTAACTTCTATAACTATTCCTGAAAGTCTTACTGTTAAAGAGCTTGCAGAGGCTTTGAAAAAGACATCTACAGAGGTTATAAAGAAGCTGATGGGCTATGGAATAATGGCAACTCTGAACAACGATGTAGACTTTGAAACTGCTACTATCATTGCAGATGAGTTCGGCGTTAAGACTGAGAAAGCCATTACGGTGAGTGAAGAGGATATCCTCTTTGATGATACAGATGTTGAAGATGAAGACAAGTTAGAGCCAAGACCACCAGTAGTTGTTGTTATGGGTCACGTCGACCATGGTAAAACTTCTCTGTTGGATGCTATTAGAAGTGCAAATGTTATTGATACCGAGGCTGGTGGTATTACACAGCATATTGGTGCATATACCGTTAGAGCGAATGATAGGCTTATTACATTCCTAGACACACCAGGTCACGAAGCATTTACAGCTATGCGTGCAAGAGGTGCTCAGGTTACAGATATAGCTATTTTGGTTGTTGCCGCTGATGATGGAGTAATGCCTCAGACTATTGAAGCAATTAACCACGCAAAGGCTGCAAATGTATCAATCATTGTTGCAATAAACAAGATTGACAAGCCGGGTGCAAATCCAGATAAGGTTAAGCAGGAGCTTACTGAGTATGGTATTGTTGCTGAAGAATGGGGCGGAGATGCAATCATGGTTCCAGTTTCAGCAAAGAAGCACCAGAATATTGATCAATTACTTGAAATGGTTCTTTTAGCAGCAGATATGCTTGAGTTGAAGGCTGATCCTACAAGACAGGCAAAGGGTACTGTTATAGAAGCCAAGCTTGACAAGGAAAGAGGACCAGTTGCTACAGTACTTGTACAGAGAGGTACACTAAGAGTCGGTGACTCAATGATTTCCGGTTCTACATTTGGTAGAATTAAGGCAATGAACTCTGACAAGGGCTATGCAATAAAGAGTGCAGGACCATCAACTCCAGTTGAAATACTTGGCTTCGATGAGGTTCCAGAAGCTGGCGAATTGTTCTATGCTGTTACTGATGAAAAGGTAGCTAAGCAGCTTGTTGAGAAGAGAAAGTTCAAACATAAGGAACTACAGTTCAAGTCAAGTGCAAAGATTTCACTGGATGATTTGTTCAATCAGATTAAAGAGGGTAAGGTTAAGGATCTCAATATTATTGTTAAAGCTGACGTTCAAGGTTCTGTTGAAGCAGTTAAACAGTCACTTGAAAAGCTTACTAATGACGAGGTTAGAGTTAAAATTATCCATGGTGGCGTAGGTGCCATTACTGAATCTGATGTTACATTGGCGCAGGTTTCAAATGCAATAATTATCGGCTTTAACGTTAGACCAGGTGCAAATGTAACAGAAGCTGCTAAGAATGCAGAAGTTGATATGAGACTTTACAATGTAATTTACAAGGCAATAGAAGACGTTCAGGCTGCTATGAAGGGTATGCTTGAGCCAACCTTCAAGGAAGTTATCCTTGGTCATATTGAGATCAGACAGATCTTTAAGGTATCAGGTATTGGTACTATCGGTGGTGCTTATGTTACCGACGGTAAGGTTTCGAGAAACTCAGAGGTTAGAGTCGTTAGAGATGGAATTGTTGTTCATGAGGGCAAGCTCGCTTCCTTGAAGAGATTTAAGGACGATGCAAAGGAAGTAGTTGCTGGCTATGAGTGCGGTGTATCCATAGAAAGATTCAACGATATCAAGGAAGGCGATATTATAGAAGCCTTTGTAATGGAAGAAGTAAAGAGATAAATATAAAAAACATTTTGTCATATAATAAATAAATAGGTTGAATGGGGTTATCCCAATTCAACCTATTTGTATAACAAGATAGAAAAGTATAATGAAAAACCTATTTTGAATCTTGTATAATAAATGACAAGAAAGGATAATCAAATATGGCAGATAGAATAGTCAGAATTTCGGAGGAAGTAAAGAAAGAGATCAGCAGTATTATTCAAAATGATATAAAAGATCCAAGGTTACCAAACTTGGTTAGTATTATTTCATGTAATGTAACAAAAGACTTAAGATATGCCAAGGTGTTTGTCAGTGTTCTAGGAGACGAAGAGCAAAAGAAGAATGCAATGAGTGCACTTAAAAGTGCTGCAGGCTTTATCAGACGAGAACTTGGTCAAAGGGTACAGCTGAGGTATACTCCTGAAATTCATTTTGAGCTGGATACTTCTATAGAACACGGAATATATATAAACAAATTATTAAATGAAACTACAAAAGATTCCAAATAAATGGGGGACGCGATTGTGGGTAAAATAGATAAGGATATTATCAAGCTAATAGAGGGTGCTGCTTCGGTTGCAATCTTTCCGCATGTTTCTGCTGATGGTGATGCATTAGGCTCCTCCTTTGCTCTAGCGTTAGCTCTTGATACTATGGGAAAGCAGGTTGTTGTATATCTGGAGGAAAGTGTTCCAAACATGTATAAATTCCTTCCCGGTATTAACTTTAGCAAACTAATGGAACAGCAAGAGGAAGAAACCTATGACCTGAATATTGCACTGGATACGGGTGATATCAATAGAATTGCGTCAAGAAGTTCTATTTTTTTCACAGCCCCTGCTACCATCAATATTGACCACCATGTAACAAACACAAAGTTTGCACATTTGAATCATGTTGATGTTGAATCCGCCTCTACGGGTGAGATTGTATTCACATTGCTTCAACAGTTAAAGGCACCCTTGACCAAGGACATTGCAACTTGCTTGTATACCGCTATATCCACTGATACGGGCGGGTTTAAATATGGTAATACGACTGAGCAGACGCACTTAATTGCCGCAAAGCTCCTGAGTACCGGTATTGATATTGCGGAATTATCTCAAAAGATATTTGACAATACTACATTTGCGAAGCTACAATTAACCAAAAAGGCTATTGAGGTACTGGAACTGTATGAAAATAATACTGTTGCCGTTATTCCAATTAGCCTTGATGATTTTGCCATGACTGGTGCAATTGATGAGGACTGTGATGGAATAGTCAATATAGGCCGTTCTATTGAAGGCGTTGAAGTATCAATTATGCTAAAAGAAAAGGGCAATGATGAGGTGAAAATAAACTTTAGGTCAAAGACCTATGTTGATGTTTCTGCGATAGCAGGTGAATTCGGGGGTGGAGGGCACAAGCGAGCAGCGGGTTGCACTGTCTCTGGAAACTTACAAGAAATAAAAATAAAGGTATTAGACGCGATAAAGGGAAAACTCTAATAATGAATGGAATAATTAATGTTCTTAAACCGGCAGGGATGACATCTTTTGACGTTGTAGGGTTTTTGAGGAGAGTTTCAGGACAGAAGAAGATTGGTCATACTGGTACTTTAGACCCTATGGCAGTTGGTGTTTTACCGGTATGCCTGGGTAGTGCTACAAAAGCTATTGAATTTATGATGGAAAAGGACAAGGTATACAGAGCAGAAATGTCTCTTGGTGTTTCAACAGACACAGAGGATAGCACGGGACAAGTGCTAAAGTACTCACCTTGCTCTGCTACTAATGAAGAAATAAATAAGGCCATATCAACATTTGTTGGAAACCTTGCTCAGATACCGCCCATGTATTCTGCACTTAAGGTAAATGGAAAGAAGCTTTATGAATTGGCCCGTCAAGGACAGGTTATAGAGCGTGAAGCCAGAAATATTACAGTTTACAGTATTGACGTTATTAAAGTCTGGAAAGACAAGATACGAGCTTCCTGCGATGGAAAAAGCCAAGAATATGAAGTAGTAAAGGTTTTAATGGACGTTCATTGCTCAAAGGGGACTTATATCCGCACCTTGTGTAATGACATTGGAAATGCTCTGAATTGTGGAGGATGTATGTCTTTTTTGATAAGAAAAGCTGCTGGCGAATTTGATTTATCAAATGCTGTTTCTATTGAAGAGATTTCCGACCTATCGGAAAAGGGACAGTTAAATGATGCACTTCTTCCTGTTGAACGAGTATTTCTTAAGCTTCCTCATATCAATCTTTCACAGCAGGAAACTTTTAAATACTCAAA
This sequence comes from Bacillota bacterium, assembly GCA_023439045.1. Taxonomy (GTDB): domain Bacteria; phylum Bacillota; class Clostridia; order Acetivibrionales; family DSM-1351; genus Ruminiclostridium. The sequence goes on along the minus strand of JAEXOY010000037.1, from coordinate 75,034 downwards.
TGGGACATGGATTGATGTATCTGTAAGTAAAGACTTGTTATACCGTATTTATGATAATAATGACAGTTTTCTTGGTTTAGGAGAAACTTTTGAGACAGACGGGAAAGTAATGCTTAAATCGAGAAAGTTTTTCTAATAAAAGTACAGCGTAAAAGAAGTACGAATTAATAATTAATAGCTATTATAGGTTTAAATGTACATTTTTTTAGTAACTAATGAGGAGATCTTATATGAAGGTAGTAAATGCCAGCGATATTAATAACTATTTTGAATGTAATACCGGCGTAGGCTTGGGAAACTTTGACGGCTTACATATAGGTCATATGGCATTAATAAATACCTTGATTAGAGAATCAAGGTTAAACGGTTTGTATTCTATTGTATATACATTTAAAAAGCATCCCGAAAACATATTGAGAAAAAAGCTCATTACTCCATTGCTTTCTACAGAAGAAAAAAAGATAGAGCTTTTATCAGAGACATCGTTAGACTGTTTGTATTTTGATGATTTTAATGAAGATTTTTCACGACTTTCACCAGAAGAATTTGTCAGTCAGGTATTAGTTAAGAGACTTCATATCAAGCTGGCAGTTGCCGGATATGATTACAGATTCGGTTACAAGGGACAGGGAGATATAGAGCTGCTCAAAGAATATGGTCAAAAGTACGGTTTTAGAGTCATTGTGATTGATGCAATTAAGTGCGCAAATGAAGCTATCAGTAGCACTCGTATAAGAAATTTTATCATTAACGGAGAATTGGAGAAGGCTTATAAACTCTTGGGAAGAAACTACTCTATAACTGCTGAGGTTGTTTCAGGCAGAAGAGTTGGAAATACTATCGGTTTTCCAACTGCCAATATTCATCCCGAAAGGTTTTTGGTGCTCCCTGAAAACGGTGTTTATATTACAAAGACCCTATTAGACGGAAAATTATATAACAGCATGACAAATGTAGGCTTTAACCCGACATTTGAAGATGTCAAACAGAAGACTGTCGAGACACACATTCTTGACTTTAATGAAGATATTTATGGTAAAAAAATTGAGGTTTTCTTCCTTAAGAAAATCAGAAATGAGATTAAGTTTGAAAATGTAAATCAACTTATGGAGCAGATAAAAAGGGATATGGGAGAGACAAAAAAATACCTTGGTATCTAGCTTTTAAAGGTGGTATAAAACATGACTGGCTATGAAATAGTTATAACAGGAATAGTACAAGGAGTTGGATTCAGACCATTTATATATAACCTTGCAATTGAACTAGGTCTCAACGGTTGGGTTTCCAACAAAGGCAGCGATGTTATTATATTTATAGATGCTACACAACAGCAAATGAATAATTTCGTCACTCTGATAAGGCAAAAGGCACCAGTGTTGTCTAAAATACAGAGTATCAGCACCCGCCAGCTCTCACTTAACAGGTTTTCTAGCTTTGAAATAAGGAAAAGTGAGGTTGCACAAGAGGGTGTTGTCTTTATTTCTCCCGATGTTTGTACATGTCATAACTGTATAAATGAACTCAAAGACCCAAAGGATAAGAGATACCAGTATCCTTTTATTAACTGTACAGACTGTGGTCCACGTTTTTCTATCATAAAAGGTGTTCCCTATGATAGGCATAATACCACAATGAATTGCTTCAAAATGTGCTCCTTTTGCGAAGGACAATATGTTAATCCTGCTGATAGGCGGTATCATGCCCAACCGGTATGCTGCTTTGATTGCGGTCCGGAGCTTTATTTCAAGTTGGCGGGGGAACATAACTGTGTAGCGGATGGCGAGACGGGAAATAGTGCGATACATAGAGCTGCTCAACACATACAGCAGGGCAAGATTGTAGCAATTAAGGGGATAGGCGGTTATCATCTCTGTTGCAGTGCAACTAGTGAGACTGCGGTTCACCGTCTTAGAACAAGAAAGCACAGAGATAACAAACCCTTTGCTATCATGGTAAAGGATATTGATACAGTAAATAAATACTGCTTTGTAAACGCAGAAGAGGAAAAACTACTCACTTCCACAGCAGCGCCCATAGTGCTGCTCGAAAAACGGGGAGAGTACCTTCCTCATCAGATTGCGCCACAAAACAACTATTTGGGAGTTATGCTTCCATATACACCTGTACACCATTTGTTATTTGAATGCGCTGAGCTTCCCGAAGCCTTGGTAATGACAAGCGGGAATCTTTCTAGTGAGCCCATTTTTTATAAGGATGATGAGGCTTTTGAAGGCTTGAATGAAATAGCAGATGCATTTTTATATACTGACAGAGAGATATTTATGAGAACGGACGATTCTGTTACTAGAGTATTCAGGGGTAAACCGTATATTTTACGTCGCTCAAGAGGTTATGTGCCATTGCCTATAAAACTGGATATAGATACCTTGCTCGATAAAACAAATATGAGTGTTCCCGAGGTGCTTGCATGCGGCGGTGAACTCAAAAACGCTTTCTGTGTTAACAATGGGGAATACTTTTATATGAGTCACCACATAGGTGACCTTGAAAATGAGGATACAAACCTCTCATTCAGACAAGCCGTTGAGCATTTTGAGCATATGTTCTCCATAACGCCCGAAACTGTAGCCTATGATTTGCACCCAAACTATTTTTCATCGCAATACGGCAGACAGCGCACTTCAAAACAGCTGGGAATTCAGCACCACAAGGCTCACATTGCCTCATGTATGGCGGAGAATGCGCTGTCCGGTGACGTTATAGGCATTGCCTTTGATGGTACTGGTTATGGCGAGGATGGAGCAATTTGGGGTGGAGAGTTTTTCTATGGAAGCTACAATGACTTCAAGCGTGCTGGCCACTTGGAGTATGTATCAATGCCAGGTGGAGATGGGGCTATCAAGCATCCCTGGAGAATGGCACTTAGCTATATCAAGAAGGCCGATAGGCTTGATTATATCATAGATAAAGAGGGTAAATACTCTTTTAATGATATTAAATCAGAAAATATTAATTTTATCTTGAAGATGTTGGACAAAAATATAAATTGTCAGCAAACCTCAAGCATGGGGCGTTTCTTTGATGCTGCGGCAGCTATTGCTGGAATCAGAGCAGACATTACCTATGAGGGAGAGGCTGCTATAATGTTGGAGTATTATGCGAGTAACTTTTTGAAGCAGAACAATGTCGGTAGCAGTGATAAGGACGTTAGCAGCTATGAGGTAGTCATAAGCCAGCAAGATAGTGGCTTTGTTGTGGAAACAGACAGTATTATAAGTTCCCTGATTGATGATATTGTTGATAAAAAGCCGATTGGATTTGTTGCAGCGAAATTCCACAAAACTGTAGCCGATATGGTGTTAAAAGGTTGTATCAGAATCAGGCAAACCACAGCGTTGGACAGGGTATGCTTAAGCGGAGGAGTATTTCAGAATATTACACTACTTGAGCTTTGTATAGATTTGTTGGAGGCTTATGGCTTTTCAGTGTTTGTTCATAGCGATGTTCCAACCAATGACGGGGGTATAGCACTAGGACAAGCTGTTATGGCTATCGCAGCTTTAGACGATAAAATTGATATAGTCTAATTCTGTTTGATTATACTGGGTTACGTCATACAGATATTATTATGTACGTCAAAACAGATATTATTATGTACGTCATGCAGATATTATTATATACGTTATACAGATATTAATATATACGTTATATAGATATTAATATATACGTTATATAGATATTAATATTATAATTATATAAATAGTTTTTTTAAGAGGGAGTGTTGCATATGTGTTTGGGTATGCCATCAAAAGTAATTGAGATTAATGGAAATAAATGCGTAGTTGAAATGATGGGGGTTAAAAGTGAGATTTCTATAGAACTACTCGAAGGGGTAAAGGTTGGCGATTTTGTGCTTGTTCATGCGGGTTGTGCTATTCAGATTCTCGATGAAGAAGACGCCCTTAAGACCATTGAAATATTTAATGAGATTAAGGAGTTGGGGATTTAGTGAACTTTATTGAAGAATTTAGAAACAGTGAGGTTATAAAGCCACTTATTGAAAGCTTGCAGAAATACAAAGGTCCTGATATAAAGCTGATGGAAGTGTGTGGAACTCATACAATGGCCATTTCTCGTTATGGTTTAAGGTCTTTACTTCCAAAGGCCATTCAACTGGTCTCAGGACCGGGGTGCCCTGTTTGTGTAACTCCAATTTCATATATAGATAGTGCCCTCGAGCTTGCAGATAGACCAGAGGTTATTATTACTACCTTCGGTGATATGATGAGAATTCCGGGGACCGAATCAAATCTTCTGACAAAAAAGGCACAAGGCAAAAAGGTTCAGATGGTGTATTCACCACTTGATGCGGTTGAATTGGCAAAGAAAAACCCTGACAAGGAAGTGGTGTTTCTTTCTGTTGGGTTTGAGACTACCACACCTGTTATTGCATTAGCAGTACTTCATGCCTATTCGCAGGGAGTCAATAATTTTTCTGTACTTAGTGCCAACAAAACAATGCCAGAGGCTATAATTGCATTATCCCAGGATAAAGAGTTAGCGATAGATGGCTTCATTTTTCCTGGGCATGTGTCAGCTATAATAGGAACGGATTTCTTTGAAAGTGTTACAAATAAATTCAATAAAGCAGGTGCTGTTACCGGTTTTGAAGCATTGGATATGGTATACGCAATAAAAAAACTTGTAGACAATATTAGCAGCAAAAATGCAAGCTTTGAAAACCTATACTCAAGAATTGTAAAAAAAGAAGGAAATAGAAAGGCTGTAGATACCATGAATAAGGTGTTTGAACCTTATGATGCTGTCTGGAGAGGAATAGGGCTTATTGAGAAATCAGGACTAAAGGTGAGAAAAGAGTTCAAGTTGCATGATGCAAGTGTGAAATTTGCCCTCAAAGAGCTACCTTCAAGAGAACCTGCTGGTTGCAGGTGTGGTGATATCTTAAAGGGAAAGCTGAGACCTGTTGACTGTCCTCTGTTCAAAAAAGTATGTACACCTGAAAATCCTGTTGGGGCTTGTATGGTTTCCTCTGAGGGCACCTGTGCAGCATACTATAAATATTGTGACTAAAAGTGTTTGTTTTTGATATATAAAAGTTTTCGATAAAAATTTTTTGTTATAAAAGTTAAAGTACATGAAGTATTTAAAGGAGCCAAGATTAAAATGGATAGCGTAATTACACTTTCTCATGGCAGCGGGGGACTTAAAACGCAAAAGCTGATAAATGACTTATTTCTGAAATACTTTCACAGTGATGCCTTAAACCAAGGGGACGATTGTGCAAGATTAAAGATAGTTGCAACCGATAATTTAGTTTTTACTACTGATAGTTTTGTGGTCACACCTGTATTTTTCAATGGTGGAAACATTGGAAAGCTTGCTGTGTGTGGTACAGTAAATGATATTTGCACCAGTGGAGCTGTGCCCCTTTACTTAAGCTGTGGATTTATTATAGAAGAGGGCTTTTCTATCGACGATTTGGAAATAATAGTTAAGTCTATGGCAGATACAGCAAAGGAATGTGGCGTTCAAATAGTCACCGGTGATACCAAAGTTGTACAAAAAGGTGCTTGCGATAAGCTTTTTATCAATACTTCAGGAATTGGTATAATACCTGAAGGTGTGAGCATTTCGGGGTCAAATGCAAAACTTGGCGACCAGGTTATTATTACCGGTACAATTGGCGACCATGGCAGCAGCATATTTCTGGAAAGAGAGGATATGGGGCTGAGTGCTGACCTTAAAAGCGACTGTGCCCCTATGAATGGTATAGTATCAAGTATACTTGAGATTTCAAACGATGTACATGTACTGAGGGACCCCACTAGAGGAGGGGTAGCAACTACCCTAAATGAAATTGCCACACAGAGTAATGTAACTATTATGCTCGATGAGCAAAAGCTTCCCATTAAGCAGCAAGTGGCTGGAGTGTGTGAGCTTTTGGGAATGGATCCTCTGTATATGGCAAACGAGGGCAAGCTTTTGATATTTGTCAGCCCTGAGGACGCGCCAAAGGTACTCGAGCGTATCAGACAATGCAGGTATGGCAGCGATGCATGTATTATTGGTAGTGTTGTGGAATCGGGCAAGGCGACAGTCAAATTGAAATCACTAAGTGGAGGGGTTAGGGTTATAAATGTTCTGACAGGGGATCAACTGCCTAGAATATGCTAACAGCAAAAGGAAGAAAAAATTGATTCTTAGTATAAAGGACCTTGGAAGCGCTGTTAATATATAACAAAATAAATGAATTTAGCATAAATTTTATAAAAATTGAGGGCTGTAACCAAGTCTATTATAAACTAGTTTTCTTGTTCACTAATAGATTTATATTACAGCCCTTTTATTAATGGTATAAGCTCTTAATATTAATCATATTCCATATGGTTGGCATTAGAACATGTATATTGAAGTTGACTATCTATTGCAAGTTATGCTACCGATTACGAAACCCAATAACATTGCAGCACCTATAATACCAATTGCCATAGTAGACGAAATGTTGATCTCAGGTTCTTCAGTCATTTCAAAAGCAGGGTATTTTCCTGCCGTTCTTTGATATTTCCTAGCGATACGATTCATATAATCACTCCTCGAGTTATATTAATTAATGTTTGTGTCAAAAAAAATCATACTATATTATTTGTAAAACAAAAAAAATTATTAAGTTATATCAACCTATGATAATCTGTTATTGAATATATTGGTGTTATTTTATTATACTATTAGACGAGGAGTAAATTTTTAGCAGGAGGAAACCATGAATTTAAATGAGACCAACAATAAGTTATTTGAAATCAATGGAATTAGCGTCTACAATATAAAGTCACAAAGATTCAAAACCAATACTATAAATATCTTTTTTCAAGACAATCTAAACCATGAAAGCGTTGCCTATAATGCACTATTTCCATCAGTTTTAAGGAGAGGCAGTGAAAGCTTTCCTGATTTAAAGAGCATTAATCTGCATTTGGAAGAACTCTATGGAGCTATATTTGATTGTGGCATTGTAAAAAAGGGAGAGAGGCAGATTATTCATTTTTACTTTGAATATATAGCAGATAAGTACTCCTTTGATAATAGCAATAACTTCAAGAGCGGTGTGAATTTCTTGCTGGATGTTATTTATCATCCTGCTTTAGAAAACGGTCATTTTGTAACACAGTATGTTGAACAGGAAAAGAATAATCTCAAGATGTTAATAGAAAGCAGAACAAATGACAAGCTAAACTATGCTCTTGAAAGGTGTTACGAGGTAATGTGTGAGGGGGAACCCTTTGGATTGTATGAATATGGTACTACCACTCAGATTGATGCCATTAATACACAAGCCTTATATGAACATTATCAAAAAGCCGTATCAACTCTTCCTGCCATAGTATTTATTACTGGAGAGATAAATGAGCAGGACATGAACTATCTGAAAGATAGACTATCTATGGTTAAAAGAGGCGCAGTTAAAGGACTTTTGCAGAGTGTGGTTAAAAAGTATGTCAAGGATGTACAGTATTTTGATGAAAAAATGGATGTAAACCAGGCAAAACTCTCTCTAGGTTTTAGAACACACGTTACCCCAAAAGAAAACGATTATTATGCATTGATGGTATACAATGGAATACTAGGTGGGGGTATGCACTCGAAACTATTTCAGAATGTCAGGGAAAAAGCTGGGCTTGCATATTATATCTTTGCAGGTCTGGAAAAATTCAAGGGACTTATGATAATTGGCAGTGGAATAGATATAAAGAATAAGCAAGTTGCTATGGATATTATAATGAAGCAGCTTGAGAGTATCAAGAATGGTGATATAAGCCAGTATGAATTTGATTCAACTCTGAAATCACTAGAAACGGGAGTGCACTCCTTGAAGGACAGTCAGCTACAGGTTGTAGACTTTTACTTAAGCCAAATTATTTCTGACACTCATGATACTCTTGAAGGATTGCTGCAAAAACTAAAGAGAGTAACAAAAAAAGATGTAGTTGAGGTGGCTAAAAAGCTTCAACTGGATACTGTTTATTTCCTAACTGCAAAAAGTTGATGAGGAGAGTATTATTATGAATTATGAGACAATCAGGATAGATAAATATGATGAAGTAGTATATAAATACCAGCATCAAAGCGGGCTAAACTGCTTTGTTATCCCCAAAAAAGGATATTACAAAAAACATGCAACCTTTGCAACCTATTATGGATCTATTGATAATGAATTTGTTATCCCAGGTGAGACTGCCTCTACCGTTGTTCCCGATGGTATTGCACACTTTTTGGAGCACAAGCTCTTTGAGCAAAAAGATGGTAGCGTAATGGATAAGTTTGCAGCTTTGGGTTCGCGTCCAAACGCGTTTACCAGCTTCAATCAAACTGCGTATCTCTTCTCATGCACCGATGAATTTCCGCAAAATTTCGAGCTGTTGCTGAATTTCGTTCAAAATCCATATATTACGCAGGAAAGCGTAGAAAAGGAAAAGGATATTATTGGACAGGAAATAAATATGTATCAGGACGATCCGGGTTGGAGAGTATCCTTTAATCTGTTGGACGCGTTTTATAAAAATCATCCTGTGAAGCTAGACATTGCAGGATCAATAGAAAGCATCAGCAAAATTGACAGAGAACTTCTTTATAAATGCTATAACACCTTTTATCACCCATCCAATATGGTTATTGTTGTGGTAGGGGATGTTGATTACCAAGAGGTTTTCATACAAATTGATAAATGTATCAAACCTGTTGCAAAGCTGGAACCCATAAAGAGGATTTTCAAAGAAGAGGGAAATGACTTAAATAAACAATACAATGAAAAAAACATGCCAGTGTCCACACCTTTGTTCTACTTTGGCTTTAAGGATTTGAATTTTACTCTTTCAGGCGTTGAGAAAGTAAAGTATGAAATAGCTGTAAAGCTTCTTTTACAAATGCTAATTGGCAAAAGTTCAGAGCTTTATACAGAACTATATGAAAAAGGCTTGCTAAATTCAAATTTTGAAATGGACTTTTTAATGGAAAATAGCTATGCTCACTCAATGATAGGAGGGGAATCAAATTACCCCGAAAAGGTGAGAGATAGCTTTGCAGAATTAATAGAACGTATAAACAAGCAGGGTCTAAATCAGCAACAATTCAACAGAGTACTCAAGGCATCAAAGGGAAGGTATCTAAAGCTACTTAACTCACCAGAAAGCATCACAAGACTATTTATAAATGCATACTTTAAAGGGGTTTCTATGTTTGATTATTTAGAAGTTTATGATACAATAGGGTTTGATTATGTAGAAAAGGTGTTTAAGATGCACTTTGATACTAAAAGAATGGCTCTATCGGTAGTAAAGCAGAAACAATAAAGTTGTGAGGTGGCTATATTGGAAAATGTATTAGTAAGCTTTCCTGGTTTGGAACTTGATATTGAATTGTCTAGAGTGGCATTCAGTTTGTTTGGAGTACCTATTTACTGGTACGGTATAATAATATCGCTAGCCTTTGTTGCATGTGTGTTGTGGGCTATGAGAGATTCTAAGAGGTTTGGCTATGAACCGGATACAGTTATAGACCTAGTACTGGTTGCAATACCTGTTTGTATAGTAAGTGCTAGATTGTTTTTTGTCGTGTTTAGTTGGGATATGTTTAAAGATAACCTATTAGAGATATTTAATATAAGGCATGGTGGATTAGCAATATGGGGAGGAATTATCGGAGCGGTAATTTCAGGTACTATTATTGTTAAGTGGAAAAAGCTACAGACCTTGAAGTTTTTTGATTTTGCAATAGTATATGTTCCACTCGGACAAGCTATAGGAAGATGGGGAAACTTCTTCAATCAGGAGGCTTTTGGCACAAATACTACATTACCTTGGGGTATGACTAGTCCCGAAGTTAAGCAATATCTTACAAACAATCTTGAATCGTTAAAAGCTCAAAATGTTATTGTATATCCTGATTTGCCGGTACATCCAACCTTCTTGTATGAGTCAATCTGGAACCTGGCTTTGTTTGGATTCTTGTACTTTATGAGAGGCAAGAAAAAGTTCGACGGTCAGATATTCTGCCTCTATTTTATAGGTTATGGTATTGCGAGAGCATTTATAGAAACACTTAGAACAGACGCTCTTATGATAGGTAATTTAAGGATAGCAATTGTAATGTCCGTTTTAGGAATCATAGCATTTACAATATATATGTTTGTCCTCAGAAATAGAGCTCTCAATAATGATGGTGATGCTGAAGTAGTAGGAGAAAGCAAGTATGCTGAGATACTAAAGACCTTGAATGAAGAGGCTGAACAATCATCTGTAGCAGGCGTTACAGAATCAGTCATGACAAGGGATTCAGCTATGACAGGGGATTCAGAATCGGCTATGACAGGGGATTCCGATTCAGCTATGACAGGGGATTCAGAATCAGCTATTATAGAAGATTCAGAGTCAGCTACTACAGAGGATTCAGAGTCAACTGCTATTGGGGAAGAAGACCCAAGCGAAGTTGAAGAGCAATCAGTTGACAACCAGACACAAAAAACTGAAAATACAAACACTTAATAACAAGGAATTCTAAAAAATGTATTTTGTTGAAAAAACTAAAACACTAAGTCCATATAAAACATTTGATTATTCACTATTTGTTGCAGTTCTTTTGTTATCAGCAATTGGATTGTTAGTCTTAAAAAGTGCTTCAGTGGGAAGGACAGGGCTGTTTAATACACAGGTACTTGCGTTCTTGATGGGACTAGCATTATGCCTAATTCTAACTGCTATAGATTACAAGGATCTCAAGTTTTTAAGCCTGTTCTTTTATATTGGAATAATGGGGCTAATGGTTCTTGTTCTTTTTATTGGTAAGGGAGATGAATTGGGTAACAAGAACTGGATTAACGTAGCCGGCATAAGTGTACAGCCATCAGAATTTGCGAAAATTGCATATATTATTCTGGCTGCTGTTTTTTTGGAGAGAATAAAGGACAATGCAGAGAACAAAAAGGCAAATATTATTAAGTTTCTTTTTTATTCAGGTATTGTAATTGGTCTTGTTCTATTGCAGAAGGATAAGGGTACTGCACTTGTATTTTGCTTCATTTTTATGTTGTTTATTTTTGCTGTAGGTATACCATATAGGTATCTATTTATTATGGGAGGATTGGCTACTTTATCTCTTCCATTTATTTGGGTATATGTATTAAATGATAATAATAGAGAAAGAATACTGACTTTTCTCTCACCTGAGCGTGACCCTCTTGGTTCTGGTTATAATGTAATAAGATCAAAGATTGCTATAGGTTCTGGACAGTTGTGGGGACAAGGCTTAGGAAACGGAATTCAAACTCAGGCTGGCAATGTTCCGGTAAATGAATCAGATTTTATTTTCTCTGTTATTGGTGAAGAGCTTGGCTTTATTGGAGGTATGCTAGTAATATTCCTGGCTATGTTTATTCTTTTAAAGTGTATTCATATAGCCAGAACTTCCAGCGACACATATGGGTCTTTTATTGCAATAGGTGTAACTGGGTTGTATGCCTTCCATTTTATTGAGAATATAGGAATGAGTATAGGACTATTGCCCGTAACAGGAATTCCATTACCATTTGTTAGTCAGGGCGGAACTGCTTTGATGTCATGCTTTATGGCATTAGGGCTAGTAATGAGCATTTCCCTGCGGCGAAAGAAGGGAATCTTTAATTCCTCTCAATAGCATGTTCTAAAGAGAGGTAGATTGCAACAATTTATATAGTGCGGAGGTCCTAAAAGGCAGGGATTTATACCCTGTCTTTTTTTTATTTCTAAAAATATATTGCAAATTCAATAGTTTTACAATAAAATAGACATAGAGTGGTACGAAGTGGTGTAAAGTGGAGTAGAAGTTCTAAGTAAGGGGTGTAAAATTTGTTCTATGGTGAATACCAGCATACAGTTGACCCTAAAGGAAGAGTAATAGTCCCCTCGAAGTTCAGAGAGGGTTTAGGTGAAAAGTTCATTGTTACAAAGGGACTTGATAGCTGTTTGTTTGCTTATTCAATGGATGAATGGACAAGCCTTGAAAACAAGCTCAAAACTTTGCCATTTACTGATAAAGATGTTCGTGCTTTTATTCGTTTTTTCTTCTCTGGTGCAACCGAATGTGAGTTAGATAAGCAGGGAAGAATACTTATTCCTCAGAATTTGCGTGAATATGCTTCTCTTGAAAAGGATATATTTATAATTGGTGTGTCTTCCAGGGTTGAAATCTGGAACAAGACAAATTGGGAAGTGTATAGCAATGATGATAGCATGAGCGCTGACAAGATTGCAGAAAAGATGGCTATGCTAGGAATATAAATGAGGTATTAAATGGAGTTTGAACACAAATCGGTATTACTGAATGAATGTATAGAAGGCCTAAGTATTAAATCTAATGGGGTTTATGTTGATGGTACGATAGGTGGAGCCGGGCATTCATCACAAATATATAAAAGATTGGGTACGGACGGTTTACTTATTGGTCTTGACCAGGATCAGTTTGCAGTTAAGACCTCAAATGATAGGCTTTCAAGTATTACATCAGAAGCTAAATTTAAAATTATTAATACTAATTTTAAAAATATAAAAAGAGCATGTGAGTCATTGGAAGTAATAAAGGTTGATGGAATACTCCTTGACTTGGGCGTTTCATCCCACCAGCTAGACGAAGGATCTAGAGGTTTCAGCTATCAGCATGACGCACCTCTTGATATGAGAATGGACCAAACCGCTGATTTTTCGGCGTTTGATATAGTAAATAACTACGAGGAAAGTGAATTATACAGAATAATACGGGATTACGGTGAAGATAAGTGGGCTTCAAGGATTGCAAAATTTATCGTAGAGTCAAGAAAAGAAGCGAGTATAGATACCACTTATCAGCTTGTAGATATTATTAAAAGAGCAGTTCCGGCTGCCGCAAGAAGAGATGGCCCACACCCTGCCAAAAGGACATTTCAGGCCATCAGAATAGAAGTAAACAATGAATTGGGAATACTGGAGAAAACAATACAAGATTGTGTTGATATGTTAAATAGTGGGGGGAGGTTGTGTATTATTACTTTTCATTCACTTGAAGATAGAATAGTTAAACAGCAGTTCAACAAACAGGTAAATCCCTGTACATGTCCACCTGCATTTCCTAAGTGTGTGTGTGGCAAAGAACCAACGGCAGTACTTGTAAATAGAAAACCAATAGTGGCCTCCGAGCAAGAGCTTTCAGATAATCCGAGAGCAAGGAGCGCAAAATTGAGGGTGCTACAAAAGATTTAAAAAATACAATTGATTAAAGAAGCTAGACAAGCGGAAAAAATACTAAAGAGGCAAGCGACTTATTAAAAACACAAATGACAAGATAATAAAAAACTGAAGAAAAAACTAAGAAAAGACTAAAAAAACTAAAGAAAAGGTTACAAAACACTAAAGATTACAAAAAGTATAAACTAAAGAATTTAACTAACTAAAGAAGATTTAATTTACAAAAGAAGTACAAAAGAGAAATACCAAAGGTAGAACTGCAAACGTGATTTTACAAATGAAAAGAATTTAATACAAAAGATAAACCTTTTTAAATTGGTAGGGAATCAGTAGCAATACTGGTTCCCAATAATTCTATCAAACTGACAGGGGTGAAAAAAGTGGCAGATGCAGCTCGTAAGTATGTTCATGGGTCGGTTGCAGAACAACTAAACTACGACCCTTATGAAGAAAATAAAGTTCTTAAATCAAAGAAAATAGCTAGAAATAGAAAAAAAATTAAGATGAGAATTATTCTATCCATTTTTTTAATCTTTGGATTGTGTGCAGCAACTATGTTTAAGTTTGCACAAATCAGTCAGATGAATTATGATAACAGTAAGCTAGAAAAGCAATATGAACAACTTGTCAATGAAAATGCCAGATTAAAGTTGGATATACTTGCTGCGATGGATTTAACCAACATCAGAAATATAGCAGAAAATGAATTAAATATGCATAAACCTGAAAAAAGCCAAATAGTTTATATAAATGTTCCTAGGACTGATAAGATAATTTTGGCAAACAAGGAAGAGACAACTCTTCAAAAACTTGAAAGTACTGTTAAGGATGCTTATAACAAAGTGTTAAGCATGTTTAACCAATAGATAAAACAGGAATATTATTTAGACTATGGATTTATAGATATTATTAAGTCTGTAGTTTTTTTATTTATTAATAATATATTCATTCATTCAACAATATTATTTAAAGAGAACATACAACTAGGGGGAGAAAATTGTGGCTAGTCCGAGCTTAATGATAAAAAAGAGACTTCTGTTTGTGCTTATCGCTTTTACGGTTTTATCAATCGCTCTGATTGTAAGAATTGGATATATACAGATTGCTAAGGGTGACGAGTATCAACAAAAGGCTTATGAGCAACGTAATATTGATAGGGAGATTAGCCCCAAAAGGGGAACTATCTATGATCGTAACATGCAGGTTTTAGCGATGTCTGCTTCGGTGGAAACAATTTCTGTGAGTCCACAGGTAATTAAAAAGCTTAATTATGATACAACTAAAATGTCGCAAGAGCTTGCCCAAATGTTGGACATGAACGAAGAAGATATAAAGCAAAAACTTACCAAGAACAGCCGCTATGAATTGATAAAGCGTAAGGTGGAAAAAGCTGTTGGTGACAAGGTAAGACAGTGGAAGCTGGATAATAAGTATGACGGTATATATATTGATGAGGATACCAAAAGGTACTATCCAAATAGTAACCTGGCTTCCCATGTTATTGGCTTTACCAACGTAGATAATGATGGATTAGACGGTGTTGAGAAGATGATGGAAAAGTATCTTAAGGGTGTTCCTGGAAAGATACTGAGTGAAGTTGATGCAAGTGGTATGGAACTCAATATGGGAGAAGAAAAATATATCGAGGCGCAAGACGGCTATGATGTAGTACTGACCTTAGATGAGACCATACAATACTTTGCTGAAAAGGCATTGGATAAGGCTATTGTTGAAAATAATGTTATAAATGGTGCTACTGCAATAGTAATGGACCCTAGAAATGGTGAAATTTTGGCTATGGCTTCAAAACCCGATTTTGATCTCAACAATCCAAGAGCTGTACCAGAAGGAAAGGATGCTTCAACGTGGACAGGTACTTCGGTAGCAGATGTTAAATACCTGCAGGAAACTGTTTGGCGAAACAAGGCCATCGTGGACACCTATGAGCCTGGTTCTACTTTCAAGGCAATAACTTCGGCTGCTGGTCTAGAGGAAGGATTAATTACTCCCGATACGCAGGTTACCGATGCTACAGTCAAGGTTGGGGGTTGGGATATTAACTGTTGGAAGCCAAATGCCCATTTGCATGAGACCTTCAGAGAGGGTGTATATAATTCATGTAACCCTGTGTTTGTTAGGTTGGCACAGAGTTTGGGGATAGATAAGTTCTACAGTTATGTAAAGGCCTTTGGCTTTTATGACAAAACAGGTATTGATTTACCTGGTGAA
This sequence comes from Bacillota bacterium, assembly GCA_023439045.1. GTDB lineage: Bacteria > Bacillota > Clostridia > Acetivibrionales > DSM-1351 > Ruminiclostridium. The sequence goes on along the minus strand of JAEXOY010000037.1, from coordinate 59,579 downwards.
GCCAGCAGCATATGGCACGCTAATCCTACAGAGGTAAATATGGCAACAGCTTCATTCGGGCAGCGTTTTCAGATTACTCCTATACAGCTGATACAAGCATATGGTGCTATAGCTAACGGAGGACAGCTTATTAAACCTCATGTTGTAAAAGAGGTTATAGATGCAGATGGTAATGTTGTAAAGAAATATGAGCCTGAGGTTATCAGAAGCCCTATTTCAAAACAAACCTCTGACACACTCAAGTCTATCCTTGAGGGGGTTGTATCTGTTGGAACAGGTAAAAATGCCAAAGTGCCTGGTTATAAAATAGGAGGAAAAACAGGTACGTCCGAAACGCTTGAAAGTCAGAAAGTGCTAAAGGACGGAACTAATAAAAGATATATTATTTCTTTCTCAGCATTTGCTCCTGCTGATAATCCTGTTATATGTGCACTCATTGTATTGGATTATCCCGATGTTTATAATCCGACAGGTGGTATGAGAGCAGCACCTGTTGCAGGTAAGCTTGTAGAAGATGTGCTGAATTATCTTGGGGTAGAAAAAGAATATAGCGATGAAGATAAAAAACTACTTCTAAAAGAGGTGCAGGTACCCGATGTAAAGGGTAAGACGCTTGAAGAAGCAATTCAGCTACTCAAGAGTAATAACCTTGATTATAGAATTGAGGGAGATAACAAGGATATGACTGCTATTGTGCAAGAACAGACACCTAAGACCACCGCCTTGTTGCAGGAAAATTCAATTGTAATACTCTATACGTATAAGCCAAAGGAGGAGGTAACAACTACGGTACCAAATGTAAGTAACAAAACTATTTATGAAGCAACGCTTGCATTTAGAAATGCCGGTATAAATATAAAGGTAACAGGTTCAGGTACAGCTATATCTCAGAGTGTTTCGCCAGGAAAGATTATAAATAAAGGCGATATTGTTGAAGTGCAGTTCAGAAACGAGGTAACCGATTATGCACCTCTAGAATAGTGCTGGGAAATTGTTGGTGTGTATTGAGTTGTGTTTTAAATGATTGTATAATAACAAATGGTAATAGATATAAAAAAGTAAATGGCTATCCTAAAAAGGGTAGCCATTTATGAAATTTTTTGGAGGTGTTTATTTTGTTATTGAGTAAGCTAATAGAAGGATTAAACGCTCAAAAGGTTAATGGAACATTGGAGATAGATATAGATAACATAGCATATGACTCTCGCAAAACTAGGGCAGGATCACTTTTTGTTTGTATAGAGGGCACTATTGTCGATGGACACAAGTATATAGCAGATGCAATTGAAAATGGTACAAGGGCTTTTTTGGTGCAAAAAGATGTTGAGGTTCCTGAGGGGATTACCACAATCAAGGTTGAAAATACGAGATATGGCCTGGCATTTGTAGCAGATGCGTTTAATGACCATCCTTCCAGGAAATTTAATTTAATAGGTATAACGGGTACAAAAGGTAAGACAACAACTACCTACATGGTTAAAGCTATATTAGAGGCTGAACAGCACAAAATAGGACTTGTTGGTACCGTTGCAAACCTCATTGGTGACGAAGTTCTTTATGCCGCACGTACTACTCCTGAATCACTGGATTTACAAAATCTTTTTGGCGAAATGGTGGAAAAGAATGTTGACAGCGTAGTAATGGAAGTTTCATCACAGGGACTAGAGCTGCATAGAGTGGCTCAATGTGATTTTGATATTGGAGTATTTACTAACTTTTCAAGAGATCATATAGGTCCGAAAGAGCATGCAACTCTGGAGGATTATTTTAACGCAAAAGCTAAGCTTTTTAAGATGTGCAAAAAGGCTATAACCAATATTGACAGCCCAGAAGGACGTAAAATAAAGGATGTTGCAACCTGTGATGTACTGACATACGGTTTATCAGAAGATGCCGATATCAGAGCGGTAGATATTGACAAACAAACCTCTCATACAACATTCAAACTGATCTCACCATGGGGTTGTGATACCATTACCACAAACCTACAGGGTGAATTTAATGTATATAATGCCTTAGCAGCTATTTCAGCGTGCTGCGTGTTGGGCATTTCTCTAGATAGTGTTAAGAAAGGATTGAGTAATGTCAGTGTTCCGGGAAGAATGGAATCAGTTCCTGTAACAGGAAATTACACCGTTCTTATTGATTATGCACATACACCGGATAGTCTAAAGCAGGTTCTTACCACGGCAAAAGAATTTGCAAAAGGCAGGGTAGTCAGCTTGTTTGGGTGCGGAGGAGACCGTGACAGAGGCAAGAGGCCAGCTATGGGTGAGATTTCAGGCAATCTTGCTGATTTTACTATTATCACATCCGATAATCCCCGTACTGAAGAACCTGATATCATTATTGATGATATTGAGGAAGGCACAAAAAAGACAAATGGGAAATATATTAAGATTACAGACAGAAGGCAAGCTATAAAATATGCCCTTGAAAATGCTCAAGAGGGAGACGTTATTATATTAGCAGGTAAAGGGCACGAAACCTATCAGCAGTTTGCAGATAAGACTATTCATTTTGATGAGCGTGAAGTAGTGGTAGAATTACTATTAGAACTTAATGAAGGCTAATGAAGGGATGAATTTTTATGATTTCAATGTCTTGCAAAGAGTTGATAAAGGCTGTTGATGGAGAGTTGCTCTATGGAAGTGGAGATGCTGTATTTTCTGGTATTACCACAGATTCGAGAAAGGTCTTAGAGGGCAATCTCTTTATACCGTTAATAGGTGAAAAGTTTGACGGACATGATTATATTGAACAATGTGTAATTAAGGGTGCTAAGGTGTGTCTAGCATCGAAGGCTGTTTTTGAAATGCAGGGCTGTACTATGATACTTGTAAGTGATACAGCCAAAGCGCTGCGTGATTTGGCTAAATGGCACCTTGCTAAGTTTTGCATTCCTGTAGTGGGCATAACAGGGAGTGTCGGAAAAACGAGTACAAAGGATATGGTTTCGTGTGTTCTTTCTAAGCAGTTCGAGGTCCTCAAGACACAGGGGAATTTTAATAATGAGATAGGCTTACCACTTACTGTGTTTAACTTGGACGATAACCATGAGGCAGCTGTTTTAGAAATGGGTATGAGTGGTTTTGGAGAGATAAGTAGACTTACGTCTATAGCTAAACCCGATATTGCTATCATTACTAATATTGGGGTTTCTCATATTGAGAAGTTAGGCTCGCAAGAGGGAATCCTAAAGGCCAAGTTAGAGATAATCGAAGGGCTGAAAGATGGGGGACTACTTATACTTAATGGGGATGACCCAATGCTATTAGGACTTAAGGGCAAGCTTGGTGTACGGTGTGTTTATTATGGTATGAATGAGGAAAATAGCATCAGAGCTCAGAAGTATACTTCGTACGGGGAATGTGGTTGCAGCTTTGATATTGTGTATCAGGGTAGCTCATATCCAGTCAGAGTGCCTGTTCCAGGGATACACAATGTTTATAATGCCCTTGCGGCAATAGCTGCTGGTATAGAGCTTGAAATTCCCCTTGAGATAGCTATAGAGGGTGTTGCGGACTATGTTCCAGGAAATATGCGTCAGAATATAATATCTCATAAAGATATAAAGATAATAAATGATACCTACAATGCCAGCCCTCAATCAATGAAGGCTTCCCTTTCAGTACTAGAAGAGCTTTCAAAGGGTAGCGGGTCTATAGCAGTACTAGGTGATATGCTGGAAATGGGAGAATTATCAAAGGAAATGCATTACTGTGTGGGTGAATTTGCAGCGGAGCTCAATATTGATAGTATAGTTACTGTAGGGCCTAATTCTAGAAGTATCTGTGAAGCAGTTTCTACATTGGGCAACAAGCATATAAAACTTGAGAGCTTTGAGAATAACGAGGACGCCTTGAGGTATGTTCTCACAATACTGAGACCGGGAAACTATGTCCTGGTTAAGGGTTCAAGAGGCATGAAAATGGAAACCATTATAGATGGTATCATGAAGGAATATATTTAGAAAGCAAATATAATAAAAGGATATATAATAAAAGGATATATAATAAAAGGTATATAATAAAAGCATATATATTTAAAACATATATCTTAAACAGGAGGAAGTGCTTTGCTTAACTTTGATTTTACATCTGAACATATTGTCTCGTTTATAAGTGCATTTGTTCTTTCACTTATTACAGGGCCAATATTGATACCATTCTTAAGAAAGCTCAAATTTGGTCAGACTGTTAGGGACGATGGCCCTCAGTCGCATCTTAAGAAGACAGGTACCCCAACTATTGGAGGACTTATATTCATAATACCCATTACCTTGGTTTGTGGATTCTTTGCAGTTAAGTATCCTCAACTTATTCCTGTGCTTTTATGTACATTAGGCTTTGGATTGGTTGGTTTTGTAGATGACTTTATAAAGGTTGTCAAGAAGAGAAAGGATGGGCTTTACGCAGGGCAGAAGACGTTTTTTCAGCTTTTGGTGTGTGTAGCATTTGGCTTTTATGTGATGAGATTTACAGAAGCTGGTACTTCAATAATTCTACCTTTTACAAACATAATGATACAGCCTTGGTTGTATTTCCTCTTTATTGTAGTTTTTATGTATTTCTTTGTAAATGCTGTAAACCTCACAGATGGCTTGGATGGGCTGTGTTCGGGAGTTACTTTGGTAGTGGCTATTTTCTTTACTATAGTGTCACTGACTAATGCAGAATGGGAGTACTTAAAGATATTTTCTGCTGCTATTGCAGGAGGTTGCTTGGGCTTTCTTGCATTCAATATGCATCCAGCTAAGGTATTTATGGGAGATACGGGAAGCCTAATGTTGGGGGGAGCAGTCGTTTCAATTGTTATTATGATGAGAATGCCACTTATCTTATTATTAGTTGGTGGTATTTATCTGGCTGAGGCACTTTCAGTAATATTGCAAGTAGGCTCATTTAAGCTTACTGGCAAGAGAATATTCAAAATGGCTCCATTGCATCATCATTTTGAGTTAAAGGGCTGGAAGGAGACAAGGGTAGTTAGTGTATTTATTATTGTTACAATAGTGTTATGCGTTTTTGCATGTTTTGTATTGGGAATTGGCATTATATAAGTTATTTTATTATATGCTCAAAAAATTAGCCCTGAAAATGTATATATGTTAGTTTTTACCTATACGTTTTCAATATGGAATGAAAGAATGTATTAATTCATATAATGTGTTAGCGATAAAAATACTTTATGACATAAACATACATGGCTGGAGGAAGTTAATGAAGAACAAAAGGCCTTTTGATTTTTGGATATTTGCTGTTGTAATTCTGTTACTTTCATTTGGAACTATTATGGTATTTAGTTCTAGTTATTATACTTCTATAAAATTATACGGTGAAGCATTTTATTTTCTAAGGCAGCAGCTCTTGTATATGGGCATTAGTATTGTAGTACTGATATTTACGGCAAATTTTGATTATAGGAAGCTGGGCAAAATATCACCAGTTTTGTTGGGAATAAGCATTGCTCTTCTGATTTTAGTATTGATACCGGGAATAGGAAAGTCATTTAATGGCGCTCAAAGGTGGTTGGGAATTGGTACAAAGACCTTTCAGCCCTCTGAGCTAGCGAAGTTATCATTGATAATTTTTTTATCCTTCAGTCTCTCTAAAAGAGCTGATGTACTAAAATCATTTTTCAAGGGGCTGGTGCCATATCTATTAATCATTGGTCTTGTAGGTGGGCTTATTGTTATTGAGCCACATCTTAGTGGTGCTTTGATTATAGTTTTTACTGGTTGCGTAATTTTAGTATGTGCTGGTGCAAAAATTTCTCATTTTGCTATATTGGCCACTCCTTTTGCAGCGGCGGCATTTGTACTAATGACATTCGTATCCTATAGAGCTGACCGTATTATGGCTTGGCTGGACCCCTTCAAGTATGAAAGAGATGAAGGCTGGCAGATAGTACAATCGCTTCTTGCTATTGGTTCGGGAGGTTTTTTTGGGAAGGGATTAGGGCAGAGTATGCAGAAGTATCTTTATATACCTGAGCCTTATAATGATTATATCTTTGCTGTTTTAGCTGAGGAATTGGGATTTATTGGTACTTTTGTTGTAATGCTGTTGTTCATGGTATTTATTTGGAGAGGAATTAAGGTAGCTATGAATGCACCTGATTTATTTGGAAGCTTGCTTGCCATCGGGATAACATCCCTTATTACTATTCAATTTTTGTTTAATGTCGCAGTTGTAACCAATTCAATACCTTCAACAGGAATATCACTTCCTTTCTTTAGTGCGGGAGGTACTTCTCTTTTATTCCTGATGTTTGGTGTTGGGGTTTTATTAAATATTTCGCGATATTCAAAATATGAAAGGTTTTAATGCTAATTACACTTTTATGAAAGGGCGAATCAAAAATGAAGGTATTGATTGCGGGTGGGGGAACAGGTGGCCATGTTAATCCTGGTCTTGCCATAGCAAAGTATATTAAAGATAAAAACCCAGAAGCGGACATTACTTTTGTAGGTACCCAGAAAGGGCTTGAGACCAAGCTGGTGCCCAGGGAAGGATATGTGCTTGAAACAATTACTGTTAGGGGATTTAAGAGAAAGATTTCATTAGATACGGTAGTAGCCGTAAAGGAACTTATACAGAGCTTTTTTCAAGCATCAAAGCTTTTAAAAAGATTGAAACCTGATATTGTGATTGGTACTGGTGGATATGTTTGCGGACCAGTGCTTTATGTTGCTGCAAAACAGGGAATACCAACTCTTATTCATGAATCAAATGCTTTTCCGGGTGTAACAAATAAAATTCTGGAAAGATACGTTGATTACGTGGCTATAAGCTTTAAGGATTCTGAAAAGTATTTTAAAAATACAAAGAAGATTGTTCATACGGGAAACCCAGTAAGGCAAGAATTATTAAAAAGCATAATTGACCATACAAAGTCGAGTACATTAACAGAAATTGGCGACTCAAAAAGTGAATTTCAGCGCAGGTTAGGTATGCAAGAAGATAAGCCACTGGTTGTTGTAATGGGTGGTAGCAGGGGAGCAAGGAAAATTAATGAAAGCACTGCTCAAATGCTGAATGAATATTATAAAGGAGAATTTAATATAATTTTTTCAACTGGTGAGGCCCAGTTTCAACAAATTAATAAATTAATAAATGTTAACAGCACTTATACGACACAAGTGCAAGTGGTTCCTTATATCTATAATGTGTCGGAGGTTTATGCAGCTAGTGATCTAATGATCTGTCGAGCTGGAGCTATTACCATCAGCGAACTTCAGGTAATGGGGAAACCGTCCATTCTGATACCGTCCCCATATGTTACTGCTAATCATCAGGAGCACAATGCAAGATCACTTGAGAGAGATGGGGGCGCTGTTGTAATACTTGAAAATGAGCTTAATGGGGAGTTGCTTTACAAGCAAATATGTCAGCTTATTAATGACAAAAGCTTAATGGTAAAAATGGGGCAGGACGCTAAGAAAAATGCTACCTATGATGCTGCTGAGCAGATTTTTGAATTGATAAGAAAACTATTAGGGAATTGATGCTTTATATATTTTCGGTTAGTTGATTCTTTTTGACTTGTTTGATAAAAAAGTTCAATTTAGATTTTTATAATAATTTGTACAAAAATAGCAGGAGAAGACTCCTGCTATTTTTGTACGGTTTAATTACTTTTAACTTTTTGAACCAGTATACTGTTCAAAAACCTTTTTAACTATTGTTCCGCCTATTTTACCTGCTTCTCTTGATGTGAGATCACCATTATAACCCTGCTTAAGATTAACGCCAACTTCTCTTGCTACTTCGTATTTCATCTGTTCAAATTGTTTGCTAGCCATAATTGTCACCTCTTAGAAAGTATTTAAGGAGATTGATTTCTTTTGCTCCTCTATTTATAGTATGGCTAAAATTTTTTTCTTTATAATAGCAAAAAATGCCTTAAAAAAGTTCAATTTGTTAAAATATTTTGTAGACTTTTAGAAACTCGTATGATATACTTTTTAACGGATAAAAAAACTTTTAAATTAGTCCAGAGAGGCTAGTAAGGGTATATATGGGGAATTCTATGCAATAAACTTGGTTAACCCACAACCTTGCTGCGCCTAACGTCAGTAAGGTTTTTTTATTTGCCTGTGAAAGCATATTTTCACGCAAAATTTAATTGAAGGGGATTGAATGTATGTCAGAGAGAAGAGTTATTCAAGTCGAAGAAAAGGTTCCTTTTCTAAAAGCATTACCACTCAGCATCCAACACTTATTCGCAATGTTTGGTGCATCAGTGCTTGTTCCATTTCTTTTTAACAACTATGCACAGACACACTTTGTTGAAAAGGTATTAAAGACTACTTGGGAGGCAGCAAAAGCAGATCCAACAATACTCGAAAAGGTTAACCAGGTACAGGTAATTGATCCCGCACTTGTTTTGTTACTTAACGGTATTGGTACCTTGATTTACTTGCTACTTTGTAAAGGTAAAGCACCAGCATTCCTTGGCTCAAGCTTCGCATTTTTGTCACCAACAGCTTCAGTTATAACTAGTGTTGCAGTAGAAAATAACTTTGATACTTCATCATATACTGATAAGTTCGCAACCGCACTGGGTGGGTTTATCATGTGTGGATTAGTATTCGTCATAGTCGCTTTGATTATAGGAAAAGTCGGTACAAGATGGTTGGATGTTGTTCTTCCGCCTGCAGCAATGGGACCTATAGTTGCACTAATAGGTTTGGAGCTTTCAGCAAATGCTGCAAGTATGGCTAAACTATTCCCAGATGCAAATGGTGTTTTTGATACAAAAGGAATAATTATTTCTCTTGTCACTCTAGCTATAGCAATATTTGGAACACTTATATTTAGAGGCTTCCTTTCAGTTATTCCAATTCTAATAGCAGTATTAGCAGGTTATGGATTGTCAGCTTGGATGGGATATTTGGACGTTAGCATGGTTAAGGCAGCAGAATGGTTTGCGTTACCTACAGTAACAATGCCTAAGTTTGAAATAAATGCTATTATAATTATCATTCCAGCAGCTTTGGTTGTTCTTTCTGAACATATTGGACACTTGTTCGTTACAAGTAATATAGTTGGTAAAGATTTGACTAAGGATCCAGGACTCCATAGATCATTGCTTGGTGATGGTATATCAACAATGCTTTCAGGGTTTACTGGTTCATGCCCAACAACTACGTACGGTGAAAATATGGGTGTTATGGCCATTACTAGAGTATATAGTGTATGGGTAATTGGTGGAGCAGGAGTTATTTCCATAATAATTGCTTTCTTCGGTAAGCTATCAGGCATAATTAAGAGTATTCCAGAGCCAGTAATGGGTGGTATATCTATATTACTCTTTGGTACAATTGCCGCATCAGGTATCAGAATGATAGTTGAAGCTAAGATTGACTACTCAAAGTCAAAGAATCTTATTCTAACAGCTGTAGTATTTGTAGTAGGTATTAGTAATGTTTCAGTTAATCTGGGCAATGATGTTCAACTTAAGGGAATGGTACTTGCAACATTAGTTGGTATGGCTCTTAGCTTGATATTCTATGTACTTGAAAAGCTAAAATTAACAAATGAGCCAGCAGAAGAGAAAGAAACTGCAAAAGTTTAAATGATGTATGTAATTAAATATAACAATAAATTACCCCCTCAGATTTTCTGAGGGGGTTTTGTTATCTACTCATCATTCTAAGCAGCAGTTTTCTTGGCTTAAGCCTTATTTTTTGAGGTTTGGAGCGTTTTTTTCTAAAATCGGTCGGAATGTTTTTGCAGTCTTTAATTAATGATAATGTGTGTTCAACAATTTTACTTGCAGTCTCATAATCATAGAATTTTTGCTGACTTATTTTTATATCATTAAGCTTCCTTGCATTGTCATCTAGTAATTCGCTTATTGTTTCAGCAAGATTATTAATATTTGGGCAATAAACACCAAGGTTATTGTTTACTGCGAAATCAGGATTTTCCTTTTCTTGCCCTGGCAGTGCACTTGTAATAATAAAAGGTATATTACATGCAACGGATTCCATCATAACATTTGGGCTACCTCTAGTAATTGCTATATCACTCTCGAGCATGTAATCTTGTATATTATTAACATACCCTGTTACCTCAACTCTGCCAGGATAGTTAACACATAATGTTTTCTCAAGCTTTTCTTTTATAGATGCATTCCTACCGGCTATAATATGAACATTACAGTTGAAATTCTTTAATAGTATTTCCGCAATAACATTCATATCTCCAGAACCCTCACCGCCACTCATAATGAGACAATCAAGCGGTCTGTCAAGTGAATACAAAGTAGGCATTGAAGAACTGTCGTTTATATGCTTAACAAATTTAGCGCGTACAGGGAAACCAATGACCTTTAGCTTGTGCTCTCTAATTCCGAATTCTTTACAGCGTTCTTTTGCCTCTTGAGTGGGGCAAATTATACAAGTTGCTCTTTTATCTACCCATAAGGGTGATATAGAGACTAAATCAGCAATAAATGTAGCAAAAGGTATTTTAATTTTATAACTCCTTAAAATGTTAATAATAGACGTATTAAATAAAGGATGTACAGATAAAATCAAATCAGGGGAAATATCCTTTATTACTTTTAGGAAATTCTCTCTAATTGATTGTTCAGCAAAAAAATGTATGAAATGTTGGCGTTTGCTTTGAATTTTCCATGCTATCTTCCACAAATACTCTGCATTTCTTGTAATGGTACCATATGATTTGCCAAATTTAAGCCAAAAACTACCTCCGAGTTCAAAACCATCTATTATATGCACTTGAACGTCCTCATGCAACTGAAATTGTTCCTTAAGTGATTCGCTAATACTTTTGTGGCCATGTCCAGTATGATCTGATGAGATAATTAAAATGTTTTTCATATGTCCTCCTAACAATTGTGCCCAAATAATTATCATTAATTAAACAAAATCATCCTGAGTAAATTATATAATAACTGAAAAATTATATAAAGTACTTTTAAATTTGCAATTAATTTTATAAGTAAGATTATTCTTTGCTACTATTAAGGCTTCAATAGTATATACGTCATAAAAATAAAAAGGTATGGTAATGATATATAAATTTTTAACATCAAAGCTTCTAATATTTAAGCAACTTTCCGAAAATATTTTATATTGAAATCAATCAATTTTGATATGTTAGTACGTTTTCATCTTCGCTCAAATAAGCTAAAACCCTATTGTTAACAACAGGTTAGGGGTTTTGGTCATAACTAAAACTGATAAGAAAATAGCAAAAAATGAAATGATTTATATTTTTAAGAAATGTATAATACAAATATAGTATATGTATAAAATTTAAGAATATGGGAGAAGAAATGGACATACAAATTATTAATCAAAGAGCTAAAGAAATAGTTGCAAAAATGACTTTAGAAGAAAAAGTTATGCAGATGCTACATTCTTCTCCAGCAATACCACGGTTGGGTATTCCCGCATATAATTGGTGGAATGAAGGTTTGCACGGCGTTGCTAGAGCTGGTGTAGCAACAATGTTTCCTCAGGCAATAGGTATGGCTGCTACATTTGACAAAGAGCTTATATATGAAGTGGCAGATGTTGTTTCTACAGAGGGGCGTGCTAAGTACAATGCTGCTCAGAAAAAAGGAGATTATGATATATACAAAGGCCTAACCTATTGGTCTCCAAACATTAACATATTCAGGGATCCAAGATGGGGCAGAGGTCATGAGACATACGGTGAAGATCCTTATTTAACTGGAGAATTAGGAGCAAGCTTTGTGAGGGGTTTACAGGGCGATGATCCAGACTATATGAAGATTGCTGCTTGTGCAAAGCACTTTGCTGTACATAGCGGCCCTGAAGCAGAGCGTCACTCCTTTAACGCAATAGCTTCAAAAAAGGATATGTTTGAGACATATCTTCCAGCATTTAAAAAGCTAGTTACAGAAGCTAAAGTCGAAGCTGTTATGGGTGCTTACAACAGGACTAACGGTGAGCCTTGCTGTGGCAGTGAAGAACTTCTAGTAAAAATTCTCAGAGGAGAATGGGGATTTGAAGGTCATGTTGTATCTGATTGCTGGGCTATCAAGGATTTCCATGAATATCATGGTGTAACGAAGACAGCGCCCGAATCAGTTAGCTTGGCTGTTAAAAACGGGTGTGACATAAATTGCGGCTCAATGTATGCAAATCTTTTAATTGCTCACCAAGAAGGACTAATTGATGAAGCAACAATAGATAAAGCAGTTACTAGATTGATGGCTACAAGAATAAAGCTTGGAATGTTTGATGATGCTGAGAAAGTTCCATTTAGTAAAATTCCTGTTAGTGTTATTGAATGTGATGATCACAAGGCTTTAGCACTAAAAGTTGCAAAGCAGTCAATGGTTCTTTTGAAGAATAAAAATAAATTATTGCCATTAGACAAGAACAAGATTAAATCCATTGCTGTTATTGGTCCAAATGCTTACAGCAGAGAGTCACTGATAGGTAACTACTGCGGTACTTCTTCAGAATATATTACCGTTTTAGATGGAATACGGCAGACAGTGCCAACTGGTGTAAAGATAAATTATTCAGTTGGGTGTCATTTATATAAGGACAAGGTAGAAGGTCTTGCAATGGCAGGGGACAGGTTCTCAGAAGCGCTAACTGTTGCTGAACAGTCGGATGTAGTTATAGCCTGCTTAGGCCTTGATGCTACATTAGAGGGCGAAGAGGGTGACACAGGTAATGAGTATTCTTCAGGAGACAAGCCAAACCTTGATCTGCCGGGATTACAGCAAAAGTTACTTGAGGCTTTAGTTTCAACTGGCAAACCTGTGGTTTTGGTCCTTCTTAGTGGTAGTGCAATTGCTGTTAATTGGGCAGATGAAAATGTAGATGCTATCATTCAGGCTTGGTATCCTGGAGCACAGGGCGGAAGAGCGGTAGCGGACTTATTATTTGGGCAATATTCTCCAAGTGGTAGATTGCCAGTAACGTTCTACAAAACTACTGAGGAACTGCCGGACTTTAGAGACTACTCAATGAAAAACAGAACTTATAGATATATGCAGAATGAGGCACTCTATCCATTTGGATTTGGACTGAGCTATACAACCTTTAAATACTCAAACTTAAAATTATCAAGTAATATTGTAAATTCTACTGATAATGTAACCTGCACTGTTACAGTTAAAAATATCGGTGGATACGAGGGCAAAGAAGTAATTCAACTGTACATAAAGGACGTGGAAGCAAGTGTTGACGTTCCAAAGTGGCAGCTCAAAGGAATTCAGGTTGAAAGCTTCTTACCAGGAGAGACTAAAGACATATCATTTATCATTACGCCATCAGATCTTAGTCTAATAAATAACGATGGTGAGGAAGTTTTTGAAAAAGGTGAGTTTGAGATTTTCGTTGGCGGGAGTCAACCAGATAGTAGAAGCGTTAGTTTATTAGGGGTGGCACCTTGTATTGCAAAAATTGTAACAAACTAACAGAAAAACGTTGCCTCTTTTATACATATATTGTATAATTTATACAAAAGGAGGCCGAGTGATGTACTACATTGAAGGTATCCATGAGAAAAATATTTTCCCTGAGCAGCTACCTATTAGGTTGGAGAGAAATATTGAAGACAATTTCGTATATCCATTACATTGGCATTCAGCTATAGAGTTATTATATGTTGAGAAAAATGATTTTGATCTTTTTGTTAATAATACAGAATACAATCTTAAAGAGTTCGATGTAATGGTAATTGCTGCAGGAGACACTCACGAATTTAAAGGGTCAGCAAGTGGGATTAGATACTTTATACAATTTGATTTTTCATGCTTTGACTTTTTTACCAGCAATGATATACGAGGGCTATTAACAGATACTTTAGTATTTAGAAAAGATAATTATATTTATGAGAAGTTGGTCATACATATTAAAGAAATAATTACATGTTTTGAACAAAAAGCTTTTGGATATGATTTGTTTCTCTACGCAAGAATATTTGATATATTGTGCCTGCTTACACAATATTTAAAGCATCAAGATAACATAAGGACCAAGAGCAATAGAGTTTCAGGGCTGTATAAAATCAATGAAGCATTTGATTATATACATAAGAATTATGCGCATGATATTCATTTGGATGATATTTCTAGGATTATGGGATTAAGTGAATATTATTTTTCAAGGTTATTTAAGCAGATTACTGAAAAAAACTTTTATGCATATCTAAATGAATACAGAATTAGGCAATCTGAGCAGCTGATCAGAAAAACCTCTATGAGTATTACAGATATTGCATATGCAGTAGGGTTCAATAGTATTGTAACTTTCAACAGATGCTTTAAGACTGTTAAAGGATGTACGCCAACTGTTTATAAAAAGATTGAAACAGGTGATTATCATGATTAGCATAGTGTTTCCTAATGGTCGTACAAAGGCATTTACGCTTAGCTATGACGACGGAGTATGCCAGGATAAGCGACTGGTAAAAATACTGAATACATATCGCTTAAAAGCTACATTTAATTTGAACTCATCTCTACAAAACGAAGATAGCAACTGGACTGGCAAAAATGATACATTTATTAGCAGAATGAATACCGATGAACTTGAGCAAGTTTATTTGGGACATGAAATAGCAGTACACAGCCTAACTCACCCACATCTAGAACACTTACCACCATACGAAGCATACAAGGAACTCTTTGAAGATAAAAAAAACCTCGAATTATTATTTGCAGAAATTATACGTGGTATGGCTTATCCCTATGGTACATATAACAATACAATAAAACAAATCAATAAAATGATTGGATTAAATTATTGCAGAACAGTAAATGATACTTACAAATTCGATGTCCCAATGGATTTCTTAGAGTGGAATCCTACTTGTCATCATTCGTATCCGGGGCTGTTCAGCTTAGCGCAAGAATTTATTGATTTTTCTCCTGATAGACTTTCAATCTTTTATGTTTGGGGTCATAGCTATGAATTTGATGAAGACAATAATTGGGATATGATTGAGCAGTTTAGCAGTATTATCTCAGACAAAGAGGATATATGGTATGCGACAAATGGCCAAATATATGATTATATAACCGCTGCTAGCCGTTTGGTTTATTCAGCGGACAGTGCTATTGTATATAATCCTACTGATATTTCTATATGGCTAAAGACACAAAATAAGTCAGTAGAGATACAGTCAGGGCAAACAATTGCTATATAAGGCAACTACAGATGGAGGCTTTTTAATCATTTTAGTGCAGTAATATTTTATATATAGAAAAAACTAAAAAAGGGGAAAACAAAGATGAACAATATTCCTGTAGCTTTAAGTGGGGGTAAACAAAAAAAGATTAATAACGGCTTTTTGCATGAATTGCGCAAAAATAAAGCTTTGTTTTTAATGATATTACCGCCATTTCTTTTTGTTTTTATGAATTATTATTTACCTATGTTTGGTATAATAATTGCATTCAAAAATTTTAATTATGCTGACGGATTTTTACATAGTCCATGGTCAGGTCTTAAGAATTTCGAATTTCTGTTCAAATCAGCTGATGCTTGGACTATCACAAGGAACACCATAGGCTATAATTTAGTATTCATTTTCTTAGGACTATTTTTAGCTGTTTGTACTGCTCTGTTGCTTAATGAAGTTAGAAGTAAAATGGCAGCAAAGGTCTTCCAATCAACGATTTTTTTACCATACTTCCTTTCATGGGTAGTTGTTGCATATTTAGTATATTCAATTCTCAGCCCAAATGGTTTTTACAATAAATCACTAGCACCTTTTATGAATATGCTACCCATAGACTGGTATACTGTACCTGAAAAATGGCCGTATATTATAATTATAGTTAATATTTGGAAAAACATAGGCTATAGTGTAGTTATTTATATAGCAGGTATTGCAGGTATTGATCCTGAATATTACGAGGCTGCACTACTCGATGGTGCTTCGAAGTTCCAGCAGGTTAAATCCATAACTATTCCTTTCCTTGTTCCGCTTATGATAGTTACAACAATCATGGCATTAGGTAATATTTTCAGATCCGACTTTGGTCTGTTCTATCAGGTTCCAATGCAGCAAGGGTTACTTACCCCTACAACCGATGTTTTGGATACTTATATTTATAAAGCTCTTATTTACACTAGTGACTTGGGCATGTCTTCAGCTGCTGGCTTCTATCAATCAGTTGTTGGCTTTTTCCTTGTACTGTTTGCAAACTGGGCGGTAGGTAAGGTTAGTCCTGAAAATAAAATATTCTAATTATTACTAGGAGGAATTATGGGCAAGAATAAAAGCACTTTCGAGATGAATAGCATTTCAAAAAAAGTTAATGCACTTATAGTTGCTGGCTTTAGTATATATTGTATAGTTTGTATAGCACCACTGATACTGATTTTCATGGTATCAATTACATCTGAATCATCATTGATAACAAATGGTTATTCTTTTTTTCCAAGCGATATAACCTTTTCAACCTACAAATATTTATTTCTAGATTCTGAAAAGTTGGTTAGAGCATATGGAGTGACAATTTCGGTTTGTATCATTGGTACAATATCATGCGTTCTTATGACAATGTTCTACGCTTATCCTATTTCTAGAAAATCATTTAAGTATAGAAACTTTTTCTCGTTCTTTGTTTTCTTTACAATGCTTTTCCAGGGTGGTCTAGTACCATGGTACATATTATATACTCAGTACCTCAAGCTACAAAATAATCCTGCTGTATTGGTAATTCCAGCTTTGGTAAGCGCTTTTAATGTATTAATCATGAAGACGTTTTTTTCCAATAATTTAGAAGATGCCATACTAGAGTCGGCTCGTATTGATGGAGCTAGTGAAATGAGGATTTTCTTCAAAATAATTATACCTTTATCCAAGCCAGCTATAGCAACTATAGGACTATTCTCTGTACTGGCCTATTGGAATGACTGGTGGTTATGCCTCTTATATATCAACGAAGAGAAATACTACAATTTACAGTATTCTATGTATCAGGCATTAAGAACTGTTGAGTATCTTACATCTTCACATGCCGCCACTGTGAGTAGCACCTCAAGTGAACTTTTGAAGATTCCTGGTGAAACTTTAAGAATGGCGATGGCGATTATGGGTATTGGTCCAATTATATTTGCTTATCCATTCTTCCAGAAGTACTTTATTAAGGGTCTTACTATAGGTGCTGTTAAGGGTTAATTTGCTTATGCAGATAAAATTATTTGTGATTGATATTGATTTAAGTGGTAGGCATGCGATTGCTTAAGTCAATCAATATAAAAAAAGTTATGAGGAGGAATTTTATGTTAAAACTTAAGAAGGTAACATCTCTAGTAGTTGCAACTCTATTCTTATGTGGATCTCTGCTATCAGGTTGTGGTAGCTCAGATGAAGCTGCTGATTCATCAGCTGCGCCATCTTCAGTAGCTCAAGCTTCTGAGTCCACAGCGGCTGCTTCATCAGAGGCTCCAAAGTTAGATCCTTATGAGTTGGATGCCTATTTCTTAGCTCCACAGGTTAAGGACATAGCACTCGTTCAGGACGAAGTAAACAAGATTCTCAAGGATAAGATCAATGCTACAATTAAGCTTAACTATTTCTGGTGGGATAGCTACCAAGACAAGCAGAAGTTGATTGTTGCTTCAGGCCAGAAGATTGATACAATGTTTTCACCTGCATGGTGGGGCTGGTCAACATATGCAGCACAAAAAGCTTGGTTACCATTAGATGATTTACTTGCTAAGTATGGTCAAGATATCACTAAAAACATTAACCCAGCTTACTTAAAGGCTCCTATACTTGACGGTCAGCTTTTTGCTATACCTACAGCTAAGGACATGTTTGGTACAGGTGGTGTTCTTGTTAACAAGGCTATGGCTGAAAAGTATGGCTTTGATTTCTCAAATGTTAAGACACCTGCAGACTTCGAGCCAATGCTCCAGACTATTAAGGAAAAAGAACCAGGTATAATCCCATTCTTGTCAACAAAGGGTGATCATTCATCATACTTTACACAGGACTTCTTCGAAAAGATTTCTCAGACTGAAGTTCCAGTTGGATTCAAGAAGACAGATTCTACTGATGTTAAGATTATAAATGTTATGGAACAGCCAGAAGTTATATCAGTATACAAGATGACTGCTGATTGGTACAAGAAGGGCTATATCAACAAGGACGTAGCTACATTACAAGATGGTATGCCATACAAGAAGCAGCAGAAGGTATTTATGTGGGCTGAACAGCTCAAGCCAGGTAAGGCTGATGAAATGAAGGCTCAATTGGGTTACGATTTAATTCAGGTTGATGCTTACTCAGGAATCAACAGATACGTTGGAACTGGCGACTTGACAAACTCAATGCTCGTTATTTCAAGAACTTCAAAAGATCCAGCACGTGCTATGATGTTCATTAACCTCTTATTCAGCGATAAGCAGCTCAAGAACTTACTTGACTGGGGTATTGAAGGTAAGCACTACAAGAAGATTGGTGAAAACCAGATCGACTTTGCAGATGGCGTTACAGCTGAAACTTCAGGTTACACAGGATTAGCTCAGTGGGCAATGGGCGGAAGCCAATTCCTTGATTACTTATGGGCAAACGAAGCACCTGATAAGTGGCAGAAGATGGAAGCTTTCAACAACTCAGCTAAAGCTATGGCAACTAATGGTTGGACATTCAATGCTGAACCAGTTAAGACTGAAATAGCAGCTCTTGCTAACGTTGGTAAGGTTAACGGCGAACCTCTTGGAGAAGGTATTGTTGATTACGATACATATTATCCAAAGGTAAAGACAGCTTTAGAAAAGGCTGGCTTACAGAAAGTTCTTGATGAAGGTCAGAAGCAGGTTGATGCTTTCATTAAGAAGTAATTAGCTACAATGTAAAAATAAAGGGTGCAGCTTTGCACCCTTTTATTTTAATTAATTAGGAGCAAAATATGTCACACATTACCCTAAAAGCTAGTCGGAACGATATTCTTAGGATAACATGGCCTATATTTGTTGAAACATTATTAAGAATGCTATTAGGTAATGTTGATACTATTATGCTTAGCCATTATTCAGAAGATGCAGTAGCAGCAGTTGGTACTGTAAATCAAATATTTAGTATGGTTATTATAATGTACGCCGTAGTTTCTACTGGTACAACTATAGTTATTTCACAGTATCTAGGTGCTGGACAAGCAGAAAAAGCAAAAAAAATTGGCGCATATGCTTGTTTGATGAATTTATCATTTGGCCTAATAATAAGCATATTGCTAGCTATTTTTGCAAGGCCTATCCTATTACTTATGAATCTCCCCCCAGAATTAATGGGGTATGGTACAGAATTTCTTACTATAATTGGTGGTTTTTCATTCCTTCAGGCATTCCTATCCGCAAATGCAGCTATTTTAAGAAGCTATGGTAATACAAGAACTGCGATGTTTGTTGCGTTAGGAATGAACATTCTAAATATTGTTGGAAATTCTATAGCTTTATTTGGATTTTTTGGTCTACCAGTACTTGGTGTTAAAGGAGTTGCATGTTCAACTGCCTTTAGCCAGCTAGTCGCTTTTTTAGTTACATTTTTTATTGTTGCAAAAAAACTCAAGCTATTATCTCCAATAAAATCAATTATCAAGATTGATAAGAGTCTTATATTCCCTATATTAAAGATCGGATTACCTTCAGCAGGAGAACAATTTGTTTTTCAATTATCAACTATAGCGATTACTTTTATAATAACTTTTATGGGGACTGAAGCTCTTACAACTAGAGTTATGACCTTTAACATACAATGGTTTATTATGGTTTCAGGAATGTCACTTGGTCAGGGAACACAAATCATAGTAGGACATTTAATTGGAGCAGGTGAAATTGATAAGGCTTACAAAGTATGTATTAAGGGTTGTAAAATTGGGTTGACAGTTACACTTACACTAGCTACAGTAGTATTTTTATTCGGTGAGCACCTTCTTGGTCTTTTTACCGATAATGAAAATATTATTTCAGTTGCTACAAAGCTTCTTGCAATTGCATTTATTCTTGAAACCGGTAGAGCACTTAATCTTATAATTATTAGCTGTTTAAAGGCTACTGGAGATGTTAAATTCCCTGTTATGATGGGAATGCTTTCGCCTTGGGGTATAGCTGTACCAATTTCGTACATATTGGGACTTAAACTAGGATATGGATTAGTTGGAGTATGGATAGCTTACTCATGTGATGAATGGTTAAGAGCAATATTGATGATTATTAGATGGAAATCAGGAATATGGAAAAACAAGGGATTATTTTCGCAGAAAATTAAGGGAGCTGATTTATATGAACAATAATAAATATTTACACAGAAAAGGCAACACGAAAATTAAATTAATTGGTAATGATGGGCAGCCCATAGCAAATAAAGAAGTAAAAATAGAACAGACTAAGCATGAGTTTTTGTTTGGTTGTTCAGAGTTCAGTTGTATTAATTTTGTCAACGGTGAGATATCAAAGGATGAAATCGGCATATATGAAGATCGTTATAAAAAGTTTACTAACATTTTCAACTATGCAACTTTACCATTTTATTGGGGAAGGTTTGAGCCTCAAAAGGGCAACCCAATAATACAGCAAACAAAAAAAGCCGCTCAATTCTTTATAGAAAAGGGACTAAAAATTAAAGGGCATCCTTTATGCTGGCATACTGTAACCGCACCTTGGCTTTTAGAAATGAGCAACGAAGAGATAATGAAAACTCAGCTTGAAAGAATAAAAAGAGATGTAACAGAGTTTTCAGGGATTATTGATATTTGGGACGTCATAAATGAAGTTGTTATTATGCCTATTTTTAATAAGTATGATAATGGCATTACTCGAATTTGCAATGAATATGGACGAATAGGACTTATAAGAAAAGTATTTAATGAGGCAAGGGAAGCAAACCCAACTGCTACATTATTGCTTAATGATTTTGAGACCTCCGAGTCATATGATATATTAATTGAAGGTTGTCTAGAAGCAGGAATAAAAATTGATGCGATAGGTATTCAGTCACATATGCATCAAGGCTATTGGGGAGTCGAAAAAACACAGGAGATATTATCACGCTATGGAAGATTCAAGCTTCCAATTCATTTCACAGAAAATACAATTGTTTCGGGGCATATAATGCCACCTGAGATAGTAGACTTGAACGATTACGTAGTGGATAGCTGGCCTACAACAGAAGAAGGGGAAGCACGCCAAGCTGCTGAGGTAGCGCTACATTATAAAACACTATTTGAAAATCCGCTGGTACAATCTATTACATGGTGGGACTTTGTAGACGGTTCTTGGTTAGGAGCACCCGGTGGCTTACTGAGAAAGGACGGTTCCATTAAGCCTGCATATATTGAGCTGGAAAAACTCATAAAACAAGACTGGTGGACAGGAGAAACCGTTCTATCTACCGATCAAAATGGAATTATTGATGTATCTGGTTATCTTGGAGAATATTCTTTAGCATGTGGGAATGAAAAGACAAAGTTTATGTTAGAAAAGTCAAAAGAAGAGTTGACAATTTGCATATAAATGTAAGAATATATAAATATATGGAATAATTTATAATGTTGGTTGAGGCATAATGAGGAGGCTTAATATGAGTAGAAAGGTTTTTAATTTTCCTTTTATAGAAAAAATATTTGGTGTTTTTCGAAATTTTAGTATCAAGATTAGGCTTATTGCATCGTTCTCTATTATTATAGTTGCTGTTGTAACGGTATGTAGCGTTCTTGCATATAAGGATTCTAAGGACATAGTACAAGAAAAAATAGAAACCTATTCTCAGCAGGTATTAACTCAGACCAACCAAGTATTAAGCTCCACCATTAGCGAAATTGAAGGTACTGCAATCGACATTTCATTAAACCAGAATTTTCAAAAATTTATGGAGACTACATATACCGACGAGTTTGAATTATTTGATGCTACAAAAGGCTACGAAAGAGAACTACAACAGCAATATTCTACCAAAGAAAACATTGTTTATGTAGGAATATATAAACCAGGTGAAAAGGAGCCATATGTATCATACCTTAATCCTCTAGATAATATATGTACAGATGAATATAAAGAGGACGAACAAAGCGGCAGATGGATTATTTATAATGGCACAGCAAAACTTGTTGCATACTATAAAAACATTTCATCCATGAACTCAGGAGATTTAATAGGAAAAATTATTGTGGCTCCACAGGAGAATTTCCTAGCAAGTGCTTTTAAGAGTTTGGGTGCAAGTGAGTCTCAAAAGGACTTCCCAATGTTAGTAATTGATTCTAGTGGTAATGTTTTGTCATCAAAAACAAATAACTATGAAATAAATAAGCCTACTGAAGATACTAAGAATATCATTACTCATATCAATGGTAAGAATAGTGGCTCCTTTGATTTGAAGGTAAATGGTGAAAAAAGTTTTGTTACGTTTGCTAAGATTAACAAATCAGATTGGTATGTTATCTCTGCAGTACCTAACTCTTACTTATTTGATGAGATTGGGTCAATGAGAAATAAAATAATTACTATAGGAATTTTTTGTACCCTGCTTTCGCTTTTGCTCTGTATTATTATTTCTCTAAGTGTTTCAAGACCACTTGAATCACTTATTAATACAATGAAGTTAGCAAAAGACGGTGATTTGACAGTATACGAAAAGGATTGCTATAATGATGAACTTTCAAAAGTTTCTCATAACTTTAATGAAATGATGGAAAACATTAATCAGCTTGTACTAAATATAAGGAAATCAGCAGAAAATGTTTTGCTATATTCTGGTAAAATACAGGGGTCTTCAAAAGAAAGTCATAGGGCTTCTGAACAGGTTGCAATTACCATTGATCAGATTTCTAAGGGGGCTACTGAGCAGGCATCTGAGATTAGTGATAGCACTTCAATAATGAATGTTTTATCTGACGAAATCAACAGTGTTGGTATAAACATGGCCGCCATAACAGCTACTACTGCTACTATTATTGATCTCAATACTGAAGCGGCTCAGAAAATAAAAACCTTAGATACTAAGTCAAATAGTGTTAGAATGGCCACTACACAAATATATGACAATGTTAATGGACTTAGCAAGAGCATCAAGGATATACAAAAGATTTTAACAATTATGAATGGAATATCTGAGCAGACAAATCTTTTAGCTTTGAATGCAGCAATTGAAGCTGCAAGAGCAGGTGAGGCCGGTAGAGGGTTTGCTATAGTGGCAAATGAAGTCAAAAAGCTTGCTAATCAGTCAAAAGACTTTGCTTCTAATATTGATTTAATTATTAAAAATATCCATGAAAATGCCTCCAGTACAGTTGTTCAGGTAAATTCCGCTAGTGCAACAGTACAAGATCAATTAGATGCTTTAAAAGAAACCGAAAGCAAGCTTGATACAATATTCCAAGCTATGGAAAAGGTTGTTTCTAATATTGATATGACTGGTAATTCAGTACAGCATATTGTTAACTCAAAGGATAAGGTACTTCTTTCTTTACAGAATGTATCAGCAGTTGCACAGGAATCAGCTGCCACTACTCAAGAAATAGCTGCTAGCACTGAACAACAGATAGCTACTTCTGAAGAGCTTTCGAGTTATGCAAACATTTTAAAGAATCTATCAGAGGAATTAAACAACTCATTAAACTCATTTAAAACAAATGACTAGTATTTAATACAAGAAAGCAGAGTATCCCTTAATAAAAGGAAAATGGTGGTTGCTATTTGATCACCATGATCTTATTTGAGGACTCTGCTTTTTTTAATTTTACTTCTTTATGGGATGAACTAATCTCTCATGAATAAATTTCTTGATGATTTAATTTTTTATGTGATGATTTTACTTCTTTATGTGATAATTTTTACTTCTTCATCACTATAATAATAAGTTATCGCTAGAGACTTCTCTGTAATCTCAATGATATTCTTTGCTAAAATAATCTGGCAGTTAGGGAAAACAGTCTTAGTGATTGATATTTCACCATCGCCTTTAACCTTTAGACATTGAAGCAAGTTCTTCCTAGATTCTTCGCAATCAGCTTGAGCTTCCTTCAAATGATTAGCTCTATCTGACAATGCAAGCCAATCCTTTCTCTGCTTTTCTGACGGAGCATTTATTGCACTAAGGCTATCAAGTGCTGATTTTACAACCTTTTTCTCATTTTTATATTTCTCAATTTTAGAATTGAGAGATAGAATTGTATTTTCATATGCACTTCTACTAAAACCTTCTACTGAAACAATAGTTCTTTTTTCTCTGTCACATCCCAGTATTGGAACTGATATTTTACAAAGAGCTTTGCAATACCCCCCTATAATATGCCCTTTATCAGAAGTAACCAAAATCTGCTTGGCAGACAAAAAACTATTTATACTATATGTATCTATTAATAAATTTTCACCGCAGGTAACCTTGGCATTTTCTATATACTTGGTTATTAGATTTTTGGCAGCAGATATCTCTACCTTACCTTTAGAGATTATACCTCCCTTAATAAAAATACTGCCATGGGTGCTGGTTATACTTTTTATATTGCCAACTCCCATGTTACTATTAATCTCAATATCGCGCGTTGCAGTGACGGAAAAGCCATCAGAGATAGTACCCTTTATGGTAACACAACCATCGAACTCTATATTACCTGTATTAAAATCTACATTATCTAGTTCGAGGTGATTTGCAACAGAAATCCTTCCGTCTATGTAGCTGACAGCACCTGAGATTTTTGCATAAAGTGCGGTTACATTTCCTTTTTTCTCTTCGTAAACAGATTTAGAGTCATATAATAGAGGTAGGGTCTTACCAGGCTTAGCCTTTAAAATTTCTCCTTTAACCGTTCTCCCATCAACTCCAAGAGAAGGTTCTTGACGCTCCCCAAGCCATTCTCCTTTAGCAACATTATTTATTAGTTTTAGATTATAGAAATCAATTTTGCGTTCTTGCTCATCATTGTTAGGACGTGTGCTTTCTATTATATATAGCTTAATTATTGCATTTTCGCCGTCTATTGCAGGAGCTCCGCTTGCAACGAGATACCGTTTTTGGGGTAATAATTTACCCTGGAGTAATACACTAGTATCTACTCCATAGACTATACCATTATCCTTTAATAGCTGATCTACACGAGTTATAATATCGGTGCTTTCTAATAAACTCTCCTGAGAAATATTAAAGGTAATATATGCTTTGGTGTTATTGTCCATTAGCTCTAATTGAATATCGGCCTTTAGTATACCGATTTTTTGCGCAGAAGCTACCGCATTTGCAATGCTACTCTTTACTAAAGCAAAATTATCAATATGTATCTGAGGATAGGCCAGTAGAATAGTATTGAAAGTAATCAAGGATAATCCTTTTTTTGATACTTTAAGGTAAACGTTATTGTCAATTGAGGTTATGCATATATAATCATTTGAAAAAATAAGTTTTTCATTCATAGTTAGTCTCCCCCAAAAGCATTATTTATCTAATATAAGTATCGGCAGCTTTTACTAATAAATAAATACACCTTCTGATACATAAATAATACGTTATAATCATTATCCTTTTTTCATATATTTATAACGAGGCAGGGGACCAGCCTGAGAATCAGATGGTTACTTACGAATGTTGCACTTTAAGAGACGAAGGGAATGAAGCTGATTGAAAAAAACTATTAGATTAATGCTTGTACTAGCGTTACTATTTGCTAATGTAGTTTTTAACTGTTCTGTATTTGCAGATGACTCTGATGATGAGGCTCCAGTAAATATAAATGATTCACAAATAACATCTACTTCAGACGGACAGCCGCCGAGAATAGCTGCAAGTTCGGCAATTGTAATGGATTTTGCCAGTGGTAGAATTCTTTATGAGAAGAATGCATATGTAAGAAGGTCCATAGCTAGTACTACTAAGATTATGACTGCAATAGTAGCTATAGAAAACGGCAATTTTGAAGATGATGTAGTTATCAGCAAAAGGTCCGCTGCTATAGGGGGCTCAACAGTTGGGCTTAAACAAGGTAGGACCTATAAGCTTAAGGATTTAATGTATGCTATGATGCTTAGATCGGGAAATGATGCGGCAATTGCTATTGCAGAACATATAGGTGGATCGGTGGAAGCATTTGCTCAGATGATGAATAGAAAAGCCGCTGAAATAGGTGCATTAAATACAAATTTTGTTACTCCACATGGGCTGGATGATCCCCAACATTATTCTACAGCTTACGATTTGGCACTTATTACACAATACGCATTAAAAAATCCTATATTTGCCGAAATAGTTGCAACCAAAAGTTCTACATTTGAAGGGCGGGGCATTAATAATACCAATGAAATGTTAAGCTTATATCCCGGAACGGACGGTGTAAAGACTGGTTATACCGGCCAAGCGGGAAGATGTTTGGTTACCTCCGTTTCGCAAAATGGCAATAGGTACATATCAGTTGTTCTCAATTGTGCGTCTAGAACTCAACGAGCTGCCAACAGTAAATCCATATTAGATTATTCCTTTACAAATTACAAAAATTACGATTATTTGTTTGAAGGTCAGCAAGTAGCAGAGTTGAAGCTACATAAAGGTATAAAAGGAAAACTTAATGTCTATGCAGGCAGTACAATAACACTTCCACTAAAGGAAGATGAACGGGAGAGAATAAAAGTTAATGTTGATATCCCAAATACAGTAGAAGCTCCTATTAGGGCAGATTCAAAGGTTGGAAGCATCAAATATGAACTAGATGGTCAGATACTTGCTAAATCAGATATCTTTGCAAAAGATAATATAAACAGAAAGGACTTCTATTTTTATTTTAGGAAGATATTCGTATCGTGGGGGAATTTAATACATAGCTGATATGTCCTTGTATACTTACCAGAATCATGGGATAATAATGAATATACTTTTAAAAGTGAGGTTTTTTACAATAATGAAAACACTTTTTGTGGCTATAAACTCAAAGTTTATTCATTCCAATCTTGCAGTATGGTATTTAAGGCAAAATTGCTCGCGGCATAATGATTACTCCGAGGATAGTAGCTGCTCGCAACACAGTGCTTTTATGCAAGGAGTCACAGCTGTCAGGGAGTTTACTATAAATGATAATAAAGATAATATTCTAAAAGAAATTTATCAGGAGAAGCCAGATATTCTGGCTTTTTCATGTTATATATGGAACATAGAAATGGTATTAGCACTGCTTGCTGAAATAAAAAAGCTGCTTCCAAGCTGCATTGTGATAGTGGGTGGGCCAGAGGTTTCCTACGATGCACGCTTAGTGCTTGAGAGAAACCCAGGAATAGACTTTGTTGTATGTGGAGAAGGTGAATTTGTAGTAGCAGAACTTATAAAATTGCTAGACTGTAATTGTGGAGATGATACGCAAGAGGGAACTGCGATAGAAGAAGGAACCGCAATAGAAGAAGGAACTGCGATAGAAGAGGGAACTGAAATAGAAAAAGGAACTGCGATAGAAGAAGGAACTGCGATAGAAGAAGGAACTGCGATAAAAGAAGGAACCGCAATAGAAGAAGGAATTGTTAAGCAAGAAACTGTGATTCAGGCTAATGATTTACAAGCTAACATATATAAAGGCATTCATGGGTTAGCATACCGGAAGGGTAATAAAATCTTTATTAATAAGGGCTTTAACTTAATACAAGATTTAGACAGCCTAGTGGCACCATACAGTTCAGAAATGCTATCTACACTTGACAATAGAATAGTATATTTCGAATCCTCCAGAGGTTGCCCATTTTCCTGTTCTTATTGCATTTCATCAACCTTTTGTGGAGTCAGGTACTTTTCACTGGAGAGAGTATTTAGCGATTTGGCTACAATTCTCAAAAGTAAGCCTAAATTAATCAAATTTGTAGACAGGACCTTTAACTGTAATAGGTCGAGGGCTTTAAGCATTATTAAACACATAATAGAATTAGATTGTGAAACTACTTTTCATTTTGAAGTAGCAGCTGATTTATTTGATAAGGATTTAATAGAATTGCTAAGAACTGCTCCAAAGGGCAGAATACAGCTAGAGATAGGTATACAGACTGTAAATGAAGCTTCCCTTAACGAAATTGACCGTGTAACAAAATTGCCTGTTTTATTTAACAATGTAAAGCAATTGCTTGCTGCCGGCAACATTCATGTCCATGTTGACTTGATAGCTGGCCTGCCATATGAGGACTATATTTCATTTGTTGACTCGTTTAATAAGGTTTACGATTTGGGTGCACATCAGCTTCAGTTAGGCTTTTTGAAGTTACTAAAGGGTTCTAAAATCAGGAAAGAGGAAAAGAAGCATGGGTATATATACAGAGACTATTCTCCATACGAAATTCTCCAAAACAACTATATAACCTTTGATGAAATTCTTGAGTTGAAAATGGTTGAGGAAACGTTGGAAAGATACTTTAACTCAGGACGTTTTAGCAATATTTTGGAATATATTACAAGCAAGTATTTTGATACCCCGTATAACTTTTATTATGAGTTGTCTAAGTATCTTAGTAAGCATGGATACTTGCAAAGGCCTGTTTCGTACCGTGAAAATATAAAAGCATTGTATCATTTTGTTAATGATTTAGCTGAAAATAAAGGTGAGAAGACATACATTATTGAGCTCATGGCCATTGATTTTTTATCAGTTGACAGCTCTGGTACAATACCGGAATTTCTAAAAAATGGTCTTAGCTCAGTTGATAATAATCTCATTCATTCTCTACTAAGGGATGCTAATTTTGTTGAAACGTATTTACCGCATTGTTCAGGACTGCAAGCCAGGGATATACTAAAAAAGGTGTTTTTCTTAAGAGTTAGCAAGGTTCACGATGATAAGCTTATCGTTTTTGATTACTTAGGCAGGGACGAAATCACAGGAAAATATCGGAGTTTTGTGGTGCTTTAAGCCTTACAGCTTTGTAGTGCTTTAAGCCTCTATATCTATATTAAGCATGTACTATTTTAATTTAACAGTCTTTTTCTATAATATTATGGATTTGTAAACATATATTTTAGAGTAAGACTGTTATTTTGCTATTAATGGCAAAAAGGAGGATAGTGTATGACCACGTCTGAGTTTAACTTTTCAGCATTGATACAGAGGGATAGGGAGGAAAGAGTAAGGAAACAATTCGAAGGTACTTTTTTGGAATACCTTCATATAATCAAGGAAAAGCCAGAAATATGTATGCTTTCTCACCAAAGAGTATTCAACATGATATCTTCTTTGGGAGTTGAAATATTAAAAACCGATGAAAATCCAAGGTTAAGACGAATTTATGGAAATGATGTAATAAAAAAATACAAATTTTTTAGTGATGAATTTTTTGGAATAGATAAAACCATTATGAAAATTGTTAGATACTTTCACTCGGCTGCCATGGCTGGAGAAGAGGCAAGGCAGGTGCTTTATCTTGTAGGCCCTGTTGGTGCAGGTAAATCATCTCTTATGGAAGCATTGAAAAGAGCACTTGAACAGTCTCCTGCAATATATGCCATAAAGGATTGTCCAATGAGAGAAGAACCGTTGCACCTGATTCCAAAACACCTTAGAGAAGATTTTGAAAGAGCATTGGGTGTTAAAATAGAAGGAGATTTGTGTCCAATATGCAGATATCGCCTGAAAAATGAGTTTGATGGTGAATATGAAAAAATGTCTGTTGAGACAGTGGGTTTTTCCATAAGGTCTCGAAAGGGCATAGGCGTAGTGCCACCTGTTGATCCCAATAATCAGGATACCTCCGTTCTTACAGGCAGTGTTGACATATCCAAAATAGATTTGTACTCAGAGGACGATCCCCGTGTACTCTCGTTAAATGGTGCGTTTAATGCCGGAAATCGTGGCATTGTCGAGTTCATAGAAGTATTTAAAAATGAGACAGAATACTTACATACTATGATAACCGCTACTCAGGAGAAGTCAATTCCTTCCCCAGGTAAGGGAGCAATGATTTACTTTGATGGCGTAATACTAGCCCACTCTAATGAAGCTGAATGGAATAAATTCCGTTCTGACCATACCAATGAAGCCATACTAGATAGAATAGTCAAAATAGAAGTACCATATTGCCTTGAACTCAATGAAGAAATAAAAATATATAATAAAATTCTTTCAAAAAGTAAATTTAATGCTCATATTGCACCTCATACCATTGAGATTGCTTCTATGTTTGCAATACTTACAAGATTAGCTCCTTCCAACAAGGTTGACCCCATTACAAAACTTAAGATTTATAATGGTGAAGAAATACTTGAAAAGGGTATGACAAAGAAAATTGATATATTTGAGCTGCGTGAAGAAGCAGCCAGAGAGGGCATGACCGGCATTTCCACCAGGTTTATAATGAAGGCTCTGGATACTTCTCTCTCGGACTCAGAGAACAATTGTATCAATCCAATCTCAGTAATGGAATCGCTCATAAAATCTGTTAAGGAGTTAGGGATAAATGAGGACGAGAAGGAACGCTACACAAGACTTATTTATGATGTTGTCAAAAAAGAGTACAACAAGATACTTGAAAAGGAAGTTACGAAGGCGTTTATTCATGGCTACAGGGAACAAGCTGAAAGCCTATTTAATAACTACCTTGACCACGCGGAAGCATTTGTAAATCGAACAAAAATAAAAGACAAAAACACAGGGGAAGAGCTTGAACCGGACGAGAAGTTTATGCGCTCAATAGAGGAGCAAATAGGTATTTCTGATACCGCTGTCAAAGGCTTCAGATCAGATGTTACTGCATATATGTTTTTTGTAATGAGAAATGGGGGAAGTCTTGATTACAGTAGTTACGAGCCCCTTAAGGACGCAATTGAGAAAAAGCTAACCACCTCTGTCAGAGATTTAAGCAGAATCATTACACAGGCAAAGGTAAGGGATAAGGAACAGACTCAGAAGTACAATACAATGGTTGATGAAATGAAGAAAAATGGATATTGTGACCACTGCTGCAATGTAATACTAAAATATGCTGCTAATAATCTCTGGAAGGATTAGGGTGATTTCATGGCTATTTTCAGGGACTGTACGAGCGTTGGAAGAGATAGGACTGCTGAAGACAGACGCAGACACAGGGAGCTGGTAGAAGAGTCTATAAAGAAGAATTTAGGAAGTATTATAGCTGAAGAGAGCATTATTGGGCAAAGTCGAGACAAGAAAATTAAAATACCTATCAAGGGTATCAAAGAATTTCAGTTTATATATGGGAAAAATAAGCCGGGTGTTGGTGCTGGTGACGGCAATGAAAAGCGCGGTGACAAATTTGGTGCTGACCCCAGTCAAAACGGTCAAGCGAATGGGAAGGCAGGAAATCAAGAGGGAGAAGAAATCTATGAAACAGAGATAACTATAGAAGAGGTAATAAGGTATCTCTTTGAAGATATGCAGCTTCCCGATATTGATAAGCGTAAACTCTCAAACCTTGAATCCAAAAGCTACAGAAAGTTGGGTTATCAGAGAAAGGGTATTCCTCCAAAGCTGGCAAAAAAACGCTCGGCTATTGAGAAAATTAAAAGGAAGCAGGCGAGTAAGAGAGCTTTAAGGGAGCAATCAGATAACAACGAAAATATTATTGAGGGTAACAGCATTGTTGAAGACAGCATTGAGGATAACAGTATCGAGTATAATCCCATAAATAGTGTTAATAATTCCGATGATAGTATTGAGAAGCAGAATGAGCGTTTCCCTTTTATTGAGGACGATTTGAGATACTATAGAATTAAAGAAGACAATAAGCGGGATTATAATGCTGTTGTTATATGCATTATGGACGTATCCGGCTCTATGGACCAGACAAAAAAATATCTTGCGAGAAGCTTTTACTTTCTTTTGTACCAGTTTCTTCGACTTAAATATGCCAATGTAGAGGTAGCATTTGTTGCTCACACTACTACTGCAAAAGAGGTTAACGAAAAGGAATTTTTCCATAGAGGTGAATCAGGGGGTACATATATCAGCAGTGGCTATGATAAAGCTATTGAGATAATAAATGAGAGATACAGCCCCTCAAACTGGAACGTTTATGCTTTTCATTGCAGTGACGGAGATAACTGGTCAGAGGATAACAAACGTGCTATTGAAAGTGGTAAAAGGCTTTGCGGACTATGCAATTTGTTTGGATATGGTGAGATAGTTCCCGGCTACTACACTATGGGGAGTACTATTAAAGCAGAGCTTCAGAACAATATAAACAGTGCTAATTTTTATGCTATTACTATCAATAAAAAGGAAGATGTTCTTCCTGCCTTAAAAAAGTTGCTTGATAAGGAGCCAGATATAAAGAAGAATAGCTAATCTGAGCAGTTAGCCCAAATAGAGCGGTTAGTCTAAATCACTTCCACAGCCTAAACCATTAACGGCTAATCAGAATAATAATTTTCTAGATATGATAGCTACAAACCTAAGGGGGATAAAAATGGGCGATTTTTGTCTTAATGATCTGGAATACTGGAACGAGAAAATAGAAAATATAGTTAAAGAATGCGGTCTTGATTTTTATCCTCAAGAGTTTGAGATAATAAATTATGAAGATATGATAGGGTACGAAACATACGTTGGAATGCCCTCTCATTATCCGCATTGGAGCTTTGGAAAGGCTTATGAGAGGACTAAAACACTGCATAAGTACAATCTAACCGGCTTACCCTATGAGATGGTGATTAATTCTAATCCTTGCATTGCATATCTCATGAAGGACAATACTTTACTGCTGCAAATTCTAACCATATCTCATGTATATGCTCATAATGATTTTTTTAAAAACAATAGATTATTTAAAGAAGGCACCAATGCCAACTATGCTATTGAAATGTTTAAAAACCATGCTGATCGGATAAGAGAATACATCAAAGATCCAAGCATAGGTTACAAAAAAGTTGAGCGTATTTTAAATGCAGCTCACGCCATAAAGTACCAGACAGAAAGAGTTATGGATTTTAGGAAAAACAAGTCAGAAGACAAAAAAGATATCTCAGCCATTTATGATAATAGAAAGGAATATCCTTACCTCCAAAGATATGAGGATATAAATAAATCTGATGCTGAAGATTTTGTGACTCAGGATAAAATAGATGATGCACAAAGAAATGATATACTTCTATTTATTGTAGAAAATGGCAGACTGCAGCAATGGGAGAAAGATATTCTATCCATAGTTAGGGAAGAAGCAAGGTACTTTATACCGCAGATAGAAACCAAAATAATGAATGAAGGCTGGGCAAGCTTTTGGCATTATACTTTACTAAATAAGCTGGAGCTTCCTCAAGATATGCATTTTGAGTTCTTGAGACGGCACAATGAGGTAATCAGACCGCTTAAATCTAGCATTAACCCGTATTATATTGGCTTTAAAATATTTGAAGATATATATAATAGGGAGGGGGCTAATGCCATTTTTAAAATCAGAGAGCTTGAACGAGATCAGTCCTTTATCAGGAGATATCTCACACAGCCATTATGTAATGAAATGAACTTGTTCGAATATATTTCAGCCGGAAATGAATATATGATTTCAGAAGTATCAGATGATAGCGGGTGGATTAAAATACGAGATACCTTGGCAAACACTGTGGGTATTGGCAGCATACCAGTTATTAAAGTACAAGACTGGCTTCATAAGGAGGGAACAATGTTGCTGGCACATGAATTTGACGGACGTGAATTGGAACTAAGCTATACATATGAAACGTTGAAACATATTGTAGAACTTTGGGGTGGCAAGGTTACAATAGCAACATTGCTAGATGGCAAAAAGAAGATTATAACCTGTGATGAATCTAAACGCATATCACTCTTTGGGTAATAAGAAAAAACCTTGACTACAGCAGCATACTGTAGTGAAGGTTTTTATTTGAAATAAAAAAGAACATTGCTAAACTACTAAAGAACATCTTTAGTCTAATAATGAGCATTTATTTAGAAGTTATATTGGCCCTAGATATTTTATTGATAAAGATGCATTTACAAATTGTTTTAGATTGAGTGTGCTTGTTTCAGCCAAATCTACTGGGACAGTGTTGGCATTGCAAAGTGAGTAAACGGTGTCTTTCTTTATGCGTGCCATGACCTGACCTGATACCTGATTATTAGAGGTTGAATAAAGCGACCCTGCTAGATAGCCACTATTACATTTTAATCCAAAGATTCCTCCTAAATCTTCTGTTGTTACTTGGTAAAGTATTTCATATACTCCATCATAGTTGAACCTTATATCACAATTGTTAATAAGTGAAACCATGTTATTTTTTATCAATGGCATAATATTAAAGTGAATTGCTTCTCCTGAGTATAGAGTTACAGGTCGTTCATTTGAGTTATTGTAAAAGAATGCATAGCCTCTTAAGCCTTGTGATTGTATTCTTTTGCATAGACACCAGATGGATTCAATTATATCCTCAAATAGTGTATCTATATAGTTCTTAAGTTCATTCATTAATTCTTTTCTCAGACATTGTCTTATCTTTTCAACCTGATGCATAATAAAACCTTCCTGCTCGTTACATTGATTCTGTATATCAAAATTGTCTCCCATTGTTGTCACCTCACTTCTATATTAAGCTGTATAACATAATATTCGGGCTTACGTTAAAATGTGACAAATAGCTTCATATTTTTTATTCTTAAGTGTTAGCACTCTTTGTTAGTGAGTGCTAAAAAAATCTTGACAACAATTATTTGTAGAGTAAAATAATTAATAGATAAAGTATTTTAGAGTTGGAGGTAATAAATATGGTTCATGAAAGTGGTAATATCTCAATTAACACTGAAAACATTTTTCCTATTATAAAAAAGTGGTTGTACTCTGAGAAGGATATATTTATCAGAGAATTAGTATCAAATGCAAGTGACGCTATCAGTAAGCTCAGGAAGCTTGTATCCATTGGAGAGGCTGTGT
The DNA here is from genome assembly GCA_023439045.1 of Bacillota bacterium. Lineage (GTDB taxonomy): Bacteria > Bacillota > Clostridia > Acetivibrionales > DSM-1351 > Ruminiclostridium. The sequence goes on along the minus strand of JAEXOY010000037.1, from coordinate 24,754 downwards.
TATCTGCAGATGAAACCTATAATATCAAGGTGATTGTAAACAAGGAGCAGAAAACAATACAGGTTATTGATAATGGTATTGGTATGACTCTTGATGAAGTAAAAAAATATATAAACCAGATTGCTTTCTCAGGAGCAGTTGATTTTATCGAAAAGTACAAGGATAAGTCAGATGATGCTCAGATTATTGGACACTTTGGTTTAGGCTTCTACTCTGCTTTTATGGTTTCAACTAGAGTACAGATTGATACCCTGTCCTTCTTGCCTGACGCGACAGCTGTTAAATGGGTAAGTGATGGTGGCACCGAATTTGAAATGACTGATTCAGACAGAAAGGAAAGAGGCACTACCATTACTCTTTATCTTGCTGATGATAGCCTGGAGTTTACAGATGAATTTAAAATGAGACAGACGCTTGAGAAGTATTTCTCATTCTTGCCATTTGAATTATATCTTGAGGATGGAGCTGCAAAAAAGGACGAAAAGCCTGAAACAGCTAATGATTCAGATGCGAAGGACGATTTAGAAAAAGCTGATAAAAAGCCTGAGCCTCTCAATGATACGCATCCACTGTGGCTAAAGAATCCAAAGGATTGTACAGAGGAAGAATATAAAGCTTTCTATAGAAAGGTATTCCACGATTTTAATGATCCGCTTTTCTGGATTCATTTAAACATGGACTATCCATTCAATTTGAAGGGAATTCTATATTTCCCTAAGCTTAAGCATGAGTTTGAGACAATGGAAGGTCAGATAAAGCTATACTACAATCAGGTTTTTGTAGCTGATAACATAAAGGAAGTAATTCCTGAGTTCCTGTTACTACTAAAGGGTGTGCTGGATTGTCCAGACTTGCCACTGAACGTTTCAAGAAGCTTCCTACAGAATGATGGATATGTAAAGAAAATTTCTACTCATATTACCAAGAAGGTGGGGGACAAGCTCACAACACTATTTGATAATGAGAGAGAGAACTTCAATAAGTATTGGGAAGATATAAATCCATTTGTAAAATATGGCTGTATCAGAGAAGATAAGTTCTACGATAGAGTTAAGGACATTGTTATTTACAAGTCAACAAAGGGGGACTTTACTACACTCTCCGATTACTTGGAAAGAAACAAAGAAAAGCACGAAAACAAGGTATTCTATGTTTCAAATGAAAAGCAGCAGGCTCAATATATTAAGCTTTTCAATGAAAACGATATGGAAGCAGTAATATTGTCAACAATGATTGACAATCACTTCATGCAGTTCCTTGAAACTAAAATGAGTGGTGTTAAGTTCAGCAGAATAGATGCAGATATCAGTGAGAATATGAAGAATACAGACTCTGCGGTTACTGAGCAAGAGCAGAAGTTTGTAGAGGAGCTTTTCAAGGAAACGGTTAATAATGACAAGATAACTATTAAGGTTGAAAGCCTAAAGAATTCTTCAGTACCAGCTATGATGCTATTGTCAGAGCAGTCTAGAAGAATGCAGGAAATGAGTGCTATGTTTGGTGGAATGGACGTATCAACTATGTTCCCAAAAGAGCAGACCGTGGTGCTTAACTCTTCAAACAACCTCATTAAGGCTATGATTGGAATGAAGGACGACGAGCAGAAGAAGGAAGACCTTAAGCTTATTAGTGAGCATGTAATTGATCTCGCAAAGATGAGCCATGAGCCGCTAGAAGCTGAAGCTATGACTAATTTCATTGAGAGAAGCAATCAGATATTGATGAAGCTGATATAACTGACAAATAGATTAAATCTCGTGATTGCTGTAGTAACATATTTAGCTAAAACTTAAATGTCTGTTGATTTTCGCAAATATGTAAGGCACCTTTTTTACAAAGGTGCCTTCACTAATTTATTTACCCAATACAATAAATATCATTGCATAATAACCTTTTATTAAACATTAAATCTGAAGAGAGTTACATCGCCGTCATGCATAACGTATTCTTTACCCTCTGATCTAACAAGTCCTTTTTCCTTTGCAATTGTATAGCTTCCACAGCTCATCAGATCATTGTAGGCTACAATTTCTGCACGAATAAAGCCACGTTCAAAATCACTATGAATTTTTCCTGCTGCCTGTGGAGCCTTGGTACCCTTGGTAATAGTCCAAGCTCTAACCTCTTGAGGGCCTGCAGTCAAGAAGCTTATAAGTCCTAGAATTTTGTAGCTTGCTTTAATAAGTTTATCCAAACCTGACTCTTCAAGTCCCATTGCATCAAGAAAGTCTTTCTTTTCTGCATCGTCAAGCTGTGCAATTTCTTCTTCTATCTTTGCGCAGATAACCATAACCTCTGAGCCTTCCTTAGCGGCAAGCGCTTTGAGCTCATTTAGGTAAGCATTATCATCAAGAGAAGCTAAATCATTTTCAGATACATTTCCTGCATACAGTACTGGTTTCTTTGTAATAAGGAAAAGTTGGTCAACGAATACCTGCTGCTCAGCGTCAAAGCTCATGCTTCTTACAGGATTTCCGCTTTCAAGATGTGCCTTAATAGCTTCTAGTAATTCTATCTCAATCTGGTACTTTTTATCTCCAGATTTAAGCATCTTTTTTGTTCTATCAATTCTTCTATCAATCATTTCAAGGTCAGCAAATATCAGTTCAAGGTTAATGGTTTCTACGTCCCTAACAGGGCCAATGGAGCCATCAACGTGAACAATATTGCTATCTTCGAAGCATCTAACAACATGTACGATAGAGTCAACTTCTCTGATGTGTGATAGAAATTTGTTGCCGAGACCCTCGCCCTTGCTAGCACCCTTTACAAGACCTGCTATATCGACAAACTCAATTGCTGTAGGTACAACCTTGTCCGGATTATACATCTTTGCCAACATGTCCAACCTCTCATCGGGCACTGCAACTATACCAACGTTTGGTTCTATAGTACAAAATGGGTAGTTTGCGCTTTCGGCACCTGCCTTTGTAATGGCATTAAATAGGGTACTTTTGCCTACGTTAGGCAGTCCAACAATTCCTAGTTTCATTTATTTTTCTATCCTTCCTAATTAATCAGTTGTGATTATATTTGTTTTAATTATGTTTTGCTATACATAATGTTTAAAATAGCCATAAAAATTATATACTATCTAGATTTTCATTGCAACAGAAACCAATAGTAATACTTGATTTATCTAAGATTTTATTATATATTCAAAATAGTAAAAAATAGGTTCAGACTTTTATCATATAGTCCCGTATGTATTAGTGTAAAAATAATTATGGTATCATAAATCATTTGGGATTTTAAAGATATAGGAGGAAAAAATTATGTATTGTAGAAACTGTGGAAATATGATGAATGATCAGGCTGTTGTTTGTGTAGCATGTGGTGTTCCTGCAGGAAAAGGAAATAACTACTGTCCTGTTTGTGGCGATTCAACCAATTCTCTTTCACAGGTATGTTTAAAATGTGGAGTCAATCTAAATAACTATGGAACTGAGCAGAAATCAAAGCTGGCGGCTGGACTCTTTGGAATTTTCTTGGGCGGGTTTGGTGTTCATAGATTTTATCTTGGTTATGTAGGAATAGGCTTAGCTCAATTATTAATTTCGGTATTATCCTGCTTTTTTCTTTCCCCATTTATTTGGATATGGGGACTTATCGAAGGAATTCTAATACTATCTGGCTCCATGAATCGTGATGCAAAGGGCAACCTTCTAAGAGATTAGATATTCTACAAATAGAGCGGAGTAGGAACTAATTCTAGGTGTTAATGTATAAGGATATTTTATAGTAACTCGGATAACGTTATATGTTCAGAGTCGCTTTCTTAAGTAAGAGGGCGACTTTATTTTTTTAAAAAAGTATATCTAGTTCTACATCTATATAATTCTTCTTCTTTATATAGATAATTTTCATATAAATTAAGTAGCTTTTTTGTAGATTAAGGGATTTTCAATAATATAAATATGTAATATAATATAATTTGGTTGTATTATTTTGGCATGCATATACTTTACCTAGACCACCCAAGTTATTTTGGTTTTTGCAGGCTGTTTTTTATTTTTAAAATAAATTCTAAAAATGGATTTTATAGAATAAATATTACATTAGATAAATTAATATTGAGAAGCACAACAGCAAAAGAGAGGAGTTGGATAAAATGGTCGGAAATGTGATAGAAAACAATGTTGTGACCATTTCAGGTAAAGTTGTATCAGATGTTGAATATAGTCATGAGGTATATGGTGAAGGGTTTTACTCTTTTTACATTGAGGTGCCGCGCTTGAGTGATAGCAGCGACAAGATTTCTGTCACCTTTTCAGAACGTTTGATACCAAAGAGTAAGCTTCAATTGGACGTACTTTTGGACGTAGAAGGACAGTTTAGATCCTACAACAGCTACAAGAGCGATTCTAACAAGCTTGTACTTACTGTATTTGCTAGAGAGATTAACTTCGTCGAAGAGGATAAAAAGGTCAAAAATCCAAACCAGATCTTTTTAAATGGGTACATATGTAAGGCACCAATATATAGAATGACTCCATTTGGCAGGGAAATTACAGATTTGCTCATAGCTGTAAACAGGCCATATAATAAGTCTGATTACATTCCATGTATAGCATGGGGCAGAAATGCGCGGTATTCACAAAATCTTACTATTGGTGACAATATCAAGATTTGGGGTAGAATACAATCTAGGGAGTACCAAAAGAAATTAGAGTCTGGTGAGGTCATTACTAAGACTGCATATGAGGTTTCGGTATCCAAGATGGAAATATCAGATGATACACAGGATAAAGAAGAGGGTATTGAGATAGTTGATTCCATGGGTGAATAGTAAATAAAGATTAATCTGTAATCAATTATCTATAGTTAAATTACTTTTAGTTAAATTAAGATAATTGAACTAAATAAGCAAAAAGTACATATAATTGAACTAAATAAGCAAAAGTACATATAATTGGACTAAATAAGCAAAAAGTACAAATAATTGAACTAAATAAGCAAAAAGTACATATAATTGGACTAAGTAAGCAAAAGTACATATAAATGGGCAATAGAAATAGTTTTATCAAGCTAAATCTATAGCCCATTTTTTATTACCGCCGCCTTACTAAATACCGCCAGAACTTCATCAATCCAGGTATCAGATAATAATCGACTCCAAAGGACCGTCCGGCTCCTGCAAGCATTGCAATTTCTGCAGGTATCATCCACCAGCTTGTCTCATAAAGACCGGTTGATAATAGGAAGTTTACATTTAATGCAAGAGCACCTAAAGCAGCTAAAAAAGTAAAGGTACCCGAAATGAAGGCTAAACCCAATGCTAATTCTGCAAGCACTATCATTATCTGAAAGAAGAGGGCATTGGGGACTATTAAATTATCTGCAATCCAGGCATACCATCCCGGAGTGTGTGAAGATACTATTCTAAATGCTTTTTCACCTGTCTCTGTTATGGATGCACTTGTTTGTCCATCAACAGGAAGTCCGGAAAGCATAGGGGTGGTCAGCCAGCCCTCACTTACTTTGTTGATACCCTCTTTAAGCCAGATATAACCCAAGAATATTCGTAAAGGTACCAGAAAAACTCTCAAGCCCTTTGTAGAATAATTGGATTCAAGAAGAGAGCGTCTCTGCCTTTTATTCAGCAATTCATGGTCAAGATATTTCCAAACAAGATCAAAACCGCCTATCCCAAATAAATAATGGATATTTACGAAGTATTTCATTACAATAGAAAGCCAAATAGGAAGGATTTTGCCCATAATCTCACTTACCGCAAAATTACTTCCTATAGAAACCATTACACCATGAAGTTTTGGATTGAGGGCTTTTTTAGTAGTACCCCTCATGTCGGCAAGTATGTTTTTTGCACAAGCCTCTCCAGTCTGTAGCGCACTTTCTACTAAAGGTGGTAGTACATTATTATTATATGAGAAGGCACATACGTCTCCTATTGAATATACATCAGGTAAATTGGTAGCGGTATACTCATTTACTACAATTCTATTGGTTCTGTTCTTTTCAGTATCTACCATATCGGTAAGGGAGTTTGCTTTAATGCCTGCTGTCCAAATTAGTGTTTTTGTGTTAATAGTGGTGCCGTCCTTTAGCTCAACCATATCAGGACTAAGCTTAGTAATAGCTGAATTGAGCATAACATTTACTTTAAGCTTCTGTGTCAGATACTTCATTGATTTTTCAATGTTTTTATCTTTAAGAATAGGCAATATTTTTGGTAAGGCTTCTATTAAATAAAGATTAACTTCATCTCTTGAAACATGATACTCCTTGCAAAGAGATGGAACCCATCTGCCTAACTCTCCAATCATTTCTACACCGGTAAAGCCACCTCCACCCACAACAAAACTGAGTAGAGCTTTTCTTTTCTCATAGTCCTCTTCTTGGGAAGCAATAGCGAAACAATGCTTAATTTGATCCTTTACACGCAAGGAGTCCTTAAAGGACCAAAGAGGGAAAGCATATTCTTTCATACCTGGAATACCATAAAAATTAGGCTCACTGCCAAAGGCTAGTACAAGATAATCATATTGGTATTGTTGAGAGTTGGAAGCTATTGTTTTCTGTTCAAAATCAAATTGAGTAATTTCATCTTTTACAAGCTTGACAGAGGTGTATTCAAAAATATCACGAAGTGGGACAATTACGCCTTCTTCATCAATTCTGTTGCCTGCTGATTCGTGAAGTTCCGTAAGTAATGTATGATAGGAATTTTTATCTATCAAAGTAATGCTGAAATCTTCCGTTTTCTTTTTTTTCTTTTGCAGATACAAAGCAGTTTCAACTCCTGCATAGCCTGCACCAACTATAAGAATTTTTTTTGGCATATCAACAATCCTTCCTTCTTAAAATCTTGAAAATATCCAATTAATTATTATCATGCTAAAAACAAATGGAATGTATTCATAAACACATTTCAAGAAGTTTTGGTAATTTTGCATGGCATTTGATGTTTTTGGAAATATTTTTACTAATGATATAAATAATCGCTTTGAGAGGATGCATGTACTTGAGAAAAAGAGTTGCTGTTGTTTTAGCATTTTTGGTTTTCGTATCAATTTCATTAAGCGGCTGTAGTGAAGATAAGGGTTATATTGAGCAGCAGAGCTTTCAAATGGGAACAATTATAACTGACAAGATATATGGTGAACATGCAAAAGCTGCATCAAATGAAATCTTTGAGAGGTTTAGGGAAATAGAAAAAAATATGTCTGTTAATAATGAAGATAGCATGGTTAGCAGCTTTAATGCTCAAGCAGGAAGTAACAGCGTGGTAGAATTAAATGCTGACATTATTTACATTTTAGATACTGCAAAAAAGTTCTCCAAGCTTTCAGATGGGGCCTTTGATATAACAATTGGTCCACTTGTAAAGGAATGGGGCATTATGACAGATCACCCCCATGTTCCAACTCAGCAAAAAATAAATGAGCTTCTAAAACTAGTGGATTATAGGCAAATAAATGTAAATGTTAAGGATAATACTGCAGTCTTATCCATTAAAGGAGACAGCATTGATTTGGGTGCAATTGCAAAAGGATATGCTGCGGATGAAGCAGTAAGAATATGTAATAAAAATGGAGTTAAGTCTGCGTATATCAATCTAGGTGGAAATGTATCAGTAGTTGGCTCAAAGCCTGATGGAACACCATGGAGAATCGGGATTCAAAACCCAAGGGGTGCAAACGGAAAATATATAGGAGTACTGAGCGTTTCTGACAAAACGGTTGTAACCTCTGGAGATTATGAGCGTTTTTTTGAAAAGAATGGTATCAGATATCATCACATAATAGATCCTAAAACAGGATATCCAAGCAACTCAGATATAATCAGCGTGACTATCGTCACCGATAAATCAATAGAGGCCGATGCTTTATCAACCGCAGCATTTGTAATGGGCTACAAAAAGTCTGAAGCTATGCTCAAAAAACTGCCCGATGTTGAAGCCATATTCATAACAAAGGATAAAAAAGTTCATATAACAGAAGGGCTTAAACCTTATTTTACCTTTATTGATGAAAGTGGTGAGTTTAAGTATGCTGAAAAAGGGTGATATTCTTCTAATACTATTGATAACAGGCGTATTAGCGGCTGTTGTCTATATGACACAATGGAACACAACCAGTGCAAGTGCATCGGGAAAGTTGATTGCAGTTATTAAACAAGACGATACCGTTATTAGGACAATCGATTTAAACAATGTTCAAGGAACTAAAACAATTCAAGTTGATGGAGTATACCACGCTACAATTGTTGTTGAAAATGGCCGTATAAGATTTCAAGATTCAGACTGTCCAGACAAAACCTGTGTAAAAACAGGCTGGCTGGACCATACTGGTGAAATTGCTGTATGCATGCCCAATAAAGTTATAATATCAATATCGGAGAAGTAGTTATGAGACTATTAATAAAAAACAATAGCACAGTTAAAATATTATGCTTATTGGCTCTGCTCACCTCACAGGCGTTGGTATTATCCATTGTAGAGGGTATGCTTCCGATACCTATTGGCATTCCAGGTATCAAATTAGGCTTGGCAAACATAATTACAATAGTTTCTCTTGTTTACTTTGGATATTTAGACACCCTTTTCATAATACTAATACGGTGCATTATTGCATCACTTTTCACGGGAGGCCCTGTAATTTTCCTGTTCAGCATAGCAGGTGCCATTCTTAGTGCAAGTGCAATGTGGTTATTACTTAAGATTCTCCCTAATTTTTTAAGCTTGGTAGGCATTAGTATTGCAGGCTCGATATTTCATAATATAGGTCAAATTACAATTGCATGTCTATTGATGAGTGACATGTCTGTTATGTACTATCTACCTGTTCTGCTCATTTCAGGAATATTTATGGGGTGCTTTGTAGGATTTTGCAGTTCCTTTTTGATAAAGGCGATGAAAAAAATAAAATTATTTTCAATGATATGAGGTAGTTATGTGGGAACAGTTTCCTGATTTATATAACAATCTGCTTGAGGTTGAATATTGTATTAAAATAAATATAGTATCAAGAAACGAGTTGCTGACACAGGCGGCAATGGAAACAGTATGTGCAGGGGGGAAAAGGCTACGTCCCGCCTTTGTAATTCTTGCCGCTACCTTGGGTAAATTTGATAAAAAAAAGGTGATTCCTGTTGCTTCTGCAGTAGAGGTACTACATACGGCAACGTTAATCCATGATGATGTTTTGGACGATTCATTCTTCAGGCGAGGTAAAGAAACCGTTTACAAAAAATACGGTACAGATATGTCCATATACTGTGGGGACTACCTGTATACGCGTGCTGTTAGCATGCTTTCCAACACCTTATCAAACAAAAAACTAGGCATTGCAGCCAAGGCGATAAATACCATATGTGAAGGTGAAGTGGACCAATTTAGGGATAAATATAAGCTCACCCTCTCAGTGCCAAATTATTTAAAAAGGATATCGAGAAAGACTGCAATATTGTTTGCCGCATCATGTGCACTTGGGGCAGCATGTTCAAAATGTGATGAGGCACTTTCAAAAACACTTACCAAGATAGGCTTTTATTACGGAATGATATTTCAATTGGTAGATGATGCAAAGGATTATTTATGTAACGATAAAGAATGGGGTAAGCCAATAAAGAATGACCTTTCAAAGGGTATCATTACTTTGCCTGCAATATATGCATGCAAAAACAATCAATACGTAGCCCTACACCTTAAGCAGCTTACTGAAAACAAAAGTATCTCACCTGAAAATCTAAGCACTTTAGTAAATGAGATACTAGAAAGCGGGGGCATTGATTATACAAGAGCACTTATAAAAAAATACCATTCAAGGGCGAAACGTTATATATCAATGCTTCCTAACTGTGAGGCTAAAAATATTTTTACTATCCTTTTACTCAATTTGCAAATCTGAAATGCTATATTATGATATAATATGATTTAAATAAAATGATGCTTGTACAGCTTTATCTAACAAGGAATGGACCCGATATGATGACTTTTGCTACTGTGGTGTTGTCAAACACCACTCGATCATTTGATAAAAAATATACATATGCTATCCCGGATAACCTAGCAAGCTCAATATTTGTAGGTAGCAGGGTGCTTGTACCTTTTGGCGGAGGAAACCAATCCAGAGAGGGCTTTGTTGTGGAACTCACAAATGCTGTGCCCGATGCTGATATCGACTTCAAGCATATTACCTCGGTTATGGAGCCCTATCCCCTGATAAAACGCGAAAGCATTGAATTGATGGAGTGGATGAAAAAGCAGTACATCTGCACATACTCTGATGTGATTAAATGTATGCTGCCTCCAGGAATTAGTGTTTGTGCTGTAAAGTGTATAAAGCTTATTGAATGTGATTGTTCGGATATTAAAAAACCAAATTGTAAAAAAATAGTTGAAAAACTACGCGATATTGGAGGAGAGTGCGACTTCGAGGAGTTAAAGCTGGAGTGTGGAATTACCGGCTTCAAAAAGTATACCGATGAGCTTCAAAGTCTAGGAGTTGTTGATATATGCGAGAGCTACCAGCAAAAGATTACTGCAAAGACAATTAAGGGTATCACCTTGAATATTTCGCCTGAAGAAGTTACAGAGCTGCTTGAAAGCAATGCAATCAAGAAGATACAGCACATAAGAGTGCTAGAAATACTAAAAGACAATGAAGAAGTATCTGTGTCAGATATTCAGAGATTTGCGGACGTTACTCCTTCAGTTTTGAATACTTTGAGTAAATATGGGTATATACGTTTTACAACGATAGAGGTCAAAAGAAACCCTCTGAGCGGCAGGCATTACGAGACCACTGTGCCGCTTGAACCAACTGATGAGCAGCGTAATGCGCTAGAAAGCCTCAGGGATAGTATTTCTAGGGGTTGCTATTCAGAGTCGTTATTGCACGGTGTTACGGGTAGTGGCAAAACAGAGGTATATCTGCAATTGATAGCACACTGCTTTTCATTGAGCAAACGAGCTATAATGCTTGTGCCAGAGATTTCGCTTACACCACAGATGGTGGAGAGGTTTGTTGCAAGGTTCGGGAACAGGGTGGCTATAATTCACAGCAGACTGTCGTTAGGTGAGCGATATGACCAGTGGAGGCTAATCAGTGAGGGTAAGGTTGATGTTGTTGTAGGTGCACGGTCAGCTGTTTTTGCTCCTTTACAAAACCTTGGTCTGATTATAATAGACGAAGAGCATGAAAGCTCATATAAATCAGAAGCAATGCCCCGATACAATGCAAAAGAGGTTGCACAAAAGCGCTGTGAGATAAACAATTCACTTCTATTGTACGGGTCGGCTACTCCATCTATAGAAACCTATTACAGGGCAGTAAATGGAGAAATTCAACTATTGGAGATGCAAAAACGCCCAAGCACAGCAGTTCTTCCTAAGGTTCACCTCGTCGATATGAGGCAGGAGTTAGAGAACGGCAATAAAACACCTTTTTGCAAGATGCTTGTTGACGAGTTAGAGAAAAATATAGAAAATGGGGAACAAAGCATTTTGTTCTTAAACAGAAGAGGTTTTTCTACCTTCGTGATGTGCAGAAGCTGCGGGCTTACAATGAAATGTCCTGAGTGCAGTATTGCGCTTACTTACCATTCCAAGGACGAGAGGCTTATATGTCACTATTGTGGCTATACAGTAAATAACCCAAGCAGATGCCCTAAATGCAACAGCAATTATATCAGGTATTTTGGTACCGGTACTCAGAAGATAGAAGAGGAGATAAAAAAGACATTACCGCAGAGCTCGGTTATCAGAATGGATATAGATACTACTGGTTATAAAAATTCGCACGAGGATATTCTCACCCGTTTTAGACGGGATAACATAAATATTCTTGTAGGTACTCAGATGATAGCAAAGGGGCATGATTTTCCCAATGTGACCCTGGTAGGAGTGCTAGCTGCGGATAGTATGTTGAATGCCGGTGATTTCCGCTCAGCGGAAAGAACCTTCCAACTCTTGACGCAGGTGGCCGGCAGAGCGGGCAGGGGTGAGTTGCCGGGCAGAGTTGTGATACAGACCTATAACACTGAGGAGTACAGCATTTTGGCCGCCTGCCGGCATGATTTCAAGAAGCTGTATCAGCAGGAGATATCCATCAGAAAAAAACTGTGGTATCCTCCGTTTAGCAATGTAGCTATAATAACTTTTACAGGTACATGGGATAAAAAGGTTTATGATGCCGCGAAGGCTCAAAAGCCACTGTTGGTATCAGCCATAAATGCTCCGGGGCAGGAGTGCTCTATTTTAGGACCCTCCAGAAGCCCCATTCAGAAAATAGCAAATAAGTATCGTTGGAGAATAGTAATAAAGCTATCGGATAAGCAAGCACTCATAGAAGTGCTAACAAAATTAAATGATTCATTCCAACGTAAGAAGGTCAAAGATGTTAATATGAGCATAGATATAAATCCATATAATATGCTATAATATTTAATTGAATATACAGTTTTAATACTACTTTAAGACTTGCATTTAAAATTGTTTAAACTTGTATTGTAAACAATGAAAGACTTGTATTGTAAGCAATTAAAGATTTATATTTATAAAAAAAATAGTAAGAAGATTTATTTATACTAAAATTATGAAAATAATTAAATATCATGAATTGATGTAAAGACTATATAAATAATACTTTAATAATAATTGAAACTAAGACAAAGAAGGGAATGTGGAATATATGGCATACAGAGAGATTCGCAAGGACGGCGATGAGGTACTTAGAAAAAAAGCCAGACCAGTTGAAGCTATTGACAAGAAAATACTTACTTTGCTTGATGATATGGCAGATACCATGTATAAAGCAGATGGAGTGGGATTGGCAGCGCCTCAGATAGGAATATTGAAGAGAATTGTAGTTATAGATGTTGGGCATGGACTGTTTGAAATGATTAATCCTGAGATAATTGAACATTCGGGTGAGCAGGACGGCGCTGAGGGTTGTCTGAGTGTCCCTGACATATCTGGGGAAGTGATTAGACCAATGAACGTTACTGTCAGGTATACAGACAGAAAGGGGCAGGTCATTACCATTGATACTGAAGACATATTTGCTAGATGTGTTTGTCACGAATTAGACCATCTCGATGGAATTTTATTTAAGGATAAGGCACATAAGATTTATAATAACAAGGATTTAGAGGGCAAAAGATAATGCTTAAGATTATTTTTATGGGCACACCGGAATTTGCGGTTCCTAGTCTTAGAATGCTGGTAGAAGAAGGCTATGAGGTTGTAGCAGTTGTTACTCAGCCGGACAAGCCTAAGGGTAGAGGTAAAAAGCTTGCAGCACCTCCTGTAAAGGAGTTTGCACAACAGCACAATATACAAGTGCTTCAGCCTGAAAGAATAAAAACCGATGCTTTTATAGAAGAAATAAGGGCTCTTTCGCCTGACTTGCTAGTTACTGCTGCATATGGAAAAATTATTTCCAAGGCACTATTGGATGTCCCAAGACTAGGATGTATAAATGTCCATGGCTCACTGCTTCCCAAACTAAGGGGCGCTGCACCTATACAATGGTCCATTATAAATGGCGATACCGTAACAGGTATTACTACAATGTTCACTGACGTTGGGATAGATACGGGTGATATGCTTCTAAAAAGAGAGATTGAGATAACGCCGGATATGACAGGTGGAGAACTACATGACAGGTTAGCCGAGCTTGGAGCGATAGTTCTAAGTGATACGCTAAAGGCACTTGTAGCAGGTACTTTAGAGAGAATACCACAGGACGATAGCCAGCATACCTATGCTCCTATGTTTACAAAGGAAATAGGCTTAATAGATTGGAATAAAAGCGCTCAAGACATTCATAACCTTGTAAGAGGTACCGATCCATGGCCTGGTGCCTATACGTTTATTGATGGTGAGAGGATGAGAGTGTGGAGGACAAAGCCTGTTTTAGAAGACAAAAATGGGCAGATAGGCGAGATACTGTCTGTAGATAATGACGGTCTTCTTATTAAATGCGGTGTTGGTTGTATAAAGGTTTTGCAACTTCAATTTGATTCTTCAAAAAGAATGAGCGTTTCTGACTACCTGAGAGGGCACACCATCGAGCAAGGTGCTGTTTTAAAATGAGTTATTAGGTTACCTTTAAATGTGTTGGGATAAAAAGCAGGTTTATATACAACAATAATTAACAAGAAATTTATATCATTGGAGGATTATCGTATGGGATTCTTCTATATGGATCAGTATTACCTTTTGCTTGTCGTTCCGGCATTGATACTTTCTATCTTTGCACAGGTAAAGGTAAAAAGCACTTTTAATAAGTATAAGGCTGTTAGAAACTCAAGGAATATGACTGGCGCTGAGGTAGCGAGTTATTTGCTACAGACAAACGGAATACATGATGTACAGGTAACAAGAACTGCTGGTGAGCTAACTGACCATTATGACCCAAGGAGAAAGGTGCTTAGGCTTTCAGATTCTGTATTTGCAAGCACCTCCGTTTCTGCTATTGGGGTTGCTGCACATGAGACTGGCCATGCTATTCAGCATCATACCAGCTATGCGCCGCTTGTATTGAGAAGCACGTTGGTACCAGTTGCAAATATTGGTTCCTCTGCTGGGCCTTATATAGCTGTTCTTGGGCTATTCTTTGGCTCACCGCTTATTACTTATATTGGGTTGTTTCTTTTTGCAGGAGCAATACTATTTTATCTAATAACATTGCCCGTTGAGTTTAATGCTAGCAGCAGAGCAATTGCCAGTCTGAGAAGCACTGGTTTACTGACAAATGATGAGATTAAGCCTGCAAAAAAGGTGCTTAGTGCTGCTGCCATGACATATGTTGCATCTGCGTTAGTGGCTGTAGCAAGCTTCTTGAGACTTTTACTTATCACAAGAAACAGACAGGGCAGAAGATAGAGTTAACAACAAAGCATTTGATAAATATTGCACATGGAAACCATGTTTCAGAGCAATTTAGTTAATATATACAGACAATAGGCTAAAATACTAGTATGAATATTTTGAAAACCAGAGGATGTTTTATGGCTTTAGATATGGCAAGAGAGACAGCACTTAAAATTTTATATGATATTGATCAAAAGGGTGCTTACTCTAATATTTCAGTTAATAAGTATCTTGAAGCCTCTGATTTAAGGGAGATTGACAGAGCATTTGTAACAGAGCTGGTTTACGGTACTGTTAAATGGCTGATAGAGATAGACTTTATTATTGGTAAATTTTCAAGTATAAAGCTAAAAAAACTATCTCCTTGGATATTAAATACATTGAGACTGGGAGTTTATCAAGTGATACATACTGATAAGATTCCTGTTTCAGCAGCATGCAATACTAGTGTGGACCTTGCAAAAAGGTATGGACATCAGGCCTCAAGCAGATATGTAAATGCTGTTTTGAGAGCTGTTGCAAAAAACAAGTCAAGTCTTCCATATCCTGAAGATGAGAGTTCGGAGTATTATCTTAGTATAAAATATTCTCATCCAGAATGGCTGGTAAAAAGACTAGTTTCACTGTTTGGCTTTGACTTTACTAAAGATTTATTAAGAGCAAACAATGAAATAGCAGATTTCTCTGTTAGAGTAAATACACTTAAAACCACTTCTGGCGGGCTCATAAATTTACTTTCCGAAGAGGGAATAAAAGCTATAAAGGGCAATCACCTTGAAGAAGCGGTGGTTTTGCAAAATCCTTCCTCTATTTCAAGGCTAACGGCCTTCAGAGAAGGCTTGTTTCAAGTACAGGACGAGAGTTCCATGCTGTGTGCGAGGGTGCTTTCACCCAAAGAGGGTTCATTGGTAATAGATGTTTGCAGTGCGCCAGGTGGAAAGACTACGCATATAGCGCAGTTAATGAATAATAAAGGCAGCATTATTGCCAGGGATATTCATCAGCATAAGCTTAGGTTGATTGAACATGCAGCGCTGAGACTTGGGATTGACATCATAAGCACACAAATTTTTGATGCTACACAGCTAGACAATACATTGCTTGAAAAGGCAGATAAGGTTCTAGTGGATGCTCCCTGCTCTGGCTTGGGCATAATTAGAAGGAAGCCCGACATAAAGTATACAAGGTTAGAAGAAGATAGCAATCAATTAAAGCATATTCAGAAAGAGATTTTGAGTAATGCAAGTAAGTATGTAAAACCTGGTGGAGAGTTGGTTTATAGCACTTGTACCATTTTACCAGAAGAAAACCTGGAAATAATTAATGATTTTATTAAAGAAAATCCTTCATTTGAGATGATGAATATAGAGAACTTGTTGCCAAACACTCTACGTAAAGAAACTGCAAAACAAGGATATATTCAGCTTTTCCCAAACGTAGATTCAACAGATGGCTTTTTTATATGTAAAATGAAAAGGACGTAAAATATGATAAATCTTATGGACCTGTCTCTAGAAGAACTTGAGCAAATGCTACAACAAATGGGACAGCAGAAATTTAGAGCAAAGCAAATATATAAATGGGTACAGAACGGCATTAATTCCATTGATGAGATGAGTAATATCTCAAAGCAGCTTAGAGAACAGTTCTCTGAAACAACTGAGATTAGAAGGCTGTCTATAAGAAATAAACTAGTATCTAAAATTGATGGTACTACCAAGTATTTATTTGAGTTATATGATGGTAATATTATAGAAAGTGTCTTAATGAAGTATAAACATGGTTATACGGCATGTATTTCTTCACAGGCAGGCTGCAAAATGGGGTGTACATTTTGTGCATCTACAGGTGCAGATTTCTCAAGAAATCTGACAAGTGGGGAAATGTTGGATCAGATATTATCTATGCAGCAGGATTCGGGAAATAGAATAGGACATGTCGTGCTGATGGGTATTGGAGAACCTCTTGATAATTATGATAATGTTCTTAAGTTCTTGAAAATGGTGAACCACCCTGATGGGTTAATGATTGGGCTTAGAAACATATCTATTTCAACTTGTGGAATTGTACCTAGAATATATGAACTTGCACAAGAGAACCTCCCAATAACTTTATCTATCTCATTACATGCATCTAAAGATGATATACGCAGTAAGATGATGCCAATAAATAGAGCCTATTGTATTGACAAATTAATCGAAGCATGTAAGATATATACAGAGAGAACTAAACGGAGAATAACTTTTGAATATGCAATGATTGCAGGTGAAAATGACTCAGTAGAGGATGCTAGAGAATTGGGAAATCTTCTTAGAGGTATGCTTAGTCACGTTAATCTTATCCCTGTAAACAAGGTTGAAGGGAATGGATATAAAAAAAGTTCAAGAGTTCAGATTGATAAATTTAAAAGTATACTAGAGGCAAGGGGAATTGAAACCACGGTTAGAAGAGAATTAGGCAGTGATATTAATGCAGCTTGCGGGCAACTGAGAAAAAATCAGCTTGACCAGATGGATTGACTTAAATAAGTTTTTCTTAGCAAGTCTTAGGAGTGATTTTTTTGAAATACGGTGTTAAAACTGACAGAGGACAAAAAAGAGAATTAAATGAGGATTACTGTAATGTAATAGTTGGGTATCCGGCAGTACCAACTTGTTTCATCATTGCTGATGGAATGGGTGGTCACCAATGCGGAGAAATTGCCAGCAAAAAGGCTGTTGAGGTTGCAACCGAAGAGTTGCTTGCATGCAATTGGGAAGCCGACTCGGTACCTGAATTAATAAAAGATATAGTACTCCGGGCTAATGAGAGAGTATACGAGTTTTCTCAGCTTGAAGATTCAACAAGAGGCATGGGTACTACTCTTATTATTGCTGTTTTCAAAAATCGGAAGCTGTATATAGGCCATGTAGGTGATAGCAGGGTATACCTTATACGACAAGGTTCAATCAACAAGCTTACATGGGACCACTCATTTATCGAAGAATTAGTAAAAAATGGTTCCATTACTCGTGATGAAGCTCAAAATCATCCAAAAAAGAACCTAATCACTAGGGCTGTTGGCTATGAGCTAGACTTACAAGTTGATACATATGAGGTAGATGTCAAAGAAGAAGATGTAGTGCTGCTGTGCACTGATGGACTTACAAACATGCTTATTGATGAACAAATGCTGGATATAATAAATAATGCAGATGATTTACAAAAAGCATGTGATACTTTGGTTGAAACTGCAAATAATAATGGTGGGGAAGATAATATCACCGTAATTTTAGGTAAGATATAGGTGAGCTTGTGTTTATATCAATGATAATCTGAAAGGAATGATTGCAAAAATGATGGAAGGCCAGATGCTTGGGAATAGATACCTTTTGTTAGAAAAGATAGGCGGGGGCGGTATGGCAGTTGTATTTAAGGCAAAATGCACTCTGCTAAACAGGTTTGTTGCTATTAAGATATTAAGGTCAGAATTTACAAATGACGAAGAGTTTGTAAAAAGATTCAGGATTGAAGCACAGGCGGTTGCAAGCTTATCTCATCCAAACGTTGTTTCAATATATGATGTGGGACATGAGGAAGACTTACATTATATAGTTATGGAATATATTGATGGGCTTACATTAAAGGAATATATCACCAAAAATGGCGCTTTGGAATGGAAAGATGCAGTCAAGATCACAGCTCAAATTTGCTCTGCAATTGAACACGCTCACAAGAATAATATTGTACATAGGGATATTAAGCCCCACAATATTTTATTAACTAAAGAGGGTATTGCAAAGGTTACGGATTTCGGTATTGCACGGGCTGTTACTTCATCAACAATAACAATGGTGGGCAGTACAATAGGGTCTGTTCACTACTTCTCTCCCGAACAGGCAAGGGGCGGTTTTATAGATGAAAAATCAGATTTATATTCCCTTGGTATTGCCTTGTATGAAATGGTTACTGGCAGGGTTCCATTTGACGGCGATTCTCCTGTTTCTGTTGCACTTAAGCATATTCAAGAAAAACCAATTGAACCAGTAAAAATTGTTCCTTCACTGCCTTATGGTGTAAATGAAATTATCATGAAGGCTATTCAAAAGGATCAAAATATAAGATATCAGTCGGCTTCTGCAATGATGAATGATTTAAACCATGTTCTTATACAACCCCAAGGTGGATTTGTAACTATGCAGAGTGTTGATAGCCAAAGTACTATAAGAATGCCATTAATTAATGTGAATGATACAAATAATGTTGTTAGAGGCGGCTCTTCAACTGATGTCAAACGCCAGCAAAAGAAAAAAAATACTGTAACCTATTGGATTGCTGGCATAACAGTTTTATTAGTTGTAGTCTTGGGTATTGTTTTGGCATGGTCAGTACTGTTTAAGCCAGCTACTAATGATACATTTCAGATAGAAGAGTACCGTGGCAAAATGTATGATGAGGTTAAGCCTCAACTAGATGCAAAGGGCTTTAATATAACCCCGGTATGGAGAGAAAGTACACTTCCAAAAGGTACTATTATTGACCAAAGTATTAAGCCTGGGGAAGACTATAAAAGTGGTAATTTTACATCTTTAGAACTAATTATTTCAAGTGGACCTAAGCTAGCAACTGTTCCTGATGTTAGAGAAAAAGAATATAGGGAAGCTCAGAATGAAATTACTTCTGCAGGACTAAAATGGAGGATAGAGAGAGAAAATAATAAAGATGTTCCCGCAAACTATGTAATCAGGACCAGTCCTGAAGGCGGCCAACAGGTTGCACCTGACACTGAAGTTACTATTTATGTTAGTAGGGGAGAAGAAGTTAAGAAAACTAAGGTTCCGAACCTTGTGGGTAAGACAGAGATTGATGCACAAAAGCTCTTATCGGATGCAAAGCTTGGGCTTGGAAATATATTCCCTGCGGGTGTTACAAAGGGTATAGTAAATAAACAGCTTCCTGTGGCATATGAGGAAGTATTAGAAGGTGAAACAGTAAGTATTTGGCTCACCCCACAAGAGGAAACAACCCCACCTGTTACTACCCCCGATAACGGAGGAAATAATGGCGCTGGAAATGGAAACGGTGAAAATAATGGGGGAGAAGGCACAAACAATGGTGGTCAAACAGGTGGTCAAGGTGGAGGTCAAAATGGTGGGCAAACAGGTGGAGATACGCCTACAGGAAACCAGAACCCCGGCACAACCCCTGATCCAAATGCACAGTCACAGAATTAAAATAATTGGATAAAGTGATATAATCAGCCCATATAAGGAGGTAGTATTTTGCCGTTTGGTACAATACTAAAGGGCATCGGAGGCTTCTATTATGTTAGAAGCGAGGATGACCAAAACATCTATGAATGTAAGCCGAGAGGAATATTTAGAAAGGATAGCCTTGTTCCCGTTCCAGGGGACAAGGTTGTCTTTAGTATATTGGATTGCGTAAAAAAGCTTGGCAATATTGATGAAATACTAGAGAGAAAATCTGAGTTGATTCGTCCAGCAATTTCAAATATTGATCAGATTGCAATTGTTGTTGCATCAAAAGCACCAAATCCAGACTTTTCACTACTGGACAAGCTTTTGATCACAGCTGAAATGAAAAATATAAATGTCATTATTTGCATCAACAAATGCGATTTAGATGATGGCCAGATGTTTAAGGAGATTAGTGAAATGTACGGCTTAGCCGGATATGACTGTATAGAGTTAAGCTCTGTTAGTAATACTGGTTTTAGGGCTTTAAAGGAAAGACTCAAGGATAGAACTACCGTTTTTGCTGGTCAATCAGGAGTAGGCAAGTCAACCATACTCAATCATATTCTTGAAGAATGGGTTATGGAGACAGGCAGTGTAAGTGACAAAATAGAAAGAGGAAAACATACCACAAGACATGCTGAGCTTCTTGAGTTAAAATTTGGAGGCTATATTGCTGATACACCTGGTTTTAGTTCATTTGAGTTGATTATACCTTATAATGAGTTGGAAAATTATTATCCTGAAATAAGGAAAAATGTTGGCAGTTGTAGATTCACGTCATGCAGTCATATCTCTGAGCCTGACTGCCCTGTAAAAGAGGCTGTTGAAAAGGGTGAAATATCGCAGGAGAGATATCAGAGATACGTTCAGTTATATACTCAATTAAAAAGCATTCCGCAGTATGGGAAGAAAGCTAAACAAAGGAAGGGATGATTATATGGTAAAGATAGCACCATCAATATTATCTGCAAATTTTGCTTGCTTGGGGGATGAAATTAAAAAGGTTGCAGAAAATGGAGCAGATATGATTCACATTGATGTTATGGATGGACATTTTGTTCCTAATATAACATTAGGGCCTGGAATTATTAAACATGTGAGGGCTGTAACCGATTTGCCATTTGATGTTCATCTTATGGTGTCCAATCCTGATAATTATATAGAATTATTTGCAAATGCGGGAGCAGATATTATTACTGTTCATGCCGAAGCTTGCACACACTTAAATAGAACGATACAGTTAATTAAATCCTTTGGCAAGAAGGCAGCTGTTGCTCTCAATCCAGCATCTTCATTGTCTTTATTGGACTATGTCCTGCATGACATAGATATGGTATTGCTAATGACTGTAAATCCTGGCTTTGGAGGGCAAAAGTATCTAGACTTCTGTACGTGCAAAATAGCTTCTCTCAGAAATATGCTTATAAGAAGTGCTATAAACATAGACATTGAGGTAGATGGCGGTATTGATGAGAGTAATATTTACACAATTTCAAAAGCAGGGGCAAATATAATAGTTGCCGGCTCTGCTGTTTATAATGCCCCTGATGTGGGTGCTGCCATTGCAAAACTGAAGGAGAATGCTTACTGATGAAGGTAGCTATAGTTTGTAGCGGTACAGTTGAAAATTATGATAACATTAAGCATTTTTTTGATGATGTTAGGTTTATTATATCTGTTGATGGTGGAGCATCTCATCTTAAACAAATGGGTATTAAGCCAGATATACTTGTAGGCGATTTTGATTCGGTAAGCTCAGAGGACTACTTTTATTTTGTGAATCAGGGCATAGAGGTGTCAAAGTTTCCAGCAGAAAAGGATATGACAGACTCAGAGCTTGCCGTGGAGCTTGCGGTATCGAAGGGTGCTGATGAAATTGTCTTTATAGGTGCATTGGGTACACGAATGGATCATTCTATATCCAATATACTAATGCTTCGTACACTAGTTGAAAAAGATATAAAGGCATATATAATTAATGAAAAGAATGAGATATATATGTGCCGCAATCAGATAACTATACCTAAAAAGGAAGGCTCAAGGCTTTCATTAATTCCCGTTACTGCAGAGGCAAAGGGAGTAACCACTAAAGGCTTGAAATACCCCTTGAAGGATGCAACTATGAATTTAGGAACCAGCTGGGGAGTTAGCAATGAGTTTGTGTGGGACGAAGCAACAGTTAGGGTTTCAGAAGGTATACTTTTGGTGATAGTAGCTTGCGATTAAGAAATCATAATATCTTGTGATTAACAAACCATAATACAGAATACTAGAGAATAATTAATCCAAATATAAACGATCTTTTTTAGATTGATGGGACCCCAAATGTTAGACTAAAAATCTAACAATTGGAGGTCGATTCAGAGGTAGAAGGGGTCGTTTTTTGTTATTTGTAAGGTTGTTTGTAAAAATGAAATTTTCGAAATAAAATGCAGGTTTAGCTTGATAAGTATCAAATATGTTAATTTTAGCAATGACGTTTTATATCCATAAAATTGGAAATACTACTACGTATCATTACCTAGACATGCTTTAATAATATTTCTATGAGGTGGATTATGAGAGATAGAAAGTGTATGACCCCAAATGTTGCAATAGCAAAGAATAATGATGAAGCAAAAGCTATTAGAGAGGCAGTAGAACTTCTTGGTATACTTGATTATATTGGAGAGCAGGACGTTGTCGTAATTGACCCTAACTGGGTTAATAATAAAGGTCCAAGCAAGGGCGTAGTTGTAGGTCCTGAAAGCTTAGGAGAAATTATAAGAATTGTAAAGACCAAATCACCCAAGAGGGTAGTTGTAGCAACGGGAACTGCTGATGGAGAAACGCCAGAGGTAATGAGGCAGGTTGGCTTCAGTGAAATCTTGCAACAAGAGAAGGTAGAATTGGTGGACTTGAATCATGGCCCATTTAGAGAACTGAAATTAAATCACAAAGAGGTTCCAACTACAAAGATAAATACTTTACTGGACGAAGCAACCGTAATAATATCATTTACACAGCTTAAGTATCATGAGGAAGCAACAATGTCAGCTGCGATAAAGAATATTGCCCTCAGCTGGCCCCCGGCAGAACAGCACGGGCATCCCAAAAAACAATGTGGAATACATCAGGAATTACATGGCTTTATTACTGCCATGGCGGAAAATATACCTATTGACCTATCTATAATAAGTGCAAGCCCAGCGATGATAGGAACAGGTCCTTCAAAGGGCTTGCCAAGACACACCGGTATAGTAATTGCCGGTACTGACCCTGTTGCTACAGATACTGTTGGTGCCAGGCTATTGGGCTTTAGACCTCAAGCAATCAGATATCTTTTTGATTGCGGAAATAAAAATATTGGAACAAGTGACATTGAAAAAATAAAAATTCTTGGAATGAATCTCGTTGAAGCAGAAGAGAAGTTCAGTAAAGCGGCATGGGGTGATACTGTAACTGTAGACAAAAGCTAGGGTAGCTTTGAAAGATTAAGCATACACTTAATGAAAAATGAAATCTAGGAAATAATTGAGGCCTTAAACCATTCGTGGTATCATTCATTTTATCCAATGATTACCAGGGGGCAAAATGATTAGAAGGTTATTATTTTGTATGCTAGTAGCTCTAATAATAGTATGTACAACAGCCTGCAGTCAAGAAAACGAAAAAATATCAAAACAGGAAACAACAGGTTACAAGAGTGATGTAATAAAGCTTGATAGAGGGACATCCACGTTAAATATTGAGCTAGACACCTCAAATTTACAGATATTTGCATCAGATAACAAAGAAATATCTTATGATGTTAAATATGTAGTAAGAGCGGCTAAGAAAACTGAAGAGCTAAAAAAAATGTTGGACAAATTTGAACTGCAGTGTGATCAAAAGAATAAGATAGTAAATTTTTCAGTTAATTACGCTGGGAAAAGTAATAAAAAGGATATTTTTACTGAAGTCATACTTAAAATCCCAAGGCAGATTACACAGCTGAATATAAGCCATAAAAGCGGTGAGATAAGGGTAAATGACAGGTTTATAGGTACTCTTGTTGTGGATTCAGAAGATGTAAATTGCGAAATAAATGAGCTAGATGGACTAATTGATTATACAGGTGAAAATGGAAGTATAAGGGTGGATTGTGCAAAGCTATATGGTGAAACAAATGTAGCTCTGCATGAAGGAAATATATATTTCAAGGGAGAGGTAAAAAAAGGTGTAGCTTATAGCTTTCTAACTGACAAGGGAAACATAAATCTAAACTTTCCACTTGATGCTGACTTAGACATTAATAGCTACGGAACGGTTGCTCATAACCAGTTTAGCGGTAAAAAGGGTGAAGTTAAGGTTAAGGTTGCTGCTAAAATAGGACAAATCAAAATAGATGGGTATTGATAAATTAATTTCATTATTAAAATTAATGCATTTGGGTATTGACAAGTTGTACAAATGTAATATAATGTAAATTAATACATGATTTTACATTAATTGGGTATTAAGTTTTAGTCACCTATCGTTTTTGTTGTTACCCTTCAAAATCAAATTACCAATCTTTAATTTTTATTTTTTATACTATGGAGAACACTATATGAGTGCTATTAAGCTACTAATTTTTGACGCTGACAAAGAGTATGCTAATAACCTTTCAGATTTTTTGGTACATAATTTTAGCCAATACTTTAATGTTTGTCAG
>JAEXOY010000033.1 GCA_023439045.1 Bacillota bacterium | reverse complement strand
TGTCACACTCCTAATACTTGTAAGTTGATTTTTGCATTGATATATAGAAGTATTGACAATTTTAGGGTAAGATTATTTACTACACCTATGTATAAGCATATATTTTTTGAGTAAGTGAAATAATTTTTAACATTAACAATATAACTGCAGATTTTTAGATAATATATGTTACAATGGTATTAATATGAGTGATTGAAAGGAAGTAAACTTATTTGATGCAGAATGATGAACTTAGAAGTTCTATTGGCCCTTCAGGCTGCAGTTTTATTGAGGATATTATAGATGGAATGAACGACTGGGTACGCGTAATTAATACAGAGGGTACTTTATTGTTTATTAATAAATCTATGCGATTGGCAATCGGGGCTAATTCATTAGGCAAGAAATGCTACGAGGTACTGGGAAGGACTGATCCTTGTCCCAACTGTGTTACATGGCATAAACAAGAAAAAATGATGAACCTAAAGGAGGAAGTTGTAAACGGGAGATACTATTCTATCTCTAGTTCACCACTTAGAAACTCTTATGGTGAGATAGAGGCCTATGTGGAGGTATTTCATGACATTACTGAAATACGTACCATCAGTAAAATGCTAGAGGCCCAAAACGCAAAGCTCAAAGAAGACTTGATGATAGCTCGAAGACTCCAATGCAATCTTCTGCCTAAGAAGAATTCTCTAAACGATAAACTGGATTTTAGTTATATATATAAACCGTGTGAAACCCTTGGTGGAGATTTTCTTGATATATTCAAAATAGATGATTCCCATGTTGGTATTTATATTGCTGATGTCTCAGGTCACGGTGTTGCCGCCTCTATGCTTACAATGTTCTTGAGAGCAGCACTTGACAAATCACAACTATCACCTACTAAAGTCCTAGAATCTTTATATAATGATTTTTCTAAAAGCGGTTTTGATGATGATTTATATATTGCAGTTTTCTATGGAATACTAAATCTTGAAAACTATAGCTTTACCTATTCCAATGCGGGACTGAATGTTGTTCCAATTGTTTTTAGCGGCGATAATTATCAGCTTCTTAGGGTTGCTGGTATTCCTATAAGTACTTGGGTAGAATGCCCCGTTTATAACGAGAAAATGATAAATATTTCATCCGGTGACCGTTTATTTTTCTATACTGATGGAATAATTGAAATAAAGAACAGTAAAAAAGAGCAATTTGGTGAGGACAGATTAATATCCCATATCCAAGAAACAAAGGACACTCCAGCAGAGATATTATCTAGCCTAATTGACAAAGCAACCTCTTTTGCTGGAACAACCTCAAAGGATATTTTAGACGATATTACTGTTTCTATTGTAGAGATAAAATAAAGGAAGTGAATGTCAAAACATGGACAAGTTAGATTTAAAGACAAAGCTTGAGACACTTGCATCACAAGGATATGTAGTTCCCTCAGCTAAGCTTATTAAGACCAAAGAGCAAATAGAAGGAATTCGCCGTAGTGGAGCAATTACCACTCAGATTCTTGACCTTGTAGCTGAGAAAATATGTGTAGGTATGACTACTCAGCAGATAGATGATATTGTTTATAATTATACAATTAAGCATGGTGCAATACCTGCACCACTAAATTATATGGGTTTCCCTAAAAGTGTTTGCACCTCAATAAATAATGTAGTTTGTCATGGAATTCCAGACAACACGGTTCTCAAAAGCGGAGATATAGTTAATGTTGATGTGTCCACTATTTTAGATGGTTTCTTTTCAGATGCAAGCAGAATGTTTATGATAGGAGAAGTGTCAGATAAAGCGAGAAACTTAGTACAGGTTACTAAGGAATGCCTTGATATAGGGACAAAAGAGGTACGGCCCTTAAATTCTATAAATATGATTGGCCGTAAGATTGAGGCGTATGCAAATGATAGAGGTTATACTGTAGTACGTGATTTAGGTGGTCATGGGGTAGGACTTGAATTTCATGAGGATTTGCATATAGACCATTTTGAAAAATATGATAAAGGTATACTAATGCTTCCTAATATGGTATTCACCATTGAACCCATGATTAATGAAGGACGCTATGCAGTAAAGCTTGCAAAGGATAAATGGACTGTTCTCACAAAGGATGGTTCCCTTTCTGCTCAATGGGAATATACCTTGCTAGTTACCTCCGACGGCTATGAGATATTGGCATACTAACAAAGGATATTGGCAGTTATATTCATTTAATAACACGAATTATTCACATAAAAACACCAATTTAAGAAGGATTGGTGTTTTTATTGTATAGCCTTCTAAAGTTTCCATATTATTTATTTAATAGTAACTATAATCAATGAATTTCTTTTTTAGGTAGTATTAATTCTGTATTTTTTATTTAGCATATCACATTACCCTTCCGCTTTACATAATATAAAGTAGCAAGTTGTGTAAATTAACAACTTCTTGAAAACAAATTTTTTCCGGGGGGTATGATAATGGAATCTAATAATTACAAAAAGAAAAGACGAGAAAAATTCGACGATGACTTCTATAGATCAACCATGAATATTATTCATTGTGAGGATGATGATTATAGCTCATCTACGGAGGTTATTCACTGTGAGGATGAATGCGAAGACGATTGCAGGTGCTGTAAAATAATCTGTTGCAGAAGAGGACCTTCTGGAGCAACTGGCGGTACTGGTGCAACTGGACCGACTGGACCGACCGGACCTACTGGCGGCACTGGCGCAACCGGACCTACTGGCGGCACAGGCGCAACCGGACCTACCGGACCTACTGGTGGCACAGGCGCAACTGGTGGTACTGGTGCATCTGGCGGTACTGGACCTACCGGACCTACTGGTGGCACAGGCGCAACT
>JAEXOY010000041.1 GCA_023439045.1 Bacillota bacterium | reverse complement strand
CAACGAATACTGTTATTTCTTTGCTGTCTGTTTTTAGTTGAGTAACTACTGCTTTTTTACTTGAGGTTACAAGTTTATTGGAGGCCATAATTACTCCACCTTCAGCAACAACGTAAACATATCCATTGTATGAAGCAACACCATACGCCGATACAGAAATATTCAAATCTGTAATATACCAAGTTTTTAGGTCCTTTGAAGTAAGAAGTGTTCCATTTGAGCAAGCAATAACAAATATATTATTTTTATCATCATAGGTAATATCATTTAACGCATAGCTATCTGATACTTTTGTTGTTGTCCATGTATTCAAGTCTTTTGACGTGCTGATGGAATTTTTATGAAGTGCTACAAAAGTATCTTTTGCCTTAATTATTTTATAACATGTCTCTTTATTTATATTAAAGGCGGTTGTCTTTAACTTGTCGGAAATCTTAAGACCAACACCGCCATTACCTACAACATATACATCTCCACCAATATTTCCAACATAATTTGGATTTAGTGGAAGTGTTTTTAATGAATAATACCCATTTGTATCAGAATAAGCGTATACATCCTTTGATGACGAGATGCAAATTATTGATGTTTTATCAGTCTCCACGAAACCTTTTGTAGCAAATTCGTTTGCAGCTTTGTTAGTTGTCCAATTTTTAAAATCAGTAGATGTCGCTGTATAATGACTCTCTGATTTTACTTTAAGAGTATTATCATACCAATTCCATACATCCCCTTTTAAGTTAATCTTATGTTCTGCAGAAACTTTTCCGTCTGAAAGTAAAACAGCACTATTTTCAGCCAGAGCTAGAACGATTTTTTTATCAGGTATACTATTAATTTTATACGTTAGTGACTGCTTTCCAAATGTACATATCCATTTATCATCACTATGTTTAAATATTTCTCCATATTTACTGTACGTAAGAAATGAATCTCCTATTTTTACAATGCCTGCCATTGAAGCCATCATTCTGTCTTTTAGTTGAAGCTCAGATGTAACTCGTTTAATTGATTCCATATCTGTTATGTCCCTAATTTTACCCAGAAAGCCCAACACATACATTTTGCCATCGCTATATATCATTTTTACTAAATTTGAGTTATATAAAGTATTAGAAATTGCATCAGTTTCCTGAAAATCGTCTACTTTTTGATTTGTAGTAAGCAAATCCTTTGAAGTTGCAACGGTACCGGTTACTATAGAAAAATACCATAAACCATTTGCATATCCAATATCAAAATATGAAGACTCACAATTACCGGCAACAAAGTTCTTATAGGTTTTAAAGTCCTTGGTGTATTTTATTGTGTTATTGTTATCAATACTAAAAGCATATGTATTGCTCTCATAGTTTACGGCTATATCATCTGCACCTGCAGGTAAGTTGCTACATAACTTAGTCCATGTTGTGCCATCAACTGACCTAAACAGCTTTCCGTCCGTATAGCCTATGTAAAAATACTTTCCATCATATTCAAAAAACGCTAATGTCGAATTCCAAACACTTACGCTAGTATCCCATTTTTCACCGTCCATTGATACAAAAACCTTACCTTTTATATCTATGCTTACAAACCTAGTTCCATCAGAACATATCTCATGTAGGTTAATACCGCCCGGTACTGTTTTCTCGACCCATGTATCTCCTGCGTCCTTAGAAAGTATGTATTTACCATTAGTCGAGGTTACTATTACCGTATCACCAGCATGTGCAATTCCATAGAATTTATTACCACTACCATCGTCTAGACGTACAAAATTATAGGTGTTTTCATTAGCGGCAAAGCTCTGAGTACAAAATATGCTTAACATAAGTACTAGCACTAGGAGTGTTGAAATTACTTTTTTCATTTTATCCCATCCTTATATTTATTTGGTTGTTATGTCATATTATATATAATACTGTAAATATTAATTTACTGTCAATATAAACCAATTCGGTTCAAGTCCAGCACTAGCGCGCCCCTATCCCCGCCGGGAGGCCAGTGGGGCATACGGGGAGACTGGTCTCACCCGTAAGGCGCTTCGCGTTTTTTAGGAACGTAAAAAACGCCTGTATTATCCGCAGATAATACAAGCGCCTACATGGTCGGAGTGAGAGGACTTGCCGTCTGCTTCGCTTCGCTCGCATCCTACCGCCTCGACTTTAGTCTCGGCTCACTCGGCTAAAAATGCTTTGCATTTTTTTCACGCCTCGTGCCTTCCCAGGTTCAAGTCCAGCACTAGCGCGCCAATTTCCCCGCCGGGAGGCCAGTGGGGCATACGGGGAGACTGGTCTCGCCCGTAAGGCGCTTTGCGTTTTTAAGGAACGTAAAAACGCCTGTATTTTCCGCAGAAAATACAAGCGCCAAACTGGTCGGAGTGAGAGGACTTGAACCTCCAGCATCTTGGTCCCAAACCAAGCGCGCTGCCAATTGCGCTACACCCCGATATATTAAATTTGTGCGCTGCGTGGTACGTTGTACCGTGTCTCAAGCGCATATGTATTTTACTATGTGCGTAGACATAAATCAATACTTATTTTCACCCAATTTGGGAGATTATTTGATATTATCTTCATAATTCTAACATTTATTCAATCTTATTAACCTGTTTAAACATTTAATCCGTAATATAATTGAAAAGATATTAACCTTGATACGTCATATTTCATTATCTATAATTTAAGTAACGCATAAATATGGAATAAATCTCACATGATGCGGAATAGCCTAGGTACAGGCTTATTATAGCATATTTAGCACCAACTACAAATTCAATTTAAAAGGGGGAATGGAGCATTAAACGCATTTTAGGGCAGATGAGGAGAGCTGTTCAAGACTATAACATGATATCTGAAGGGGACAAGATTGCAATCGGGGTCAGCGGTGGAAAAGATAGTACTACTCTGCTAACTGTAATGCGACAGCTACAGCATTTTTACCCTGCAAAATTCGATATTGAAGCAATAACCCTAACAATGGGTATTGGCAACCCCGATTATTCTGAAGTTGCCAAGCTCTGCAAGGATTTAGGAGTGAATTACACCATACATGAAACACAGATAGGCAAGATTATCTTTGATATTCGTCAAGAGACCAATCCTTGCTCTATGTGTGCAAACCTACGCCGAGGTGCTCTACATAATGTTGCTAAAGAACTAGGTTGCAACAAAGTGGCTTTGGGTCACCATATGGATGATGTAATTGAAACCTATATGCTAAGTTCACTATATGAAGGTAGACTTCATACTTTTTCTCCTGTTACATATCTGGATAGAAAGGATTTGTACCTGATACGTCCCATGATATATAGCGAGGAACATCAGATAAGGTCATATATCAAAGCTCATCAGCTCCCCATTGTAAAGAATCCCTGCCCTGCGGATGGCTATACCAAACGGCAGTATGTCAAGGAGTTGCTATCTTCTCTCCAAAAAGAAAACAGGGAAGTTAAAAGCAACC
Source organism: Bacillota bacterium (assembly GCA_023439045.1). Taxonomy (GTDB): domain Bacteria; phylum Bacillota; class Clostridia; order Acetivibrionales; family DSM-1351; genus Ruminiclostridium. The sequence continues at coordinate 25,284 of JAEXOY010000041.1, read as the reverse complement.
TGTTTGGTGCTATTAAGCGCGCTCAGCTCGATGGCTGGCACGAATAAAAGTCACATTTAATCAGAAAGGATACCAAAAATGAAAAATTACATAAGAAAAGGACTATCGACTGTGCTTATAGCCGCAGCCCTTGTTAGTTCTATACCTTCTTATACCTATGCAATGCCAAGAATAATCAATCAGACGGTAGAAACACAGAATATAACCTCAGGGGTAACTCTGAATAAGTATAATAGGTTTACCATAAGTGGCTGGCAAACAACTAGTGTACTCACCGTTGACCTAAACAATGAAAATGTTAAGGTGGATACCCTACAGAGTAAAAATTCAGTGGTTGAATTAGATACAGTAAAAAAACTTGCCCAGAGTCACAACGCAGTAGCTGCAATAAATGGAGGCTTTTTTGATTGGGGCTCAGGAAAGACAGGCTACGCATATGGACCAATTATTTCATCTTCAGAAATATCCCTTGCAGCATATCGAAACAATACCGATTTGGCAACCTTCTCAATAGATAATATGAACAATGCACTTTTCTCCTATTGGAACACCCAAGTACAGCTTATCACTCCAAACGGAACAAAATTATTTGCTGGTTCTTACAATAGATATAGCAAAACGTATACTGACATTACCATAATTGATAGAAAATTTGGAGCTAAGTCATTGGGAGTCAGCACGCAATATCCCGATTGGTTTGAGGCAGTAGTAGTTGACGGTGTACTAACAGAGCTAAGAGATGCTCAACCAGCTGTTGATATCCCTGAGAATGGATTTGTTTTGATGACTCGTGCTGCTGGTAAACAGACCCTTCTGAATAACTTCAAAATAGGTGATCCAGTAAACTATGAAATATCCATTAATGCTGATGTAAGCAATATGAAAATGGCTCTGACAGGAGGCTCCCTTTTAGTACAGGAAGGAAACATTGTCAGCTCCTTTACACATCTGCCCGATTCACAATATTCAAGAGCTCCGAGAACTGCTATCGGCTCATCAAAAGATGGTAAAAAGCTATATGTTGTAACTGTAGACGGTAGATCTAGCAAGAGCATTGGAATGTCCCAGTATGAGCTTGCGGAATACATGCAATCAATTGGTTGTTATTATGCTATCAACATGGACGGCGGTGGCTCAACTACAATGGTAGCAAGACCGGAAGGTGCTAACTCGCTTGTAACTGTAAACAGTCCCTCTGACGGATATGAAAGAAGCGTTGCTACCGGATTGGGTGTTTTCTCTATCGCCCCTCAGGGACCGCTTGATTCTATTATAGTTGAAGCGTATGAAGATAAAGGCTTTGTCAATATGGCAAGAGCATTTACCATAAAGGGCGTAGATAAGTACCTGAACCCAGTAAGTGTTAGTCTTGATGATGTAAAATGGTCTGTTAGCGGTGTAAGTGGTAGATTTGAGAGTAATGTATTTTATCCTACTTCATCAGGTACGGCAACTATTACTGCTACTATTGGAAATGCCACAGGAAGTACTACCTTTGAAGTGCTATCTGCACCTGTTAAACTTGAGCTAAATCACTCAAATGTTTACACCTCTGCAGGAAAGTCAACTACATTTACTGTAACGGGATATGACAAGAATGGTTTTAGTGCAAGTATTGCACCCGGTAATATAAAGTGGACAACCAAGACGCTATCAGGTAATAGCATAGGAAGTTTGAAGTCAAATGTTTTTACAGCCTCTAATGCACATGGAAGTATTGGCTATGTGGGCGCAACAGTTGGAAATGTATCTGCTTACAGCCCTATATATATCTTGGACAGCAATCTTAGCAGGGTCGTTGAAAATTTTGATACAAATGGAATTAAAGTTCAGGCTTCAGAAAAAAAAGTCACTGCAAAATACACACAGGCAAAGAATAGGTATAAGTCAGCTAAATATTCTGGAAAGCTTGAATACAACTTTAACACTGTTACTAAATCAAACAAGGTGGCATATTTAAACTTTGCAAACGGTGGAATACCCATAGAATCAGCTACTTCAAGAATCGGGGTTTGGGTATATAGCGATTCAAAGAAGCCCGTTTCTATTAGTGCGATGCTAACCGATTCATCAGGAAAAATATATTACAAGACCTTAGCGTCCAATGTTTCATGGACAGGCTGGAAGCATCTTAATGTTTCTGTAGCCGATATTAAATCACCTAATAAGCTGCTAAAGCTATATGTATCACTGCCAGGAGATCAAAAAAGCTCCGGAAGCTTGTACTTTGATGATGTTTCTATAACATATTCCGGCTACAACACTATTGATAGCTCAAAGTTGCCTAAGAGTACAGTGCCAAAGGACGAGAATTATAAGGATATGTCTTTACCTGTAGCAGCCACTAATTTTTCTTTCTCAGTGTTTGGACAATCAAAGGCATACACAGAAAATGATAAGGAGCAGATGAATAAGCTTTCTACATTGGCAAAGAGAATTAATACCTACTTGGAAGCATCAGTAGTTGTAGGTCCGCAGGACTCCCTATCAAAATCCTTATCTGTGCCAAAGCTTGGCACAGGTGGCAGCAACTATTCATATGACAAAAATGGTAATAAGATAATAGTACTAGACACCAGAAAGGGTGGTCTTAGAAGTTCAAATAGTGAGCAGTGGTTCTGGCTAAAGGATCAGCTCTCTTCCTTTACAGGAAATAATTTATTTATCTGCTTGTCAGGTGGAACGCAAAGCTTTACTGATTCACAAGAAGGAAAACTACTAGAGACAACCCTTGAGCAGTATAAAAAGGACTCGGGCAAAAATGTTTGGGTATTCTACAATGGAAGTACAGACTCAAGTTACATGCGCAATGGTGTAAAATACATTACCACCAAGGGCTTTGATAATGGCAGTCCAACCTTTGTCACCGTCAGAGCAAAGGGCAATGAAATATACTATCAGTTTAAAACCTTCTAGCTCATAAAATGAATAAAACCAAAGGAATGATTTTGTTCCTTTGGTTTTTTATATTTTGCTATTTACCAATATTGTATACTGCTCCTAAAACGTCTTCTATTTCCACACATCTTCTATTCTCCCAAACGTTGTACTGTGCTCTTTAGGAAGGATGAGAATTCGCCTCTTAGTTCCTCTCTATTGAGGGCAAATTCCACTGTTGCTTTCAAGAATCCTATTCTATCCCCCACATCATATCTGTCCCCCTCGAAGTCAAAAGCATACATGGCTTCTTGTGCTATAAGCTTCTCAAGAGCATCTGTCAGCCATATTTCTCCGTTCTTACCAGGTGTAGCATTCTCTAAGTGTTGAAATATTCTTGGTGAAATTATATACCTTCCGAGGATAGCTATGTTTGAGGGAGCATGTTCGATGTCAGGCTTTTCTACTAAGCCCTTTACCTTATATACCCTCTCCTCTATCTGATTTGCATTTATAATGCCATACTTGGGGACATCCTGTAATGGGATCTTTTGCACGCCGAGGATTGAGGTATGGTATTCATTATAAACATCCATAAGCTGCTTTATACAAGGGGTTTCTGACTTAACAATATCATCTCCTAACAGCACCGCAAACGGCTCATCGCCTATGAAGGATTTTGCACAGTATATGGCATGCCCTAAGCCCTTTGCTTCCTTTTGCCTGATGTAATGAATGTTTGCCATGTTGGATATGTTCTCCACCACCTCTAGAAGCTCGCTTTTCCCCTTTCTTGATAGTTCTTCTTCAAGTTCATAAGATTTATCAAAATGATCCTCTATCGCTCTTTTATTCCTTCCCGAAATAACCAAAATATCTTCAATGCCTGCAGCTGCAGCTTCCTCAACAATATATTGAATGGTGGGCTTGTCCACTATAGGAATCATTTCCTTGGGAGTTGCCTTTGTTGCAGGTAGAAATCTGGTACCTAAACCAGCTGCTGGTATTATAGCTTTGCGTACCTTCATTTTTTATGATCCTCTCTTGGTATGGAATTTATTACTTCTAATATTTACATTCTAACATATTTTTAGATAATTAATCTATTTTCTAATAAATGCATTGTAAAATATTTATTTTAGCTATGATTTTTTATTAATTTGGTTAATAAAAGCATTGACTACTTTCAATTTTATGTTATACTTTTAACAAATGCTACATATACATAGAGTATGGTTAGAATGCAATGGATTAAGTTACAAATTTAATATTGCTTAATCGCAATTAATGTAGTGTTCCTAAACTTAATATTTTTATCTTCAGGGCAGGGTTAAATTCCCTACCGGCGGTAATATGCCAAGATAGGCATTAGCCCGCGAGCGAAAGCTGACATGGTGAGATTCCGTGGCCGACAGTACAGTCTGGATGAAAGAAGATGGTTATACAAGTGTATTTTATGCCCTGTGATTATATTTATCACAGGGTTTTTTAGCGTATTGGAGTTCCAGATATTTCCCATTTTACGCAGCATTTTCTTGTTGTAGAACCATCTAAAAACCACCATATTAGAAAAGAAAGGACGAGGTGTAAAAATGTCAATGAACAAGAATTTGAGGAAGCTAGTAATAATGGGGGTGCTTACAGCTATATCGATAGTATTGATTATGATTATAAGATTTCCCATTATTCCAGCTGCACCAATGATGGAATATGAACCATCAGATATTCCAATTATAATTGGAGGGCTAATATTTGGGCCAGTATCGGGCATTATTTTAGCTGTAGTTACAGCATTTATTCAGTTTGCAACAGTAAGCTCTGGAAGTGGCTGGATCGGACTAATAATGCACGTTATTGCCGCAGTTGTACTTGTAAGTGTATCAGCTAGCGTCTATAAGTTTAAAAAGACTACAGGTGGACTTTTAGTAGGTTTGGTGTTAGGGACTATTGCGATGACGGCAGTAATGATTCCAGCAAACCTTGTATTCTACCCTCTATTTACAGGTATGCCTGTTTCAGCGGTAAAAGAATTAATTGTACCTGTACTATTACCTTTCAATCTGATAAAGGCTGGGCTTAATTCTGTTGTCACCTTCTTAATCTTCAAGGCTATAGGAAAGCTTCTTACCAGTATAGCAAATAACTCAAGATACTAGCCTAAGATATTGGTTACTATTTTTTCAGGAAATATGGCAAATTTTAAAAATTTATATTTACAATAAAATCATTAGCATTTATTATATTAATAATGAAGTCCACTACCTGACTAATATAACAAAGCAATAATTTTACGGGGTGATAAGATTTATGGAATTTTGTCCAAAATGCGGTTCCTTGAAGATCAACGGAAACTGCACCAACAAGAAATGTGACCAGCATGTTAAATCTTTAGTAGAATTAGCTACAGCTCAACAAATTGATTACATTAAGGAATTAGCAGAACAATTAGGAGAAGATGTAAGCGAGATGAATTTTGACATCATGAGTAAAACTGACGCTGCTTACCTCATTGACGAATATCAAGAACGTCTTGATGAAAATGAGAAAGGTCTGGTTGTGGAGGATGACGATCTCGAGGACGAAAGCGAAGCCGAGGACGAGGAAGTTTAATAGTAATGCTAGAGACTGTGGGTTTTCCACAGTCTCTTTTTTATTTTTCTTGATATTCTGTTGATAAGTTATGAATAATTCATACTTTCTGTGATGTGAATATGTTAACAATTGAGTTTATTAGTGAAAGTCAGTGACGCCCACATGCGTGAAACTCACTTATACTAGGGTTTTTAAGCCTTTTATTTCTCAAATAACCTTGTGAAAAACTTGTGTGGATAATGTGCATAACTTTGTGCATAACTCTTATGTTAACTGTGTTTATTGTCCAAGCCCGTACCCGTATGAGAATAAAACATTATCGTTTTTATTGTCAATTATTGAATACGGTAGCTGCTTGTCATCTCTCGGCCATGATACAGGTAATCTACCGGTAAACTGATAATCCCCATACAAAACCTGTGCGATTGCTTTACCCTCTGTACCAGGTAACCAAGCCTGAACAAATGAAGACCATTTACCTATATCATCCGTTACAATTCTTGGCCTACCAGAAACCAGTATCACAACCACTGGTCGTTTAGACTCATATGCATTTTTTAATGCAAGCATATTTTCATCAAGTGCAGTACTTCCATCAAGTGTTAGAGTCTCGGCATCTCCTTTTCCCTCGGCATAAGGATATTCCCCAATAGCCACAACTACTACATCAGCTTCATTTAGCTTATTTACATCAGTAATAATTTGACCTCCATTTTTTGATGCTATTTCTGTGAAACCTTCTAGAATTGAAGTTCCCTTCGTCCATCTATTATTATTTCCAGAGTCCTGTGCTCCTTGCCAATCCTTCGTCCAACCGCCGCACTGCACCCCAATATTATTGGCTGCCGGTCCAATAACGCCAATTTTACCGTTTGGTTCAAGGGGAAGAATACTATTATCATTCTTTAGCAACACTAAAGAGCTTCTAACGGCTTTTTGTGCTAGCTCTATTGTATCCTGTCTTCTAAGTGTATATGTTGGTGCAGTGTTCATCGAGTTAAACATACCCATTTCTATCTTGACCCTGAGTACTCTGCTAACTGCATCATCAATTCTCTGAATACTGATATACTTATTTTCAACTCCTGAAACGATTGCCTCATAGCATTCTCTCCACTGCTCACCCTCCATAATTACATCTAGGCCAGCATTTACAGATGAAATGACTTTCTGTTCTAGAGTCCCACCCGATACCTGATGAACACCTTGATAGTCACTAATGACAATACCCTGAAAGCCCATTTTATTTTTAAGAGTGTTTTGGATTAGATCTTTGTTTGTATGGTTTTTCTGACCATTTATACTACTATACGAAACCATTATTGATTTTACTCCCGCAGTAATTGCCTCCTGATATACTGAAAGATAATATTTCTCCAACTCACTGCTAGAGATATCTACATTGCCTTGATCAATGAGATATCCACTGTCACCCGTTCCATACTGTACAGCACCATCCGCAGCAAAATGCTTTGCGCATGCAATAATGCCATTTTCCTGGTAATTCTTAATAATTGGGATTGACATAATGGTGACTAAATCTGGATTCTCTCCAAAGCTTTCGTAGACACGACCCCAACGAATATCCTTACTCACTGCAACACAAGGTGAGAAATTCCAATCAAAGCCCAACGTTTTTAACTGGTTTGCGGTGGTTGCCGCTATCTTCCCAGCTAATTCCGCATCTCCACTTGCACCTAACCCAATGTTATGTGGAAATACTACCTCATCCTGCAAGAAATTACTGCCATGTACAGCATCAATACCAAAAGCAAGTGGTATTTTTTGCTCGCTGTCTAGTGCTGCCTTTTTGTACTTATTTATGGTAGCCATCCAGTCCTCTGGACGGTTTTCTCCTGCTAAGGAGCCTCCCGCAGCAAACATAGACCCTATTCCGTATTCTTTTACTTCTTCAGGTGATATGTAGGACATTTCAACTTGTACCATCTGACCAACTTTCTGGCGTAAGCTCATTGAATCTAGAAAATTCGTAATGTTTTGGTCAATTGAAAGTGTCTTGTCATACCTAGTCTGATTAGAATTTTGTTGTGATTTAGCACTTATAGATGTAGTTGATGAATCCGAAGCTGCTGAACTCCCGCTGCTTTCATCCGCTGAGAAGCATCCTGTTACACTAGTAGCAAGTAAGATAGACATGATAAAAATAGAAATAATTCTTTTCAAATTCTCTCGCTCCTTAAAAGTTTTAAAAGGATAATTTAGTTTGTAATTTCTTCCAGGGAAATATGATATTGTTATACTAATAGTATTAAATTTTCAATGTTTTTTCAACTAATTTTCAATTTTACTTATATTTAGCAAAATGAAAGGATGAACCTTGTAATGAAAAGATGTAAGATACTTTTATGCCTACTTTTGAGCTTATCACTGGTGTTGTCGAATTTTTCAGTTCTTGCCGCAAATGATCAAAGTACTGCCAAGAAGTTATTTATGTGGGAGGTTACCCCCAAGGACGATACTTCCGGTAAAAATATTATCTATATATTAGGCTCAGTTTCACTTCCTGATAGCGTGTCTTATCCTCTAAATAAGCAAATTGATGCTGCCTACAATTCATGCGAGAAATTAATAGTAGAGAGCGATGCCGACCTGCTAACAAATACTGACATACAGAAATATCTGACCAAGTATGGAATGCTTCCAAAAAACTATACCCTAAGCAAGCAGCTTACACCTGCTATATACAAGAAAGTTGATTCTTCTTTAAAGAAAAAGTCCAATAATAAATACGGCATTGAGTCCTTTATTAAGTATAAACCTTGGGTTATTGATTTATTACTTCAAAACATGGTACTTAAAGAAACCCTTAAAAAGTCTCAAGAACCAATGGATGCTAACTTTATAGCAAAAGCCAAAACTGATAAAAAGCCCGTTTTGGAGATGGAAACCCCTGAACAACAGTACAAGGCTTTAGCGAGCCAATCTTACTATGTACAGATACAAATGCTTTCAAATAATATAGATGCTTCATCTACTGTCGCAAAGAAGGTACAGGGAATGTATGACGCCTGGGCTACAGGAAATACTGATACAATGAAAAAACTGATATTTGACGATAATAAAAGGGATATATATGAAAGCTACTATAAGGTTATGTACTATGATAGGAGCATCAAAATGGGTGATTGCTTGGATAAGTACTTAAAAGAAGGCGGTAAGTATTTTGCAGTAGTAAGTGCGGGCATTATAACTGGCGAAACAAATATAATAAAGCTGCTTACCGTTAAGGGTTATACCGTTAAGCAGCTAGAACAAGAGCAAGATAATACTACATCAAAGTAAAGATCTTCAAAGCTCAAAGCTCTTTAATATTTCGTTCTTTATATCCCAAAGCTTTTGAGACAGGTCAACATAGTAGGTGTGAGGATTCTCAAATCTAAGCACCTCTTCCCACAGCTTACCTATTTCCTGTTCACTAAAGCTTTTAATTTCCTGAAGACTTTTACCTTTATCTATTATGTTTCCTCGTTCAACAATTTTCTCTAATATTGGCTTGGCATAATAGTTGGTAATGGTCTTTGTTTTCCATGTATGCTCTGGATGAAACAGCTTATAGGGTTTTGAATCATCAATAGTCTCATCAAATAAAGTAATTACATCAGCTATTGCCTTGTTTGTGTCTTTGTCGTACAATCTCCAAGTTTGTTTAAAGCCAGGGTTGGTAATCTTTCCTACATTTTCACTCAGTTTAAGCCGAGGTGCTAACCTTCCATTTTCTTCAATCGCCGAAAGCTTATATACTCCGCCAAATACTGGTTCAGAGCGGGACGTTATCAGTCTTTCTCCTACTCCAAACAAATCAATGCAAGCTCCTTGGATAAGAATATCCCTGATAATATACTCGTCCAGTGAATTGGAAGCTACAATCTTGCAATCAGGAAAGCCCGCATCATCTAGCATCTTTCTTGCCTGCTTTGACAAATAGGTGATATCACCCGAATCTATCCTTATTCCTTTTGGCCGACAGCCCCTAGTAACCACCTCTTCGTTAAATACCTTAATTGCATTTGGTACGCCTGACTTTAGCACATTATAGGTATCTACCAAAAGAGTGCAGCTGTTTGGATATGTTTTAGCATACGCCCTAAAGGCTTCTAGCTCTGTGGGAAATAATTGAACCCAGCTATGTGCCATCGTTCCGAGTGCAGGAATATTAAAATGTTGTTCAGCGGTAGTACATGCAGTCCCGAAACAACCACCTATATATGCTGCTCTTGCTCCATAAATTGCTCCATCATAGCCCTGAGCTCGTCTAGAGCCGAATTCCATTACAGGTCGTCCGTCAGCTGCTCTTACAATTCTGTTTGCCTTTGTTGCGATAAGGCTTTGATGGTTTATAGTAAGCAGTACCACAGTCTCTATAAATTGGGCTTGCAGCAAAGGTCCTTTTACTACAACAATTGGTTCACCAGGGAAAATTGGCATTCCTTCGGGAACCGCCCAGATATCGCATTCAAACTTAAAATTGGCCAAATACTCAAGAAACTGCTCACAGAATAAATTCTTATTTCTCAAGTATTCAATATCAGCCTGAGAGAAATTTAGGTTTTTTATATACTCTAAAAGCTGTTCTATACCTGCCATAATTGCAAATCCGCCATTATCAGGTACCTTTCTAAAAAACATATCAAAGCAAGCTTCTCTATCCGAAATTCCATTCTCTATAAATCCGTTTGCCATTGTAAGTTCATAAAAATCGGTTAACATAGACAAATTGATTCTTTCCTTCAAAACATTCACCCTTTCTAAGTCTCCAGTTTAATATGCCATTATTATTAAGAAAGAGTATAGATTTTATGTACAGATAATTTTACTATGCTTTATCTATACTGGTACCTCTATATTCTAATCTGCCTTTATGCGGAGAAAATTTACTTCGCAAATCCGTTCAGTGCTTATTTTACTATTTTACTTGCTCAGTATATTTTCTTGTTGGCTAGGGAACCCTAGGTTCCCTTCGACGAAACATTTCATGTTTCTGAGCACCCTGCTACTATTCGCGGTCCGACCTATATCTAAACTAGCTCACTGAGCCCAGCCATAAATTCATTTAATTGCTCAGCCTTTGTATCCTCCCATTGTTCAAAGCTATGGATTTGTAGAAGCATTACCTCAACTTTTTTGCCTAGTTTCTTTAAAAAGGTACTGTTAAATAATGATATATCCATATGATTTGAGAAATAGCTTAATATAGCAAGCTTGATATCCTCTTCTACTATAGCCTTTTCCCCATCATTTAGAATGTCCCTTCTTATCCATTGTTCATTCTGAAGACCCTGAAATGCCCTTTCTGTAAAGAAGCTTATAAAACCCTCAAAATCTTCAGCATTATTACCCGCTTCAACCTCAAATAAGATAATAAAAAACAAGTGCAGTTTGAAGTTTGTGTTAATGCTAGCTAACACATGTTCCCCTACCATTTTTTCATATTTATCATTAAATTGTAACTCTCTTTCGAAGCTAATCTCATCTTCTACATTAAGCTTGCATTGTACTATCTCATTAAACCTTGAAAGCTTATCTACAATTAACAGGTTGTAACTCTCGTCGGTGGTAAGCCTGTTAATCTTGATAATATACTCGCTCATTATGTCACATGCCTGCCTGAAATCTATAGTTGTACCTATGGATTTCATTATTCTGTAGGAGAAGGTTTCATTTATTGATCGAGAGAGAAGATTTAACATTCTCTTATCCTTCTTCATATTATCCTGCGCAGCTATCTGATTGAAAACAAGAAGCAACTGTTTATCAACCATTTCAAGGTTCTGTTTAATAGAGTGAAGCATATCCCTATAGAATTTTTCAGAAAAGTTATAGGTGTAATTTTTATAAATAATTTTATGCTCAATCTCGCTCCAGAACATATTTACTAGTGCTTTTATCTGAAGCTCAAACTTTATATCGGTATTCATTCTCTTAATAATGCCATCTATTCGATATATTTTGAAACCATTCTTCTGATCTTGTGGTTGCTTTTCTCCAAGCCTCAAGAGAATATCTCCCGATTCGGCAGCACAGTAATAACCATTGCCACAATTATTATTAAATATCTTACATAAACGTTTATAAATTTTAGCTTCATCTTCAATAAATCTACACTCAATTCTTAGCCCAATGAGGTCACTCAAATTGAAAAGATATTCCTCCGGGTTTGCATTTGCAGTATAGCAATCCGTTCTGATCATCTTTTCTTTGAGACTCTCAACGCTCTTAACCCTATGATTGATATTTACAAAAAACTCAAACTCCTCTAAAAGAGACCTAAAATACTTATATAAGTCGTCAGTAAATATCTCTAATAAATCTCGTCTTTCCTCCAAAATTGCAACAGTTTGATCTATAAACCCAAATAGGTTTAGCTTCTTGACTTTCTCCATTTCGTATGTTACCTCAAACAAAATTATTTTTTACGTTACATATTATATCATTTATGAAAAATTTTTGTCGCTATTAGTGAAAATTTATAATATTAAAAAATAATAATTTTTTATATATAAACAGGTTGTAGCTGTTATTAAATGGCTATATAATAGGTACATATTACTATGAAAGTGGGGATTTAAAATGCTTCAGCCATATGATTTGCCGTTAGATAAACTACAGCAATACAAGCCTGAATTAACTAAGAGACCAGACTTTGACGAATTCTGGGCTACTACTCTGAATGAGCTTTCTCAGGTAAAATTGCAATACACCCTTACTCCATATGATTATCCTGTTAAGGGCGTTAAAGTGTACATAGTTAATTTTAATGGTTTTAATAATTCAAATATTGAGGGAGTTTATGCAGTACCTGATGGAGATGGTAAATTTCCTGGACTGATGCTATATCACGGCTATAATTGGGCTGCTGATGGGTGTATTCATGATGTCGTTAACTGGGCCTTAAAGGGTTACGCTGTATTTCATATGCAGGTTAGAGGTCAGCAGGGATATAGCAGTGATAACGTGGTATCCTCTACTGGTGGTGTATGCGGTTGGATGACCAAAGGCTTATTGGACAAGAACGAATACTATTATAGGGCTGTTTATATGGACGCTGTTAGGGCTCTAGAGGTTTTGTCCGATATGAAAGAGGTTGATTCCAAAAGGATTGGTGTTCATGGCGGAAGTCAGGGTGGTGCTCTTACATTGGCTGCAGCAGCACTTAGTAGTATACCCGTAGTAGCACTAGCCGATTACCCCTTTCTTGCAAACTTTAACAGGGCTATAGATGTTGCTCCTAATCCTCCTTATACTGAATTAAACGAGTTTTTTAGAAGAAATACCAACCCTGCTATTGAGATTAAGGCTAAGGAAACTCTCTCATACTTTGATATAATGAATCTAGCTGACAGAATAAAGTGTCATTCTTGGATTAGTATTGGGCTTGTTGATGATATTACACCACCTTCAACAGTATTTGCCGTATACAATCACCTCCTTTGCTCTAAGGAAATATCGGTGCATAGATATTTCGGACATGAATTTATGACGGGAACAGTTGAGGCAAAGCTAAAAACACTTATGAAATATCTTCAGGGAGCATAGGTGTAAGAGGTGAATATACTGCAGGGTACAAGCAATGCAGGTACAAGCAATGCAGGCACAAGCAATGTAGGCACAAGCAACAGCAGTATCTAGATTATTTGAGGCAATTAGCTTAAAAATAATAGTAAAATAAAAGCTCCTAGTAAGTACACAAGAGGTACTGTGCTAGGAGCTTTTGTATAAAAGAGAACGTAGAGAGCGTTTAAAAGTCTACATATAGCCTTTTCCTTCTATTGGGTTTTGGTTAGCTTGATAAGCTAGCCTCTCCACCTAGAAGACCATTTATTATCTATGCCTATGTAATCTAGTACCTTCATGGTATGGTGATTAATTATATCTTCTAGACTGTCAGGATTGTTGTAAAACGCGGGCATCGGTGGAATCACACCCACTCCCAACCTAGAGAGCTTTAGCATGTTTTCAAGATGAATAGCACTTAGCGGAGTTTCTCTTGGGCAAAGCACAAGCTTTCTACCTTCTTTTATGCATACATCTGCACATCTGGCTATAAGCGTATCACTCAAACCGTTTGATATAGCACTTAAGGTTTTCATGCTGCATGGGATAATAATCATAGCATCTAAGCGGTAAGATCCACTTGCAAGGAGTGCTCCTAAATCATCATTTGGGTAGATGCAATCAGCAAGCTTTTCTATTTGCTCATGGGGTAATTGTGTCTCAATCTGTATAGTCTTCATTCCACAGCTGCTCACAATTAAATGCACCTCGGCGTCCGACAAGCTTTTGATTGCTTCAATTAATCTAATCCCGTATATAGCACCAGTTGCACCCGTTATGCCAATGGCTATCTTCATAATAGCACCTTCAATGAAATTTATTTAGCTACAATATAGTATTTACTGAAAGTAAGTATTATTCAGATAGTTATAGTATTTACAAATTATTTCTTTTTACCTTTATAATTCTTTAAGTGTTTGTCACCGTCTTTTTCAATCTTATCATTTTTAAGCTGAGTTCCAACTGTAAATCTATCAAATACCACCTTATTACCAGTGGCTTTAATATTTTGTTTCCCAGTAACAGTTATAACAGCTGTGTGTGTCCCGTCAGCCAGTATACTACTTTCAAACACCTTTTTGTTTGTAACCTTATGTTTTGAATAGTAGTCTATCGATTGGGCTACGCCCCCATCAATTGCAATAGTAGCAATTCCATTTTCAGCACCCATTTCTCCATATATAGCAAGCTGATTTCCAGTAAATTTAATTGTAATGGTTGAGCCTGTTGTGTTAGACCAATGATAATCTCCTTTATAAGCACCAATACCGGTCTTTACTTGCCAGTTGCCTGAGTATGCTAGTGAGACCGCACTGTTTGTTGTAGTATTTGCTTTCTCTTTATGCTTTAAATGCACAGCAGGCGGTGTCGTTATCGCTGGCGGTGTCGTTATTGCTCGTGGTGCTTTTATTGCTGGCGGTGTTATTATCGCTCGCGGTGCTTTTATTGCCGGCGGCGTTATTGTAGCATGTGGTTTTGTTATCGCTGGTGGTGTTGTTATGGCTGGCGGTGTCGTTATTGCTCGCGGTGTTGTTATTGCAGAAGGTGTTAAACCATAATTATCATTATAGTTAGCTATCTTTATAGGTAGATTTTTAACCTTATTATCTTTCTTAGCTTGGTTTTCTTGCTTTGGGTCCTGCTTTTTACTATCCTTCTTAATATTATCCAGCTTTTTGTTGGTCTGATTTTTTTGAGCACTTACTTTTGTGCTTAGGCTCTGGCCCTTAACGTTTTTCCCATCTTGGTGTCCGCTATTAGCCATAACAGGAATGGTACTCAAAAAAATTACCAAACTTAATGCGATGCAAACTATCTTCTTCATATAAAACCGTTCCTTTGCTTTTTATTATATATCTTCGCAAGAGCTAAATTGATTTTTGGGGTACTAATTATTACTTTATTATTACCGCATTTGTCTTTTTTGAGGGTTAAGCTACCTTAATCATTCTTGTCCTTGTTTAGCCTTGTCATTATCCTGCTTGCTCTGACCGGGGGCAGTAGCCTTGTCCTGCTTGTTTGGGCCGGGGGCAGTAGCCTTGTCGTGCTTGTTCTGGTCAGGGGCAGTAGCTTTATGGTGCTTGTTCTGGTCAGGGGCAGTAGCCTTGTCGTGCTTGTTCTGGCCGGGGGCAGTAGCTTTGTCGTGCTTGTTCTGAGTTGTTTGCTCCCCACCAATATTTGTAACATTATTATTTTTCTTATCAGCTATCTTAATACCCTTTACCAATTCTCTAATAGGCATATCCTTACACTTTTCAAAGGTCATAGTTTTGTCAATATCTGTCAGCTTGTTGATTATTTCTAACTTTCCAGGAGAAACACCCTTCTTGACAGCATCATCGTGCTCTTTCTTCTCAATAGTTTTTGTAATAACCTCTGACGCAATATGCTTTGTTTGTAATTGTTGTTCCACCGTTGTATTAAGTTCAACAAGCATTTGCTCAGCACTAGCTTTATCATCTGAAGTAACAGTCATAACCAGTGCATTTTCTTGGCCCTCCGAGAGATATTTATCCTCCTGTGCAATGGCTATTATATCATTTACTGCTAAATCCACCTTATAGTTTTTAAAGCTCAGCTTGCCTATAAATTCCTTGCCCGAATCATTTATGCCATATGCTGATATTACCCTGTCAAATCTATTTACAGACAGCTCTATGCCTGGGTTTATGTCAATATTTACATAGGTTATGGGATGATAATACATATACGCACCCAAACCTGAAAAAAGCATCAGCACCAGTACAGCAGCAGCTGCTATTGCTGGCATTACCCGTGGCACACTGAATGTTGGCCTATTTGTTAGCTCAATCTCTTCCCCTACATTGATGCCCGTAGCAGTGTTAACCTTGACCAACCGCCCTCCTTGATCCATCACAACGCAATATTTATCTTTCACTTCCAGTACTATTCCATTCATTTATAACAGATCCTTTCAGTAGCCGTTATGGCCAATCGATATAGCTTTGAAGTGTTCTGTAATCACCAGTTAAAAGTATTATCATTGCTATTATATATTTTCGTGCTCTCTCTAGCTTTTTGCGGGGTATACCAGTATCTTTTTGAATGAGTGCTAGTGGTAACTGTTTTTTTGATATTATCTCATTGATTAGAATGGGGCTTTGCAGTATGTATTGAACAACCTCTTTGTATAGCTCCCTTGTTTTATCATGCTTAGGGGAAACAGTTAGCAGATCGTCCATTGTTATTCCCCACTCATTAAGCTCAGATTTGTATTCTTGAATCTCTAATTTTCTTTGCTGTTTTATCTTCTCTTCCCCATATCTATTGAGGCTCTCTGTGTTTTCAATTGAAAGTAGTACCTTGTCCCCTGCTGTTTTGGGAGAATATAGTGCAACAACACCAGTGGAGACTTTTTGCCTTCTAACATAATCTATTAGTCTTCTCTTTATTACGTAGCTTGAGAAAGCGAGGAAATTACCCTGTTCAATAGAATAGCCTTCTATTGCTTCATTAAATGCCAGCATAGAAATACTAAGTTCATCGTCCTCACCATATGTAACATACCTTTTTGTAAATCTTTCTGTACAGGCGGCAATAAAGGGCTTGTATTCTTCGATGAGCAGGTCCTTTTCCTCGTTGTTCCCTTTTATATTCACAACTCTACTATTCAAGTCATTTTTATAATTTTGAGTCATGCCTTTTGTACCTTTCAAAATCGTCAAAGCTCATTAACCTTATCCTCTGCATTATTTCATATTGTCACATTAATTATATATATAAATGTTAAATTCTTCTATTATATTTAAGTTTTACTTTCTTTAAAATATTTTTACAAGTACTAAATTTGTTGCTCACCCCTGCACTCCGTTGGCTTTGAATTATAGCACAATATTTTACACTAAATAGCAAAAAAGAACAGCAAATATCTTAAGGTATCGTGCTATAATTTAATACATAGGAAAATGGGAAGCTTCCCATTTATGAAAGGATACTATCTATGAGATACGGTTATTTTGATGAAGCCAATAAGGAATATGTTATTACAAGGCCTGACACCCCTGCTCCTTGGGCAAATTATCTCGGCTCAGTTGAGTACGGGGCGATTATTTCAAATAATGCAACCGGTTATAGCTTTATTAAGTCAGGTGCATCGGGAAGACTTATTAGGTTTAGATTTAACACAATGTCAAATGATCAGCCTGGTAGATATGTATATTTAAGAGACAATTCTGACGATGATTACTGGTCCTGTTCTTGGCAACCAGTCTGTAAGCCCATTGAACAGTTTACTAGTGAATGTCACCATGGTACCGCATATACTGTAATTTCTTCTCGATACAAATCAATAGCTGCTTCAACTACCTACTATGTTCCATTGGATAAGAGTTACGAAGTTTGGCATGTAACTATAAAAAACAGCTCGGATGTTAAGAGAGATATATCTGTGTTTGGTGCATGCGAATTTACAAACCATCCGCACTACGAGAATGATACTGTTAACCTTCAGTATTCCATGTTTATTAATAAGACCTACTTCAAGGGCAAAAATATATTACAAGTAATAAATGAAAACGGCTCTGAGGCGTCTGCTAGAACAGATGGTACCTGCGACCTGATGGGAGAATCCATTTGCAGATATTTTGGATTAGCAGGGCAAAAGGTTTCTGCTTTTGATGGAGATAGAGACGTATTTATAGGTAATTATAGAAACTACTCAAATCCTGCGTCAGTAGTTGCAGGTAAATGCCAAAATTCTGAGGCCTACAATGGAAACAGCTGCGGAGTGCTGCAAATTGACATGAGCCTACAGCCGGGAGAGACAAAATCCTTTACCTTTATATTAGGCGGCGGAAACCAGGCTACTGCGGACGAAGTTATATCGAAATATGAGCACAATGCAGACAAAATAGTGGCATCAGAGCTCAATGAATTAAAAGCCTTTTGGCATACCAAGCTTGAAAGTCTCAATGTCAAAACACCTGACCCCAACTTTGATAACATGGTCAACGTATGGAACGCTTATCAGTGCTTTATTACATACTTCTGGTCAAGAGCTGCGTCCTTCCAGTACTGCGGCTTGAGAAACGGACTTGGCTATAGAGATACAGTACAGGATATCCAAGGTATTATACACTTGGACCCAGCTCTTGCTAAAGAGCGTCTCTGGCTGATGCTCTCCGCCCAGGTATCCAACGGGGGCGGCCTCCCATTAGTCAAGTTTGATCACAATCCAGGATATGAGCCCACACCTGATGACCCAGAGTATGGCCGCCAGACTGGGCACCCATTCTACAGAGCCGACGACGCCCTGTGGCTGTTCCCAACTGTTATCAAATACATAAAGGAAAGCGGAGATTGGAGCTTTATTGACGAGGAAATACCTTATTCTGATATGGGAACTGCCACTGTCTATACACATTTGAAGCAGGCAATACAGTTCAGCCTTGACAGACAAGGTTTACATGGTTTCCCTGCTGGGCTTCATGCAGATTGGAATGACTGCTTGCGCCTTGGAGAACAGGGCGAATCCATGTTTGTGGCATTCCAGCTATACTATGCACTGGAAATTTTCCGTGAGTTTGCACACAAAAAGGGTAATACCGATGATATAGAATGGATTGATAGTCATTTAGGAGGTTTGTTATGGGCCTTCAACAAGTATGCATTTGAAGAAGACCAGTTTGTGCGTGGCTTTACGGAAGATGGTTACACTATAGGGTCAAAGCACAATAAAGAGGCGAGCACTTGGCTAAATCCACAATCCTGGGCTGTAATAAGTGGTGCTGCAAAGGGAGAACAGGCAAAGAAAATTCTTGATACAGTACATCAAAAGCTAAATACCGATCATGGTGTAATGCTGTTCTACCCACCGTTTAAAACCTATGGACTACCCGTTGCAAGAATGATTCTTTTCAATGCCTGTACCAAGGAAAACGCAGGTATTTTCTCACAACCTCAGGGTTGGATAATCTTAGCTGAAACAATGATGGGTAACGGCAATCGTGCATATAAGTACTTTACCGAATGTAATCCTGCCTCCATGAATGACCATGCCGAGATTAGAAAGCTTGAGCCATATGTACACGGACAGGCTACCGAAGGTCTAGATGCACAGCACCACGGTCGTGCTCATGTTCACTGGCTGACAGGAACTGCCTCTACTGTTATGGTATCAATGGTGGACGGCATTCTTGGCCTGCACCCTGATTATGATGGCATAAGTATAAATCCCTGTATTCCTTCTGATTGGAAGCAGTTCACAATTAAAAAGATTTGGAGAGGTAAAACTCTAAATATCACTGTTGACAATAAAAATGGTATACAGAAGGGTGTCAAATATCTTATTGTTAATGGGACAAGAATTGATGGCCGTTTTGTTGATTTCGAGAGTCTAGCACAAAATAATGAGATATTGGCTGTTATGGAATAGTATTATTAGGTGTTAATAATAAACTAGCGTACCCCTCCACTCAAATATATAAAAATAAAAAAGCTTATTCTAAATTATAATTATTTAAGGATAAGCTTTTTTATTTTTGATTTTTGTTTACTATTTGTATATACTAAAAATAATAATATAGCCCTTCAAATATCATACTTTGGTGCTAATTGTCTAAAACACCTAAAAATATTTAATGGTATTAGCATTATTTTGAAAAATGTTATTATTATATTACACTTTTAAAAATATTGCTTTATTTATTGGATATTTGTGTTAGTATGATAAATGTAGAAAAAGACATGTTAGGAGGAACGAAATGAACAAAATTGATACAGCATGTGTGAATACCATTAGAGTTCTCGCTGCTGAAGCAGTACAAAAAGCCAATTCCGGACATCCTGGATTACCATTGGGTGCTGCTCCAATAGCATATTCTGTTTGGGCAAAGCATTTAAAGCATAATGCTAAGAACCCAGACTGGTCAAACAGAGACCGTTTCATATTATCAGCGGGACATGGTTCTGCAATGCTCTACTCACTACTTCACCTCTTTGGATATGATGTTTCAATAGAGGATCTCAAGAACTTTAGACAATTTGGAAGTAAGACCCCTGGACACCCTGAGTACAAGCATACTGCAGGTGTTGAAATTACTACTGGCCCTCTAGGACAAGGTATCGCAAACGGTGTTGGTATGGCTATGGCAGAAGAATTTCTAGCTACTAAGTTTAACAAGCCAGGGTACAACATTGTAGACAACTATACTTATGTTCTTTGCGGAGACGGCTGTCTCATGGAAGGCGTAGCTTGTGAAGCTGTTTCTCTCGCAGGAACTCTTAAGCTCGGCAAGCTTATATTATTATATGATAGCAACAATATAACTATTGAAGGAGATACCTCCATAGCATTTGCTGAAGATGTTGCAAAGAGATTTGAAGCATATGGCTGGCAGGTTCTCACGGTAGAAGACGGAAATGACCTAGATTCTATAAATGCTGCTTTAGATGCTGCCAAGAAGGATACTTCTGCACCATCAATAGTTATAGTAAAAACACAAATCGGTTACGGTTCACCAAAAGCGTGCAGCGCTTCTGTTCATGGAGAACCATTAGGAGCTGAATGTCTTGGAATTACAAAGGAATTCCTAGGAATACCTAAGGATTCAGACTTCGCAGTATCAGACGAAGTTGCATCTCATATGAATGAAATAATGGCTGCAGGACAAGCTGCAGAAGATACATGGAATAAGCTTTTTGCTTCTTACAAGGCTGAATACTCAGGACTAGCTGCTGAATGGGATATGTGGCACAACCAGGATATCAAAGAATCATTACTTGCAGATGAAGATTTCTGGAAGTTTGACAAAAAGGCAAATGCTACAAGAGCAGTATCAGGTGACTTGATAAACTATCTTGCAGCTAAGATTCCAAATATGGTTGGTGGTTCAGCTGACCTTGGTCCTTCAAACAAGACTGTTATGAAGGGTGCAGGAGATTTCTTGACAAATAATTATTCAGGTAGAAACCTCCACTTTGGAGTTAGAGAACATGCAATGGCAGCTATCGCTAACGGAATGCAAGTTTACGGTGGTCTTAAGCTATATTGTGCAACCTTCTTCGTATTCAGTGACTATATGAAGGGCGCTATGAGATTATCAGCTCTTATGAAGGTTCCAGTAACTTATGTACTAACTCATGACAGTATCGGTGTTGGCGAAGATGGACCTACTCATCAGCCTATTGAACAGCTTGCATCTCTTAGAAGTATTCCTAACTTTATCGTTATGAGACCTGCTGATGCAAATGAAACAGCTGCTGCTTGGTACACTGCTATTACTAGTGAAGATGCACCTGTTGCATTGGCACTTACACGTCAGAACCTGCCAGTACTTGATATAGACGGCAAGATAGCACTTAAGGGAGCTTATACACTTCTAGATAGCAAGAATGCTACTCCAGAAATAATATTGATGGCTTCCGGTTCTGAAGTGCACCAAACTCTAGAAGCTGGCAAAGAACTTCAGGCTAAAGGTATTGATGCAAGAGTTGTAAGTATGCCTTCATGGGAACTGTTTGAAAAGCAGTCAAAGGAATACAAGGAGAGCGTTCTTCCTTCTTCAGTATCTGCAAGGGTTGCTGTTGAAGCCGCATCTTCATTTGGCTGGCACAAGTATGTTGGACTCAAGGGAGATGTTGTTTCTATAGATACATTCGGTGCATCCGGCCCTGCTGATAAGTTATTCCCATACTTCGGATTTACTGCTGAAAACATAGTATCTAAGGCTATGGCAGTATTAGGGAAATAAACTAAACTATTATCGCTCTGTTTTATAAATCCTCTTAAGAGCTCCGATAGCATATCATGTGCTGTCGGAGCTTTTTTGGTACTTTTACTAGCTAAATAACCATCCTTATTTTATATATAAATAATCGTCCTTATTTTAATATCTAATAAGTCGTTCTTATTTTTATCTAATAATTTTGAAATTATACATTATTTGCAAGTGGTTGTACTTAATAATTCAAAAAATAATTTATTTACTGTAATATTGTGCATTAATATCTGATATTTTATGACTTAAAATATTTTATGCAATTATTTAAAATAACTCTTGCATTTCTATCAAAATTGTATTATTATAAATACATAACTTGTTAAATAATTATCAATAAGGAGGGTTCTATTATGTTACATTGTTTAGATTGCAACTATATCCATCCAACCACTGGCGGTTCCTACTGTGAAGAAAACAAATCGTACATATGTAAATATGCATCCATTAGTTTAAATGTAAATGACTTATTTGAGATGGATGAACACCCTTGTCTTAAGCATTCTACTAATTTTGAAGAGTAGTTTTAATAAGATATCCTTATTTAAGCATATTACTTTTGACATGCCATCCACCGTTTTAGGCCATTTTCAAGGACTTACAATCAGTCCTCTAATCATATTTTATACATCCTCTTGAAAAGCTCTGTCCATTATACGGGTGGTCAGAGCTTTTCTACGCTATTTTAAACTATATAGTAGCTGTACAAGTTCTAGTATAGCATTCTAAACCGTGCTTTATTACGCTATTTTAAATTATGTAATACCTATAACCCTACAAAAACCCTCAGAAAAAATACTGCTTAATCTAAAAGTTTATAAAATAACTGTCAAATAGGAGATCTTCAGCATAATCTATGATTAGTAAACATATCTATGAATTAAAGAGAGGGTCTGTGACATGGAAAACCACTCCCGTCCCGCAGAAAGAAAAAAGCAATATATTCCTTACAATAAAGCAACCTCGCCAATACATTCAATGCTAGAAAATAATCCAAGCCCAACTGATGTTAGCGATATCCCAAAAACAATATGGAATAATGGTACAACTGAGATATGTTCTAAGAACTGTTTTTTATATCTAAACCAGCATCAGATGCTGGAGGTACTTAAAAATAACATCTATTGTAATGTTGGCACGGTATCTGCTTCGGGTGAACCGCACACCTCAACTGCTATGTACAGCTATGATTTTAAAGAAGATATTCTCTTTTTTTACATGATGATAAATTCCGACTGCCAAACTTTCGATAATATAAAGTGTAATCCCAATATAAATATATATATTATGGAATCGTATCGTCAGAAGCACCGCAAAAACTCATTTAGATCTATATCTGCTCAAGGTAGAGCTATTATTATGAATGATACTGCAAGCCAGAATTATATTGATAAATCTGTAGTGTCAAGAAATAAGTCTTGTAAAATGTATATGGATGGGTGTATGTGCAGTGAAAGTACAGCATATATAAATGTCGAAATATCCAGTGTTGTAGGGAAACATATAATATTTTAAGCTTGAAATTTAATACCTATGCTAATATGATAAAAGTAGGATATCTCCATGGATATTTTACACACAATGCTCATATACATAGGGGGACTACATTGAGAACAATAAAACGAATAGTGAGTATTCTAATTATTATGTTATTACCTTTAAATCAAAACTTGGTGAACGCCGAAAATTCTGATAGCCTAAATATTACTAGCACTGTAAACATTGAGAGCTTATATATATCCAATAATGATAATACTGATAACATTAATATTGCTAACACCGCAAATATTAATACATTAACTACGCCCAACATTACATATTCAAAATCTTTTAGCGAAATATATAAAAGCAAGAATGTTTATCAGGACACGCTAAATAGGTTAAATGAGTTCCGAAAGAAATATCCTTCCGTTACATACCTATTTAATTCAGGTTATTCAGTACAAAACCGTCAGCTTCCGGTTCTCAAGGTAGGCAACGGGCCATTGAAAATATTTATTAATGCAACTCATCATCCTAGAGAATATATTGGCACAATAATATCATTAAATCAGATACAGCTTTTACTTGAATCTTACTCTAGTAAAAACAGCAACCTTGACGGAGTAAATGTAAAGGATCTTCTAAATAATAAAGTATCCTTCTATTTTATGCCATTAGTTAACCCTGATGGGGTACAGGTGTGCGTAGATAGTAATCCCGGTTACTACTGGAATGCAAATAAGGTAAATCTCAATCATGACTATGATATAAACTGGGAGTATAACAAGAAGTATGCTACTGGAGATAAACCATTTTCACAACCTGAGACATTGGCCGTTAAGGCACTATGCGAAAATCTTGGTTTTGATGTGGCAGTATCATACCATGCAGCAGGTGATATTATTTACTGGTATTATGGGCAAAAGGGTGATCTACTCAAGAGGGATAAGCAGTTCGCAAACGAGCTTTCAAAGGTGACAGGTTACTCTTTGGTAAGCCCCTCCTCTTCTCTATCTGGAGCAGGCTTCAAGGATTGGGCGGTCTCAGTACTCAATATTCCAGCATTCACTATTGAAGTAGGAGGAAAGCGTAGTATAACCAAGCCAGTTGAATGGTCTAGGTATTCATCAATATGGTCAAAAAACAAGTACGTACCTCTTAGGCTAGCAAAGCTACTTCAAGTACAGGGAAGTCTAGATAAAACCAACAAGATATCACTAATCTATAAAGATGAGTTAACCAGCCCTTTATCAGACATTATTATTTTAAACAATGAATGCTATATTGATATAACAGATGCCAAGAGTATTTTTAGAATTACAGATATTAACTTCCAAGATACAGTAGTTTTTAACAATAAAAAATATCTGAGCCTTAAGTTGGTTTCTCAAAAGTTACTTCCTCAGCTAGATGTCAATATTAGTAAGCAGTACTCCTATTGGTATGATAAAAAAGTGGGAACAGTATATATTAGATAATTATTTTTCATATGTACTCTGCTACCTTGTTATAATAAAGTTAATATTTGGTAATACTCTCCATAAAGAAAATTCTTGTGGAGGTGATATTATGGGTGATAAAGGTAGTTCAAAGAAGGCTCCTAAAATGACAAAGAAGGAAGCTCGGGCTGCAAAAAATGCCGCTAGGAATACAAAAGCAGATACAGGGGTTTAACTTATATCTAACTCAGGATTAAATTCTTCAATTAAACAATATTATATTCTAATGCCAAAAATCCAGCAGTAAGTTCACTTTGAAATACTTACTACTGGATTTTTATTTTACGTTTATATGTTTTCTATCACAGCATTATATATATTGTGTCATAGCATATATACCTTCTGTAACACAATATATGTCTTCTACTCTTTGTTTACTGAATCTTATTAAGATATACAAACAAAACCCCATGCTATTAACATGAGGTCTTGATATAAATCTGGCAGATTCCTACTTTCCCAGGTCGTCTCCAACCAAGTATCATCGGCACTAGGATGCTTAACTGCTGTGTTCGGTATGGGAA
>JAEXOY010000025.1 GCA_023439045.1 Bacillota bacterium | reverse complement strand
GTATGGCCAATTCTTCAAGTAGTCCAAAACCTATAAATAATAATGCACAAAGCGCTGACAAAAAGGTCAATATTGAAAATAAGTCCGATGCTTCACTTGAAAATAACTATGTGTTAAGTTTGATAGCAGATAATAATGAAGCGCTTTTAAATGGAGAACCTGTAACATTGGCAACTCCACCTTTTGTTCGGAACGATACTTTTTATATACCACTGGAAGCAGTAACAAAACTGCTCGGCGGAACATATTCATTTGAAGACAATATTGCAACCATTAAATTATTTGGCAACACAACAAAATATCAAATAGGCTCCCGTTCGATTATTGCTAATGGGGAAACCTATGTAGTATCAGGTTCAAGAGAATTATTCGGTGAAAAAAACTCCGATGCCCCTGTAGCTGTCGATGAAAAATATGTGCCTGTAGTTTCAAATGGCACTGTATTTATACCGGCTGATTTTGACGGCCATTACCCTTATAACGGTATTAATGCGGGAGTACGCCAATATCCGGAATCGCGCATGGCTATTTTAGGAGGTTTTAAAAATGAACTGGGTATTAACGAAGTCAAATTAAAAGATTCTTATGACAACCTGCCTGCAAATTTTAGGTCACAGCTGCAATATGCGGGGGTAGTAGATGAGGTAATAAATTATAGCATTGAGGAATATAAAAATGATGCTTTGGAAGTATATGTTATGCGCATTAATAAGCCGCATGACGATATCGAAAGCATGAATGGAAGAGTATGTGCTATCCGAGTGGGCTTTTCAAGTAATAAGCATTACAGCACGCCTCGCGGTTTAAAAACATGGGATTCCGCATATCGCGCCTGGCGATTGTACGGTTATGAAGGTTTTACAAACTCATTTTTCTATAAGGTGGAAGGCGGAATAGTAAGTTCATTTGCTTTCTATACGCGCTATTATGGCAGCCAGCTTTAGGACTTATCAATAAAATCATATTTAGCGTTTACAAATTACAATTATAATATAGGACGAGGGCTTCTCAACAGCTTTATCGTAGCGCTTAATAAAGCGGTATACGACCTAGTTAGCCTGAATGAATTAAACAATACCCCCTCATTCAATTTTTTCTGGTATAATCCTGTCTTTGACAGTTTGAGAAGAGAAAAAGCTTGGAACCCATTGGAAATATTGGGATTCAAGCTTTTGACGTTTACCTAAAAAGTGCGCAATGTCACCGCTTTTTGGTGGCTTTAAAAATTTTTTTCATTTGTTTCGAAGTGACAATCTGGTAATCGGTATGGAAGCCGAAAGCTTCATGCAGGGCATCGGTAAAATCCGTCCTTGTGTATATGGGTTCATAGCCCTCCCCACGAATCTCTTTGAAATTCATTTCCCGCAATTCACTGATAATCTCATGGCAGGTGAAATCCTCGTTGAGTCGCTTTTCGAGCAGCCTGTATATGACCAGCGATATGAAGCAGGTGATGAAATGCGCTTCTATCCTGTCATCATTACTTAGGTATACAGGCCTTGCCCTGAACTCACTTTTCATGATCCTGAAGCATTCCTCGATTTCCCATCTGCTGTTGTTCACCCTGATGATTTCAGAAACGTCGGCATCCAGATTTGTGCAGACCCCATAAAAACCGTCAAAGGCTTCCTCTTTCCGGATAAGGTCATTATCAATGCTGTATATTTCTTTTTCTGCAACTTCACCTTCGACAGTACAGTTTGTCTTATGGACAAACCTTTTGTAATCGTTCTGGTTGCATTTCTTCATCCTCTCGGGGTCGGTGTCTATTGCTTTCCGGGCACGTTCTATCTGGGAGTTTCGGATCTTACGCTGATAGTCCCTGTATTTTACGCAGTATGTCACAATCAGGTTCTGTTCAAGGCCGCTCTCATTGATCCAGCGCTCCTTGAAGAAGACTTTGGCCTGTAGTTTTGCCTTGTCCTCCTCACTGGCGTTTTCTATCATCTTGTCAAGCTGAGAAATATCATAGGTCTTATCGCTGCCCGGAAGTTTCCAACCGTCTGTTGCAAGCGCCCATCCTTTTAAGCGTTTGTTCAGTTTTTTGATAGACTGTGTAGTGATGAAAGCCCGTCCGTCTCTGTCGTTGAACTTCCGGTTCTCCTCAGATGAAAGGCCAGCATCGGTGCAGACAACGAACTTGGAAAGCTCGAAGTCGGACAATATCTTCTTTTCCAGTGGTTTCAATGTCAGTTGTTCATTCATGTTCCCCCTGTCGATGCTAAATGCGAGGGGGATGCCGTCTCCGTCCATGAACAGGCCCATCTGGATGATGGGGTTGGGCTTGTGGTCCTTTCCAGGTCCGTACTGTTTCTTGCCGCTTTCCTGTTCGATCTCAAAGAAGTAGTTGGTGCAGTCATAGTAGAGTAGGCGGGGGTTCCTCTTTGAAATTTTCAGGCTGTTTTCATACAGGCAGGATTGGATGGAGTCCGTCTCTTTCGCAAGGAATTCGAGGGCTCTGTAAATCTGGTGCAGGTCGAAATTCGGCTGCTCGATGAATTTTTTTGAAAGCTCGTTTGTTGCAAGTTTTGATGAAGGAAAAATGATCCTGCTATATAC
>JAEXOY010000024.1 GCA_023439045.1 Bacillota bacterium | reverse complement strand
GTCATGACCACGTGTAAAACACGTGGCATGCTCTAGCCCTATAAGGGCATGTTACTAGCTATGTCTAAAGACATATTGAATTGTCCGCCAACCGCGTATTTTTTACGGGCAGACCCTTAAGGGTCTGTTTTTATTTGCCTTTCTTTACTGGCTCACCCGTAAACGGGTCAATATGCTCTATCAAGCTCATTTGATCACTTGCTATGTCATCTTGTAATTGGTTTTGTATATATTTTGCTATTGCATTCTTGTTCCTTCCGACCGTATCAACATAGTATCCTTTACACCAGAATTGCCTATTTCCATACTTATACTTCAGATTAGCATGTCGGTCAAATATCATTAGCGAACTTTTTCCTTTTAAGTATCCCATAAAGCTTGAAACACTGAGTTTCGGAGGAATGCTCACTAACATATGTATATGGTCAGGACAAGCATTTGCCTCAATTATTTCTACTCCCTTATGGTCACACAATTTCCTTATTATTTGACCTATATCTGCTTTTATTTTTCCGTATATCACCTGTCTGCGGTATTTTGGTGCAAAGACAATATGATATTTGCAATTCCATTTGCTATGTGCTAAGCTTTCTGTATCCATCTAGGATAACCTCCTTTGTTTATATAAATGCGGTTGGCGAACCTGCAAATATTTTAACAAAGGAGATTTTTATTTTCTACTCAAAGCTGTAAGCTTCTCAGAACCACGTGTATAACACGTGGTATTCGTTACACAACTAAAAACCCTCAAAGCTTATGCTTTAAGGGTTCTCATGGTTGCGGGAGTGGGACTTGAACCACACGACCTTCGGGTTATGAGCCCGACGAGCTACCAACTGCTCCATCCCGCGATAATTAAATTGTTACTCATATATTATATACTGTAATCGGTCTGTTTATTCATTGCCGCCCGACGACATATATTAATTTAACACACATCTTCTATAAATGCAAGGTTTTTTTAAATGTAATATATTCCAGTTGCTCTCCACTCCTCAAAGGTAAAATAGAAAATAGTTTTTTAAGCCTTCCACTTCACAAGTTAAAGTAGAATAGTCTTTCGTAAACCTTCCACTTCTGAAGGTCATATAAAATGAGCCAGCTTAATAATTTGTCGTCAATTAAACCAGCTCAACTTTTAAGGTCAATAATTCTTATATTTTTGGCTTACTTCACAATTCTTTTACTGCTTCCTCAAGTTTTTTCAATGCGTCTTCTAAAATAGAACGTGGGCAGCCCGTATTTAGCCTCATAAAACCTTCGCCTGTGACACCGAAGCTATGTCCTGTATTCATTGCAAGGCCAGCCTTATGTATCATAAACTCTTTAAGCTGTTCTCCATTCATACCCAGCCCTCGGCAATCTAGCCACATGAGATATGTCGCTTGTGGTTTTTTAACCCTGATCCCAGGAATTTTATCATTAATATAATTAATCACAAACTCCATGTTTTGCTCAATATACGCCAAAACCTGTTCCAGCCACTCTTCTCCATGTTCAAATGCTGCTTGAACAGCCACAGTACTAAAGCAGTTTGTCACCTCAATATGAAGCTTCCTCCATGCTTTATCAAGTCTACGCTTTGTTTCCTTATCAGGGAAAACTACTATTGATGACTGAAGACCTGCTATATTAAATGTTTTACTAGCCGAAAAACATGTTATAGTTAGTTTTT
Source organism: Bacillota bacterium (assembly GCA_023439045.1). GTDB lineage: Bacteria > Bacillota > Clostridia > Acetivibrionales > DSM-1351 > Ruminiclostridium. Next base: position 9,347 of record JAEXOY010000024.1, on the reverse strand, counting down.
TAATCTCCTCAGAAATAGAAGCAATAGGTACATGAAAATGTCCTGGCATAATCAGGTCAGAATGAATTTCATCAGATATTATAATCATCCCATACTTTACACATATCTCTCCTAGCTTTGCAAGCTCCTCCTTAGTCCACACCCTACCAACAGGATTGTGGGGACTGCACAATACTATGCACTTTGCTCCATCTCTTGCCTTGTTTTCTAAGTCATCGTAATCCATATAATAGTTGTCATCCACTTCCAACAGTGGACTTTCTAGCAGGATTCTCTCTGCATCTTTAACTGCACTAAAGAATGGATGATATACGGGGGTCTGTATAATTATCTTATCCCCTTTTTGCGTTAATTCATTAATCAGCATGCAAATGGAAGGTACAACGCCTGGCGCTAAGCTTATTAGCGACTTGTCAATATTCCATCCCTTTCTTTTTGCCTGAAAGGCACAGGCCGCATCTATGTAACTTTCTGGAACAGCAGAATATCCAAAAATCCCATGCTGAGCACGTTCAGTAATAGCATCTATGATAGGTTGTGCTACTTTAAAATCCATATCAGCAACCCATAATGGTATTACATCCTCTTTTCCAAAACGCCTATGACTGTCACTCCATTTTTCTGAATGAGTAATTTTCCTGTCAATAATCTCATCAAAATTGTACTTCATATCCACAACCCCTTTGTTAACTAACTTATTCAAAGTTTAAACTATCTATAAATAATAAGCAAACAAATTATGAATTTTTCTTTGTAATGTAGACCTTATCACTTTATTGAGTTATTATATCATTTGGAAGATAAAAAAAAGAAAGGATTAAACTTATGAAAAATGCAAAAAGAATTACGATTTTAATATTTGCAATTATTTTTACAATTTCTTTTATTTCAGGTTGTGGTAAAATAAAGGGTAGTTCAACATCTGCTTCAAGCTCTTCTACCACAAGCAATAGCACTCAGCAGTCTGAAAGCAGTGCAACAAATTCAACAGTTGATACAACTTCTACAAATTCAAAGATTCAGATTGAGATGAACAACGGTGATAAAATGGTTTTTGAACTGTATTCTCAATACGCTCCAGAAACGGTACAAAACTTTACCAAGCTTGCTGAGTCTGGTTTTTATGATGGACTTACCTTCCATAGAATAGTTAAAGGCTTCATGATTCAAGGAGGAGATCCAAAAGGTGATGGTACCGGAGGTGCTGATCAAACTATAAAAGGCGAATTTGCAAGTAATGGGTTCACAAAAAATAACCTCAGCCATACAAAGGGTGTAATTTCTATGGCTCGAAGCAATGACAATAATTCAGCCTCCAGTCAGTTTTTTATAATGAACAACGACGAACCAGGACTCGATGGTAATTACGCAGCTTTTGGTAAACTTATTGAAGGTGAAAATGTGTTGGACAAGATATCAGACACTCCGGTTCAACTGAACGAATATACTGGAGAAATGTCCCAGCCAATTGAAAAAGTAGTAATAAAGAAAATAACTGTTTTAAAATAACATTACAGATAGACTTTAATGAAGAATATATTGATAACTATTCGATGCATGATAGCGGTTACACTGATGCTGTAACTGCTATTTTTGTGTCTTTAATTGAACACCATTACCCCTACTTTAGGAAATCATTATCTACTTTATAGTTGCTAACCCACTATATGACTTATATAAGGCAACCATTATCTGCTTTATATTGGGTAACCATTATCTGCTTGATATTAGAAAATCATTATCTGCTTTATATTAGAAAATCATTATCTGCTTTATACTAGATAACCATTATCTGCTTTATTAGGTAACCATTGTCTTATCTGGCTAATATAATAGAGTAGATTAACATAAAGTAAACAAGGTGCTCCATGGAAATATATATTGTTCAACCAGGCGATACTATTAGAAGTATCGCTGCAAGATTTAATATTACACCAAACGAGATAATCGCTGATAACGGGCTTAGACTTACAAACTACTTGATGCCCGGACAGTCTCTTATTATTCTAAGACCAATAAAAACATATACGGTTAAACCGGGCGATACACTGTATTCAATTGCAAAACGCAATAACACTACAATAGTCTCTCTTCTGCAAAATAACCCAGATCTTATACAGAAGCCCTATGTTTATGCAGGACAGCAGATAACACTAGAGCATGAAAGTAATAAGCTTGGAAAAATTGCTATTAATGGGTATGTGTATCCTTATGTACAAACGCAGGATTTAATAAATACTTTGGCCTATCTTACTACACTCACTATATTTGGGTATGGCTTCACAGAGGAGGGTGAATTAATAGAGATAAATGATGAACCCCTTATAAGGATGGCAAAATACTTTGATGTTGCCCCAATAATGCTTTTTTCATCAATAACGGAAAATGGCACAACAAGTGGTGAGCTTGCCAGCTATTTATTTAATAATATTGAATTTCAGAATATGATTATAGATAAACTTATCCGAAAGATGAAACAAAAGGGATATTACGGTATAGATATTGACTTCGAATTCATTAATCCGCAAGACAGAGATGCATATACTGCCTTTATACAAAATATTACTCAGAAAATGAATTCACAAGGGTTTACGGTTAACGTTGACCTCGCACCAAAAACCTCACCTGAGCAAAAAGGTCTTCTTTATGAAGCACACAACTATGCTGCACTTGGAGAAGCTGCAAATACCGTCCTATTGATGACATATGAATGGGGCTATACTTATGGTCCCCCTATGGCGGTTGCTCCTATTAATGAGGTCAGAAGAGTAGTAGAATATGGCGTTAGCCAAATCCCCCCTCAAAAAATATATATGGGAATACCCAATTATGGTTATGATTTCACCCTTCCGTTTCAAAAGGGTGTTTCGAGAGCTCCTTCCATTGGAAATGAGCAGGCCATTCAAATTGCTTCTACACATGGTTCTCCCATTCAATATGATGAGTTAGCCCAATCTCCCTACTTCAAATATATGGATAGTCAAGGGCGAGAACATGAAGTATGGTTTGAGGACGCTAGAAGCATAAAGGCCAAACTTGAACAATTACACGAATTTAACCTCTATGGTGCCGGATATTGGAATGTAATGCGCCCATTTGCACAAAACTGGACGTTGGTTAATGCTTTATTTGATATTATCAAAATAGTTAAAAAATGAGGAAACAGAAGAGATTATCTGTAAACATAATATAAGTGCAAAAAAAAGAAACAATAGTATGATACTTGGTATCTTACTATTGTTTCTTTTTGGTGCCGAAGACCGGAATCGAACCGGTACGAAGGGTTAGCTTCGCAGGATTTTAAGTCCTGTGCGTCTGCCAGTTCCGCCACTTCGGCTTGGTCATTAGCGACTTTTTTATTATAATACGATATGAATTACATGTCAACACTAAAGTTAATGTAAACTTTTTACATGGCTAGAATTGTGTAGATTTCTTGTAGCCGCCCCCACCACGCTTATTATCAACATTTTTCTTTAAATCATGTAACCTCTCATCGCTGTCTTTCATAAATTTTGCTAGTCTATCCTCAAAAGACATAGATGCAGAATTAATATTATTTTTAGTAGAGGTCCAGTCAAATTCTGCCGGTGCTTTAGCTATTGGGCTTTGAACCTTTTTGGGTTCTATAGCCTTCCTAATGGATAAACCAATCTTACCACTCTGCTCAATTGATAATATTTTTACTTTTACTACTTGATTATCTCTAAGATGAGAACTAACATCCTTAACATACTCTTCTGCAATTTCAGAAATATGAACTAAACCAGTCTTGCCCTCAGGTAATTGAACAAATGCACCGAACGCAGTTATACCTGATACTTTCCCTTCAACAACATTTCCCACTTCCAAAAGCATACAAAAAGATACCCTCCAAAACTTCCAATTAAAAACAATTCGATTATAATACATTTAGATATATGGCGTCAAGAAAAATTGCTATTTATTGGTATCTACATAAATAACCTCTCCATCCTTCACATATCCCAACTTTTCTCTAGCTATTTTTTCTGCAAATGCAGGAGTATTAATAGAGTTCTTTTGCTGTTCTAATTGTTCTTTTTTCCTCTGTTCTTCAGCTATGTTCTGCTGTAGCTTAATCCCTTCTTGCTTTCTATCCTCTACTGTACCTTGTAGGCAGAACGCAGTGTAAGCGAAATAGCATACCAATGCCACCACAATAATAGGAACAATCTTTAGCTTCTTTTGTTTTTTCATAAGTAACCCCTTTACCATAATTAAGAAGATATTCTATATTTGCCAAGAAAATCCTTCTAAATTACTTTTTTTTTCTTATGCTTTTTAGTATTCTACTCCAAATCCTTATCTTATTAATCTGATGCTTAACTGCACTTTTTGACTTATTAGTGAGTTTTTTTACTATCCTAGAAATTATACCAAAGGGTATCGAAAGTATCTTTACTATTATTTTAACAGGATACATCAAGACAATAAATATAAACCTGCAAATTTTTTTAAAAAAGTTTATAATAGCCATAGAGGATGATATTACTATTTTGCTTAGCAGTAATAGATAAATCAAAACTCCCGCAATATTGCCTATAAAAATATATCCTCTTATCTCACCACTATTGCTATTGTATACAGTCAAAAAAATAATAATAGCCGTGATTAACCAGTATAGCATATCCTCAAGGCTTACTATTATAACATTTGTCTTAATTGCTCTTCTTTTTATTCTCAATATATCATACAAAAATGCAACTAAAGCTCCAGCTGCTATGGCGTATAGAAAAACATGTATCTGTCCTAATACAATAGTCATATGTAGTCAATTCCTTTTCAAGTATCTTTTAGTCACTCAACCATTGTCTATTTAAACATTCTTCCAAAGAAGGATTTAGACTTTCCATTCTCACTATCCGAATACTCCATACTATATATATCTCCCTCAACAATTAGCTCATTACTATCCAAATTAAGCTTGTTAATGTGTAGGTCTGCGCCCTTAATAAAGAGCACTCCTAAATCAGTTACCGCCACAATGCTTTCTTCATTGAAGCTATCAACATCAATAACACCAGTAAGACTTAGCTTCTCTCTATTCTCCAGTAGCAGCGTTTGATTCTTTGGTTTTACTATTTTTTTCTCTTCCATTACTATCATCCTTTCAATAGAACTTGATGAATACTTGTATATTTATAGATATGCATGTACACCCTAAATAATGCGAAAAACCCGACAGCACTTTTTACTGTCGGGTTTTTCTAATATGTTTACTTAATAATGTACATTTCCTTTGCATCATTCTTCATCACGTGCTCAGAGATTTGCGTAATCTCAACTCTTGTAATGTTATTCCCAAACTGAATTTCAATCACATCACCAATCTTCACTTCAGCACCAGGCTTTGCAATCCTGTCGTTGATCTTAACTCTTCCCTGCTCGCAAGCATCATTTGCAAGTGTACGTCTTTTTATAAGCCTGCTGACCTTTAAATATTTATCAAGTCTCATCTTACTTTCCCCCACATAATCCCCTAAATCATTTATTTAGCATTTCTTTTAAATCCTTACCCGCTTTGAATACTGGTGCATTGCTCTCTGGAATATCAATTTCAGTCTTTGTCTGAGGGTTTCTGCCTTTTCTAGCAGCCCTTCTCTTTACCTCAAAAGAACCAAAACCCACTAATTGCACCTTTTCTCCACTAGTCAAAGCCTCTTCAATACTTTCTATTATTGCATTGAGTGCCTTTTCAGAATCTTTTTTTGACATACCTGACTTTTCTGCCATGCTGTCAATTAATTCGGCCTTATTCATTTAAAATCCTCCAATCAAGCTTGTTTCATGCTATTAACTACTAAATATGATTTTATCCATTTTAATCATATTTATGTATTTTAGCCTGTTCCCATAATTCATCCATTTCGGACAAAGTCATTTCATTTAAATTCTTGCCCAATTGTACGGCCTTATTCTCAATATATTCAAAACGCTTAATAAATTTTTCTGTGGCCTGTGTAAGAGCAAGTTCAGGATGTACCTTTACAAACCTTGATAGGTTTACTACTGAAAACAGAACATCTCCTAGTTCTTCGTCAATATTAACCTTATCGTTGTTATTAACTGCCTGTTCAAGCTCATCAATCTCCTCACGAATTTTAGCAAAGACATCCTTGGTATTCTCCCAATCGAAGCCTACCTGTGCAGCTTTTTGTTGTACCTTATAGCTTCTCATAAGTGCAGGAAGGTTTTTGGGGACGTCCTTAAGTACCGATGTCTGGTCCTCTAAGCCCTTTTCCTTCTTTTTTAACTCTTCCCAGTTCTTCAATACTTCTTTTGATGTATCGGCTGTAACCTCCCCAAATACATGGGGGTGTCTATATATAAGCTTGTTACATATACCGTCAATAACATCTGCCATATCAAAGTCTTCATTCTCCTTAGCTATTTGCGCATGGAATACAACCTGAAGCAATACGTCACCAAGTTCTTCACATATTCTACGCTTGTCCATCATATCTACAACTTCAAGAAGCTCATAAGTTTCTTCAATAAGATATCTCTTTAGACTTTCATGTGTCTGCTCTCTATCCCAAGGACAACCATTTTCAGACCGAAGCTCTTCCATGATATCTATAAGTCTTTGCAAATCTCCAGTGTTCTCAAGCATTAACTCATCCCCTAACGTAATATGCTTTATCTATTATACTACATTTTGGGATTTTCATAAAACAATTATACATTATTCTCTACAAGTTCTTCACTCCTAATCCCTTCTTCACATGAACTAGTGCTATCTTCACATTCTTCACACGCACTGCTGCTCTCTTCACATTCCTCACAAGCATTTGCACCTGCTGCCTCGTCATCCTTAAATTTTGAATCCGCAAAATAGACCTTATCTGCTACAACCTCTGTAACATAATGGCGTGCTTTTTCTGCGTCTTCCCATACCCGAGAGTGAATTTCTCCAGTAACTCCAACTCTCGTACCCTTACTAAAATACTTGTAAGCAAACTCAGCGGTCTTGCCCCACATTACAACAGATATATAATCTGTTTTTCTTTCTCCTTGTTGGCTTTTAACATCCCTGTTAACTGCAAGGGTAAAATTCCCCACCGCCATACTGTTCTTGCTGACATACCTAAGCTCAACATCCTTTGTGAGCCTGCCAATAAGACTTACATTATTCATAAAAATACCTCCATAAAATATTAATTAGACAGCTATCTGCTGCGAAATCCGTAATGAGTTACTTTTGATAAGAAATCTAGCAACGTCAATAAAAGAAGTTTGAATATGGATATACAAAAATTAGGAATATAATGACCCAAATAGAAATTAGAATTATCAATCCCACAAATAGAAACTTTAAACCTCATAAATAGAAATAAGATTACGATAAAATATAAATAAGGATTAGGATATAACAGAAATAGGACCAGAATTAGTAACTAGTTCAGATAATAAAAGAATTTGCATATAAAAATTAAAGAATTAAAGAATTACAGAATTAAAGAATTACAGAATTAAAGAGAAGAAAAGTATATATAAAGACAAGTTTAAAAACTATAATAGTATTTTATACTTTTTTACAAATATTGTCAATAGCTATATTTCTAGATTTGTATTTTGTTGCATTTATATTTAATTAAATCTTATTGTATTTAGATTTATTGTATTTATATTTATTGTATTTATATTTTTTGTGAAATATAATAATACTGGAAAATTTAATTAATTGGAGGAAAACAATGATTATAATTGGTGAAAAAATAAATAGTACTATCAAATCCATAATGTCTGCAATAGAATCACAAGATACCACCTTTATAAAGAAGCTTGCAAAGGACCAGTACGAAGCAGGTGCACAGTATATAGATGTCAATGCGGGTATGTTTTTAGATGATGAGCCTGAAAAATTATCTTGGCTCATTGAAACAATTCAATCAGACTGCAGTGCACCATTTTCTATTGACTCCCCAAATCCAAAGGCCTTATTAGCAGGTTTGAAGGCAAATAAGAATGGAAAGCCAATAATAAATTCGATAACTGATGAAAAGAATCGTTACGATAGCGTACTTCCTTTAGCAGTGGAGTATAATGCTCGTGTTATTGCCTTATGTATGGACGATAAGGGTATGCCCGAGACGGTAAAAGATAGAGTGATTATTGCAGCTCGCCTTATTGATAAGCTTACTAAGGCCGCTATACCCATTAATGACATATTTATAGATCCCATGGTTCGCCCAATTGGTACAGGATCACAATTCGGAAACGTTGCAATTGAAACAATCCGCACCATTAAGGCTGAATACCCAGAAGTTCATATTGCATGTGGACTTAGTAATATATCTTTTGGAATACCTGCTAGAAAAGTTATGAATCAGGCATTTCTCATAGCTGCAATGTCCGCCGGAATGGACGGGGCTATACTCGATCCACTGGACAAACGGCTTATGACATTTTTGTATGCTGGTGAAGCTCTATTTGGCCACGACGAATACTGCATGGAGTTTCTAACTAAATATAGAGAAGGTGAATTAGAGTTGTAAAAGAAAAACTCAGGGTGAATTTCTTTCCCCTGAGTTTTTTTCGCCTATTGTTCCATCTGCTTTCCAAGGAATCCTGCTGCTGACTGAGCAAGCTTCGCTTCAACCTCTCCCATCTTTACACCTGTATCCGTAGAAAGAAGAATTACTGAACCTATTGGGTCTCCTTCTGATATGATAGGTGAAACTACTTGTGAAGTGTACTTCCTTTCACCACTTTCATCCGCTAAGATTGAGATCGGCTTTTCTTCAGAAGACTTTATAAGTAAAGTAGTTTTTTCTTCAATAATTCTTTCAACATCACTGCTCAACTGCTTTTCAAGAAACTCTTTTTTAGCAGCGCCTGAAACTGCGATTATAGAATCTCTATCAGTAATGCAAGTGATATGCCCACTGGTCTTATGAAGGGATTCCGCATATTGAGTTGCAAAGTCGCTTAATTCGCCAATAGGAGAGTACTTTTTTAATATAACCTCGCCTTCTTTGTCAGTAAATATTTCTAGAGGATCTCCCTCCCTAATTCTCAGGGTTCTCCTAATCTCTTTTGGAATTACAACTCTGCCTAAATCGTCTATGCGTCTAACAATACCAGTCGCTTTCAACTTAAATTACCTCCTTTAATAGGTTTACTTTAGTCATAGTATTGTTTTGTTATAGGTTTTTTATGCATTTTTGGAAGAGGATTTAGTATTAACCAAAATTGTGTCATGACCACGTGTAAAACACGTGGCATGCTCTAGCCCTATAAGGGCATGTTACTAGCTATGTCTAAAGACATATTGAATTGTCCGCCAACCGCGTATTTTTTACGGGCAGACCCTTAAGGGTCTG
>JAEXOY010000032.1 GCA_023439045.1 Bacillota bacterium | reverse complement strand
TCATTAACTTATTTGATAAGCTTGGTTAGCTCATTAAAAATTGCTGACTTTTTAATTTAGTAATCTGTTTACACAGAATTACTTAGTTTGTAAAGTTCGCAAAAGTTTACTCAATTTTTTAAGTGATTTCTCACTTGGAATTTATTCGAGTTCCTTTACATTATTGTCACTGTTTACTTTTCAAAGTCCATGTCACTCATCAACTGATCTCGCTGAGCGACTTTTATATCTTAACACACCGCTTAGAACTTGTCAACACCTTTTTTGTAGTTTTTTGTTTGTCACAATTTACTACTTAAAGTGTTGTCGTGCTCATCAGCGACGGCTTATACATAATAGCATGAGACTAAATACATTGTCAACACTACACTAAGGCTCATATTTTGATAATATCTCTCATTTTCTTTTGATATACTAAAAAATCTTTATATTCTTCACTTATACTACTGTTTCATGCTGTTTTTTCACCGTTTTGATATGCACAGTTAATTCTTTTACATCCTTTATATAAACGTCCCTTAAAGACCTATTGTATATAATACTTGCTGGATGATATAAAGGATACAACTTTTTTTCTACTCCATTAATTTTACATTCCAAAAGCTTTCCATGTACACTTCCTATAGCTAAGCTTTTATCGTTAGTTACTGCTCTTAATGGAACATTTCCTAATGTAACTATTATAGAAGGATTAATAACTTCAATCTCTCTCAAGAGCCATGGTTGGTTAATGCTAATATCCATTACCGTAGCAGGTCTGTTTGATAGTCTATTAGTTTTAGCATTCAACTTGCTTAATCTATATTTAACTACATTAGTTATATAGATATCTTCCCTCGTTATATTGAGGATGGATATAAATTCATTTAGATTTTTACCTGCTGCCCCAACAAAAGGTTTACCCTGAGCAACCTCATCCTTACCAGGTGCTTCACCAATAAGTAAAACCTTACTTTCAACACTTCCATCACCAAAAACTATGGCTTCATTATTAAATGTCCTTCTATACTCCTCATTTAAGTTTGCTAAATCAGTATATGTTTTTTTATCTGTCATTAATATCTCCCAATCGTAACAATGATTTATAAGGTATTTTTTATCCTACTATTAGTTGATACTTTATATATAACTAATACTTCCTTCTTTATATCTAAATATTACTTCTTAATTTATATCTAAATATTACTTCTTAATTTATATCTAAATTTCACTTTAACTTTAAATTCTACTATAACTAACATTCTTTATATCATCTAGCTTCTGCTTTACAGCCTTGATGTCTTTAAATAGCAGTTCTTTTTTGGATTGATCTCTTAGTAATGCAGCTGGATGAAATGTTGGCATCATATATACACCCTTCCTTTCAATCCATTGACCTCTTATCTGAGTAATTTTCTGTTCTTTTCCTATTATATGTCTAGCTGCAGTATTACCCAGGCAAACAATTATCTGAGGTCTGATTAGTGCAAACTGATTTCTAAGCAATGGTAGGCACTGCTCTGCCTCACTATCTGTTGGTACTCTATTACTTGGTGGACGACATTTTACTATATTGGCAATATAATAATCGTCCTCTTCAAGCCCAATCGCCTCAAAAAGTATATCAAGAAGTTTTCCTGCAGGACCAACAAATGGTAATCCATGAACATCCTCCTGCTCACCAGGACCTTCCCCAATAAACATTACCTTTGCATTTACGTTCCCCCTACCAATTACAACATTTGTCCTAGTACTCGCCAAGTCGCAATTCGAACAGTTATTACATTCATTTAAAAGTTCATTCCATTGAAGCATAATGTTCCTTTCTTATTTAAATATGGGCAAACCATATTTTTCTGTTTTCTATACTAAATTAGTTTCTTCTTTTCAAACTGAATTAAATTACATTCTTTTTAGCACACTGAACTAAACTAGGTTCTTGCTAGCAAACCGAATTTAGCCTTATTTTACAACCATCAAAAAGAACCCAAGGTAAAAACCCTTGAGTTCTATTTTAATATATTTTATAAGATAAGTGAATGATAAGTGTAATTGTTAATGTGTTCTTGCACCTAATTCGTTCTTATATTTTGAATTCGTTCTACACTTTTAACCTAGTTTTAAATCTTTCTACAGCTGCAAGAGTATTTTCCCTGCTCCCAAAAGCAGTAAGTCTGAAATATCCCTGACCGCTTGGTCCAAATCCAACTCCTGGAGTACCAACAAGGTTTGCCTCACTGAGCAATTTGTCAAAGAAAACCCATGAATCCATGTTATTTGGAGTTTTCAACCAAATGTATGGGGCATTAACGCCACCAAACACAGTTATTCCAATATTCTCAAGACCCTTTTTGATAATACCCGCATTTTCTAAATAGTATGCTATAGTTTCCTTTACCTGCTTTTGGCCTTCAGGTGAATATACTGCTTCTGCACCCCTCTGAACAATATATGAAACGCCATTAAACTTAGTTGCCTGTCTTCTGTACCACAGTCTGTTTAGTCCAACCTCAGTTCCGTCTGCTTTATAAGCCTTAAGCTCCTTTGGTATTACAATGTAAGCACACCTTGTACCAGTAAAACCAGCTGTCTTAGAAAAACTTCTGAACTCTATGGCTACTTCCTTTGCACCCTCTACTTCATAAATGCTATGTGGAACCTCTGCTTGGGTAATAAATGCCTCATATGCAGAATCAAATAGAATGATAGCATTATTCTTTGAAGCATAATCCACCCAAACCTTAAGCTGATCCTTTGTAAGTGTAGTTCCGGTAGGATTGTTTGGAAGGCAAAGATATATCAAGTCAACCTTTTCTTTCGGTAACTCTGGAACAAAGCCATTTTCAGCAGTGCATGGAAGGTAGGTTACATTGCTCCACTTTCCATCATTATAAGTTCCTGTTCTTCCAGCCATTACATTGCTGTCCACGTAAACCGGATACACTGGGTCAGTAACGGCTATCCTGCTATCCAATCCGAAAAGCTCCTGAATATTTGCAGTATCACTCTTAGCGCCATCGCTGACAAATACTTCATCAGTTCCTATATTAATTCCTCTTGCCTTATAATCATTCTCAATAATTTTATTAATTAAAAAATCATAACCTTCGTATTCGGGGTAACCCTTGAAGGTTTCAGCTCTAGACATATCATCAACAGCCTTGTGCATTGCTTCAATACAAGCTTGTGGCAGAGGACGTGTAACATCACCTATTCCCAATCTAATAATATCAGCAGTTGGGTTCTCACTCTTATATGCAGCAACTCTCTTTGCTATTTCCGCAAATAAATAATTTCCTGGTAATTTTAAATGATTTTCATTAACAAATGCCATCTATAAATGCTCCTCTCAAAAAAATATATTAATTATTATATAGATATTTCACCTTCAAAAACAACCTCCGCAGGACCGGTCATGTATACATGATTGTCCTTATCACACCATTCAATAATCAAATCTCCACCTAAAAGCTGAATAGTAGCCTTTCGGTTTGAAATATTATTCAAAACAGAAGAAACAAGAACCGCACAAGCACCCGTGCCACATGCCAGAGTTTCTCCTGCACCTCTTTCCCACACTCTCATTTTTAAATTGTCCTTATTAATAACCTGAACAAACTCTGCATTTACTTTTCTAGGAAATAATTCATGTGTCTCCATCTTTGGACCCACAACGTTAAGTGGAAATTTAAGCACATCATCCACATATGTTATGGCATGAGGATTTCCCATAGAAACAGCAGTAACATTGTACTTTACATTGTCTATTTCAATTAATTCATTAATAAATGTATCTTTGTCACTCTTAACAGGTATCAATGAAGCCTGTAGTATTGGTTCGCCCATATCCACTCTTACCAATGTGACCTTATCATTTTCTACAGTCATCTCTAAGTACTTAATACCCGCTAACGTATCAATGCTAATAGAAGTCTTGTTGGTAAGTTTATTGTCATAGACATATTTGCCAACACAGCGTATAGCATTACCACACATTTCTGCTTCAGAACCATCCGAGTTAAACATTCGCATTCTAAAATCAGCACAATCAGAACCCATTATAAGCACCAGTCCGTCCGAGCCTATTCCAAAATGTCTATCACTAACCTTTTTGGCAACAGCAGATGGGTCATTTATTGGCTCAGTTATACAATTGACGTATATATAGTCATTTCCTAAGCCTTGCATTTTTGTAAATTTCATAGATAAACTCCCTTCGGCTACCGTTAATTTCCAAATATAATAATACATTATAACATACATTGTTCGTTTTACAACGATAAATATCAAGCTGAATTAATTGTATTGTGATTTATCATATACTATAATTATACTGATTAATGCTAAAATTTGCTATTATGTATAAATTGGCGTATATGAGAATTATATTATGTCATTAATAATGAAATAATATTGCTAAAAGCAACCCAGCACAGGGTAAGCTGTAATTCTATAACAGATGATAAAAATACTGAATTGGAGTGATATTTTTGAATGAGTTTTTCTACCAATTATGGGACACTATCTCTAACTTTTTTGTTAGAACATGGAACAGTGTTGCACCATTTTTCAAGGGCTTCAAACTTCCCGGCTTTGCAACCATGATTTTAGGAATAACATTTATATTTTTGTTAGTCATAGTAATTATGGGTATCAAAAAAATAAGACGCATTAATAAAGGTGAGTTGGTTTATTCCGAGGCAGAGCTAATTGATACCGAAGAAGCTAGAAAGCCATTGTTTAAGCTGCAAAAAAAGGACTATATAATTATGTTGGTAATGTGTGCTTTATATTCTATACCAGCACTCTACAATCTAGGCTCCTTTGAGGTACCATCAACAGGCTGGGCTCCTGCTGCGGCTAATGATGGATTTATTATTGATCTGGGCAAGGAAACAGAAGTATCTAAATTTATGTTTTATCAAGGATATAATGCAGAGAGATATGATGACTCAAAATTTGAAATAAAGTATGAATATTCTTATGGTACATACTGGTTGTCCGAAACTTTGGAAAAATCAGGTTTCTACTCATGGAAAACAACATCTGCGGACAAGACCTTCAAAACAAGTAAAATTGAAGTTGTTGCAAATAAAGCTGGCGCAGTAATTAACGAGATAGCTGTTTTTGAAAAGGGTTCTGACAAGCCTATGACAGGTTTAAAAATACTCCCTGTCGAGAGCAGTACAAACGGTGGGAATAATGTAGTGGACGGGAAACAATATGCACTGTCCAATCTCTACGATGAGCAAGAGCTAGCAGATTATTATACCTCTTATCTAGCAACAACATATTTTGATGAGGTATTCTATCCAAGAACCGCTTTAGATTTTATTAATCAGAATGTTTCCTTCGAACGTACTCACCCTCCCCTTGGAAAGTATTTTGTCTTGCTAGGTATGCAAATATTTGGAACCAATCCATTTGGTTGGAGAATAGTAGGTACACTCTTTGGTGTAGCAATGATACCCCTAATGTACCTGTTTGGTTTGAAAGTGTTCAAAAGAAGATTCTTTGCATTTTGTACAGCCTTCCTCATGATGTTTGACTTTATGCACTTTGTTCAAACTAGAATTTCTACTATTGATGTGTATGTTACCTTCTTTATTATATTAATGTATTATTTCATATACGATTACTTTGTGAAAAAGCCTTATAAAATGGGCTTTAAAGGCTCCCTAAAGCCGTTGTTCCTTTGTGGTTTGTTCCTAGGCATTGGTGCAGCGACAAAATGGATCGCTCTTTATGGAGCTGTAGGTATAATGCTATTATTCGTTATTACTAAGATTGACGAAGTAGCAAGTTATACTGCCTATAAAAAATCAGGGCTTAACTCCGACCTTTTTACAAAGTTCTGGTTAAACAGCTTTATAAAGACGGGCCTTGCCTGTGTGCTGTTCTTTATATTAATACCTGCACTAATCTATTTTGCCTCATATACCTCAATAATGTTGGTACCTGAAAATGGAATAAAAGAGTTTTTTAATAATCAATTGCATATGTATAACTTCCACAATGAGTTAAGCATGAAACACTCTTATTCTTCGCAATGGTGGTCTTGGCCTATAATGGTTCAGCCAATTTGGTATTACGGTTCTAAGGCCCTAGCCGAAACAGGAATGGCTTCTAGTATTATTTGCATGGGAAACCCATTGATTTGGTGGCTAAGCTTCCCTGCATTAGTTGCAGGCATTGTATTTGCTATAAAGAGAAGAGATAAGTATATGGTTGTACCCATCTTTGGAGCACTGTTTCAATATATTCCTTGGATGGTTGTAAGACGAATGGCCTTTATTTATCACTATTTCTCTGTTATACCGTTCATAATAATTATAATGGTATATCTCCTCAAGATATTCTCAGAGCTTGGCGACAGGGCTCGTAAGCTGGTATACGTGTATCTGGGATTGGTGGCTTTACTGTTTATAATCTTCTATCCTATACTATCAGGATTAGAGGTGCCGAGGTGGTATGCAACCATTCTCCAATGGTTCCCTAGCTGGAGCTTCCGGTATTGATTTGTTTTAGGCACAACTGTAATAGAATAGCACAATATAGCTATAATAGAAAACAGCTAATTGAATAGCATTAAGTTAAGCAGAATACAGATATAAGGCAAAAGTGGCACAAGGAAAACCTGCATCATATAGGTTTTACTTGTGCCACTTTTTAATATTAGTACTCAGAAAAAATTAATCGCCTCGTAGAAATGTTAAAAGCCTCGTACACAGCTTAAAGCGAATGTACAAGGCTCTGTGGTGGAGGGAGATGGATTCGAACCATCGAAGCTACAAGCAACAGATTTACAGTCTGCCCCCTTTGGCCACTCGGGAACCCCTCCATGTTTTGCGTAACTAGGTAAGCTACGCATTTAGTTTTTTGGAGCTGGCGGACGGAATCGAACCCCCGACCTGCTGATTACAAGTCAGCTGCTCTACCTGCTGAGCTACGCCAGCGTGTATTAAATTTAAAATGGCGACCCGGAAGGGGCTCGAACCCTCGACCTCCAGCGTGACAGGCTGGCATTCTAACCAACTGAACTACCGGGCCATATTTAAATTTAATGGTGACCCATAGGGGAGTCGAACCCCTGTTATCGCCGTGAAAGGGCGGTGTCTTAACCACTTGACCAATGGGCCTTGCTAAGTCTGTCGGTTTTTGCGATGGCTTGTCGCGCCGACTGACAAAGACTATTGTAACGGCGTATGTACTAAAAGTCAAGAATTTTTTTAAGTTTTTTTTAGTTTTTTTACTGGCATTTTTTAGTAATTATTTTTAGGTGTCTGAAAGCATTGCAACTGTAAGCTTTTATCATTATATATAAATAGTATTTGGGGAAATTCATATGCCCTTTATATCTATTTTTTATTATTTGAAGTAAATATTTATGAAAATTACTTGTCATAATTATAATCTAACTTAAAACTTTTTATGTAGCTGCCACTTTTTAAGTATGCTTTTAGCACTCTCCATATTTGAAATTACGTCAACACCAAAATGGCATTTTCCATACCTCACCATAAAAAAAGGTCTCTACATTTTGTAGAAACCTTTTTGGTGACCCATCGCAGATTCGAACTGCGGACACCTTGATTAAAAGTCAAGTGCTCTGCCAACTGAGCTAATGGGTCATAACCACAAGTATAAATAATACTTATAAATAGACGTTTTGTCAACGATTAATTGCTAAAAAACTAATTTTTTTAAAAATAAAGGACTGAACACGAAATAAATCATTATTCAGCCCTAACATTTATTTACAAATAGCATTATTATTAATACACTAATAAATATATTATAACAAATACACCAATATATTATCTTACAAATATACTAATATTTTATCTTACAAATCTTACAAATCTTACAAATATATACTATTTTATCTTACAATAATCTGTTCTCTGTCCTTACCAACACCAATTAGACCTATTTTTACCCCAACAAGCTCTTCAATTCTAGAGAGATATTTCTTTGCATTGTCAGGTAGATCATCGTACTTCTTGATGCTTGAGATATCTTCCTTCCATGGTTCAAAAGTCTCATAAACAGGCTCGCACTTTGCCAACTCATTTAGGCTGGCAGGGAAGTAGTTTATAAGCTTTCCGTCTTTTTTGTATGCTACACAGAGCTTAATGGTATCAAGCTTTCCGATAGTATCAACATGGTTAATTGCAAGAGCAGTCAATGAGTTTATCTTTGCTGCATATCTAATCATAACAGCGTCCAGCCAACCACACCTTCTTGGTCTGCCGGTAGTGGTTCCATATTCCCAACCAAGTTCTCTTATAGTATCGCCTACCGCATTAATTTGTTCTGTTGGAAATGGTCCTTCACCTACGCGTGATGTATATGCCTTGAGTACCCCATAAACCTCATTTACATAGCACGGTCCTATTCCAGATCCTGTGCATACTCCGCCGGAAGTAGGATTCGAAGAAGTAACATAAGGATATGTTCCGAAATCAATATCAAGGAAGTTAGCCTGAGCACCTTCAAATAAAATATTTATGCCATCATCAATAGCCTGGGCAAGTATACTTGTAGTATCTGTAATAAAGTGCTTCAGCTGCTCAGCATAACCAAGGTATTCCTCAATTATGGCATCGGCATCCATTGCCTTTCCGTCATATATTTTCTCAATAATCTTATTTTTCAGTTCAAGATTAGCCTTAACTTTCTTTGAAAACTCATCTTTCTCAAGTAAATCACACATTCTTATACCGCAACGCTCAATTTTGTCAGCATAACATGGTCCAATTCCTCTTTTTGTAGTACCGATTTTACTGTCAGCTCTGTAGTTTTCCTGCAGCTCGTCCAGTTCACGGTGATATGGCATAATTAAGTGTGCTCTGTCACTTATTAAAAGATGATCTGTAGTAATGCCTCTTTCATTTAATCCCTTCATTTCCTTTAACAGAACTGCTGGGTCAATAACAACACCATTACCAATTATACAGGTTTTATCTGTGTGCAGTATCCCAGATGGTATAAGGTGCAATGCATATTTCTGGCCATTTGCAACAATGGTATGACCAGCATTGTTACCGCCTGAAAATCTAACTATATAATCCGACTGTTCAGCAAGCATATCAATATACTTACCCTTACCTTCGTCGCCCCATTGTGTGCCAACTACTACTCTTACTGCCATTAACTAATCCTCCTGTCTGTCTACCTTCTGCAATAATATTTAAATAGGCTTCCCAGATTGTTTACAACATAATCCAAATAACAAATAAATTATAACTTACTAATAAGTATTATTCAACAAATAAAACACAGAAGACAAAAAAATAAGACTATAAAAGTCTTATTTAGATTCAAGATATTTGTTTAAATCCTCTATTAGCTTGTCCACATCAATACCATGTATCTCACAAGCATCCTCGATGCTCTCACCTGACGCTGAAGGGCACCCCAAGCAATGCATTCCAGCATTCATAAAAATTGGAGCAGTACCTCTATCCATATTTAAAACGTCAGCAATAATCATGTCCTTAGAAACCTTTGGCATAATAAAACCCTCCTTAATTAAATTATATAGACCTACGTCAATTAAATTATAAAGACCTACGTCTTTGTTCAGATTTATTATACACTAAAGCAAAATAAAAATATACTATATTAAACATAAATTTAAAGCTTTCTTAATTAATCAAGCCTACAAATAAAAGATTTATGTAATATCGTTACAAAAATAGCTTTCTATACTATTTGTACCCCCTATAGTTTTACATACTGCTTTCTGCCCAACTCATATAGGTTGTTACCATCACTGTCAATTATAACAGTGAGAGGGAAATCTACAACGGTTAGTCTTCTAATAGCTTCAGCACCTAATTCCGGAAAAGCAATTACCTCTTGGCTCTTTATGCACTCAGCAATAAGCGCACCTGCCCCTCCAATAGCACCAAAGTAAACCGCCCCAAATTTTTTCATAGCATCTATTACCTGCTCACTTCTTAACCCTTTTCCAATCATACCTGTCTGGCCAAGTTCAATTAGTGTTGGTGAATAAGCGTCCATTCTACTACTAGTTGTTGGGCCTGCTGAACCAATTACCTCATTCTCTCTCGCAGGACATGGTCCTACAAAATAAATAGTCTGATTTTTTATATCAAATGGTAATGATTTATTGTTCTTAATCAATTCAATCAACTTTTTGTGAGCAGCGTCTCTTGCAGTATATATGGTACCGCTCAGCAATACAGTGTCTCCAGCTTTAAGCTGCTTAACTACATCCATATCGAATGGAGCATTAATATTATATTCCATAATATCCCCCTATTATAATGTTATTTGTGCATGCCTCGTAGCATGGCAGCTTATATTCACTGCCACTGGAAGACCAGCTATATGAGTAGGATAAGTATCAATATTAATAGCCAAAGCAGTTGTGTTACCGCCCAATCCTGACGGGCCTATTCCAAGTTTATTGATTTTCTCCAGCATCTCTTCCTCAAGTAGTCTAATATGTTCCTTATCACTTCTTACATCCAGAGGTCTCATTAGTGCCTTCTTAGCTATAAGCGCAGCTTTTTCCATGGTACCTCCAATACCTACACCTATAATTAGTGGAGGACATGGATTTGGGCCTGCTTTATCTACAGTTTCTAAAATAAAAGCTTTGACTCCTTCTATTCCATCAGAAGGTTTTAGCATTTTTAGTGCACCCATATTCTCACATCCAAATCCCTTTGGAGCTACATCTATCTTTAATTGTTCCCCAGGTACTATTTCGTAATAAATAACAGCTGGAGTATTATCTCCAGTGTTTACTCTTTCTAGAGGATCCCCTACTATCGACTTCCTCAAATACCCTTTTTGATAGCCCTGTCTTACACCTTCGTTAATAGCATCATCTATGCTACCACCAGTTACATGGACGTCTTGTCCAATTGTTACAAAAACAACCGTTATACCAGTGTCCTGACATATTGCCATGCTCTTGTTTTTTGCCAAGTCTGCATTTACCAATAGCTTCTCAAGTATTTGACAGCCAATTGGAGATTGCTCTTGCGTTAGGCTCTTTTCTATTGCCCCTCTTACATCACTATTCAAGTAATAGTTTGCTTCTATACACATTTTGCTAACAGCCTCTATTATCTTACTTGTCTCTATTACCCTCATTGTACTCTCTCCTATTATATTTATATCTGCAAAATTATTATGATATAAAATATGATAAAATACAATAACCGTAAGTATAATTAATAATTTATTTATAAAAAATTCACTATATAGATATGCTTTTTTTAGTATAATTAATACATAAGGGGGGCTTTGGATTGTTAAAAAATATATTAGTATGTGTAACACAGCAAAAAACGTGCGAGAGGCTTATAAAAAAGGCAATAGAACTTTCAGATGAACAGGATTATGTTTATATTATACATGTTGCCAAAAACAACTGGAGTATCCTTGATAACGAAAAAGAAGGTGAAGCTTTAGAGTATTTGTTTAGCATAAGCAAATCAGTTGGGGCTAATCTTACCGTGCTTCGTTCTGATGATATTGTCGGAACTATAGTAAACTATTGTTATGAAAATGAAATAAACGTTTTGATTATGGGGGACACCAAAGGAGACCATAAAGAAAACCATTTTTTTAATGAGCTGAAAAGCAAACTACCACATGTTGAAATAGCTGTTATGCCAAGTTTTTAGCATTTTTCACAAAGATTCTTTATTTAATTAGTTTCTACACACTATTTTGCTTCAAGTTCTTGACTTTAGCGAGTTTTCATTATAAAATATTCACGAATTCCAATTTTAGGAGGTTGTATAATGAATAAATCAGATTTAATCAACTCAATTGCTTCAAAGTCAGGATTAAACAAAAAGAACAGCGAGGCAGCTTTGAATGCATTAATTTCTTCAGTTGAAGAAGCTCTTAAGGCTGGCGACAAAGTAACTTTAGTTGGTTTTGGTACTTTCGAAGTTAGAGAAAGAGCAGCAAGAAAGGGCAGAAACCCACAAACTAAGAAAGAAATTACTATTCCTGCATCAAAGGCACCAGTATTCAAGGCTGGTAAAGGATTAAAGGATACTGTTAATGGCTAATCCCTGATGATATTACATAAAAGCTCTGCTTAAGCGGAGCTTTTTGTATTTTGATAACTGTGAAGCGTTGAAGCTGTACTATAGCACAATATATTCTAATTAATCATTATCTCTTATTTTTTATCCAGTATCTCTTATTATTAATCATTATTTATTATTATTAATCATTATTTATTATTATTCATTATCCCATATTTTTAATCATTATCTCTTATTTTTTTGATGAGATCCACTATGACCTGGGAGTTTGTATTTCTTTTTTGATTAAGCTCTATATTTCCCTCACTCGATGCAGCTGAATCAAGACAATTTCGTATGGCCCTCTCAACTTTTTGAACAGAAACAGAGTGAGTCTCGGCTACCATCCTATACACACCCTTGGGAAGACTATTGTGTTTGCAAAAGAAATCAAATGAAATAACAATTGCATCTCTTATATATGTATATCCTGTCATATTCGGCTTTATATTCAATTCGCGCATATATTTCGTGGCTAACATACGAAGCTGACTATCATTTACTGCTTTCTTTTGAGCCTTAAGATTTTGTAAATTATGACTAGAATACATACTTTTCTTGGAATCGGAATAAATCTGTTTTATTCTCTCTGCGATAATGTGGTATTTAAATGGCTTTATTATGTAATAATCTGCTCCCATATCGAGGGATCTTAATATGTAGCTTTCCTGGCTAACAGAAGAGAAAACAATAATAACTGGTTTATTTTCTTTTACAAAACTTTTGCAGTACTCTAATACGCCCATACCATCGATTCTTGGCATAATAATATCCAATAAAACAACGTCAGGAGATAATTTTTCAATCAGCTCAATGGTCTCCAGGCCATCTCGCGCTGTACCAATAATCTCGAAATCATCGTACAGCTTTAATTCAGTTGTTAGGGCATCCAATGATAACCTATCATCATCTGCAATTAATATCTTTATTTTTTTCATTGTAAATCAAAACTACCTTTTCAATTATTTAAAACATTAATAATCTCTAGAGCAACATCACAGGGACATTTTTCATCACAGTTTATAACTATATCTGAATGCTCTAGGTACAATGGGTGTCTGAGCTCAAAGAGTTCCTTTAAGTCCCTACCACTATTAACCAGTTTTCTGGTTTTATCCATTCTTGCTTCTATAATATCATATTTTGTCAATAAATAAATAATTTTTCCGAATTTTTTCAAATATTCCATAGATGTTGCACTATGAATTATTCCACCCCCAGTTGATATAATGCTTGTTTCGCCGGGTTCAATATTAATTACAATTTCATCTTGCAATTGTAAAAAGTAATCTCTACCTTTACAAGCTACTATCTCCTTTGGTGACATTCCTGCTTGCTGTTGTATAAGAAAATCGGTATCAATAAAGGAATAGCCCAGCTTGTCGGCCAGTATTTGACCGACAGTACTTTTTCCGCATCCGGGCATTCCAATTAAAACAATTGTCATAAAGTATCCCACCTAGTGTCCATATTAGTCATACTTTTTGCTGCTTCAAACATCATGATGCTATCGAGCAAAGCCATCCTGACCATTGCTTCACATATTGGATAAACTCTAGGCACTAAAGATGGATCACTTCTCGAGGTAAACTTATGGGTAACCTCTTCTAAAGTGGATACATTGATTGTCTTCTGTTCTTGTACAATAGTAGGAGTGGGCTTAACAGCTACCCTTATTCTGATTTCCTCTCCATTTGATACTCCACCTAGCATACCGCCAGCTCTGTTTGTTCTAAACCTGATTCTCTTTGTTTCATGGTCAAAATATGGTGTATCGTTACACTCTGAGCCCCTCATTGCAGATACTCCAAAGCCAGCACCAAATTCAATGCCTTTTACTCCACCTATAGACATAAGTCCATGTGCAAGAGTAGCGCTAAGTTTGTCAAATACAGGCTCTCCTAATCCAGCAGGTACATTTTTTGCAATTATCTCAACAACTCCCCCGCAGGAGTCACCCTGTTTCATTACAGATACCATGTCTTCAATCATCAATTGTGCAGCATCTTGATCGGGACAATTGATTTCATTTGACCTATAATTTGCTTTTACCTGTTCATAGGTAAATGGTCCTGCCTTTATGCCGTGGGACTCGACAGTATAAGCTATTACATCAATCCCCATTGCATCGAGTACTTGTTTGGCAACGGCTCCACCAGCAACTCTAGCAGCAGTTTCTCTAGCAGAAGCTCTTCCTGCTCCAAGGTAGTCAGCATGCTCACCATATTTCTTAAAATATGAATAAGCAGCTTGACCCGGTCTAAGCAAATCTTTATTTGCAGTGTGCTCAGCAATATGATAATCCCCTATATCACTACTAGGAATAATCATGCAAACTGGCGCCCCTGTAGTAACATTATTTTGCATTACGCCAGAAAAAATAAACACATTGTCCTTTTCTTTTCGTGGAGTATGAAGTTTAGACTGCCCAGGTCGCCTCTTTTCAAGCTCACCATTGATTATATCAGCTGTTAAAGTAATGCCAGCCGGAACTCCGTCCACAATAACCGCTAAACCGCCCCATAATTCTGCAGGAATATCCGGATTTTTTCTAAAAGCTCCTGAGTAAGATTCTCCGCAGGTTGTTACCCTGAATAATCTGCCAAAGGTGTTTCCCATCATACGTGTATCAGTCCTTTCAATAAGTTATTCGCTAACAAGAGAAATATCCCCACCACAAGAAGCCACAATGTTTGTAAACTCCGGAAAGGTTACATTCATTGCTTCAGCAGTATCGATAATAGTTTCTCCTTCACTGCACAAACCAGCTATCGCCATGGACATAACAACTCTATGATCATCGTGTCCCTTAACTGAGCAACCAACAAGCTTACTCTTTCGTATTACCAGACCATCTTCTAATTCTTCGATATCAGCACCCATTTTTTTGAGTTCTGTACACATTACATGTATTCTATCTGTTTCCTTGAGTCTAGCTTGCGGAACATTTAAGAGCCTAGTTTCTCCCTCAGCAAAGCAACCTGCTACAGCCATTGCAGGTAGTGCATCTGGTATAGAGTTCATATCTATATCAATACCTTTAAGACCATTTCCTTTTACGTAAATACTACCCTTCGACTTACTTACCTGAGTTCCCATCTGTTCTAAAATTGAGATAACCTTCTTATCCCCCTGAGGATCTGACATGTCTAAGTTTTTTAATTCAAACTGTTGTCCTGATATAGCAGCAAGAACCATAAAAAATGTTGCACTGGAAAAATCCCCAGGGATTGTGCAGTCGAAACCTTTGTAGCTTTGACCTCCCGGGATAGTAAAATCATTGAAATCATTATGCGAATACTTGATGCCTAGTTTGTCTAACCACCATAAGGTTAGCTCAACATAAGGCACTTCATTGAGTCGGGTTATCTTTATATGGGTATCCTTCTCAAGCAATGGTGCATGCATAAGTAGTGAAGAGAGATATTGAGATGTTACAGCGTCCAAATCGGTAGAACCACCCTTTGCCCTACCCTTTACAACAACAGGAGCTGAACCATTTCCTCTGGTAGTATATGCCTCTGCGCCCAAATTATTTATGGCAGAAACCAAGGGTCCTATCTGCCGTCTGCGTATCTGGTAATCTCCAGTAAGTACAGTGCATCCGTCTGTCAGTGCAGCAGTCATAAGTGCCAGTCTAAGACTTGTTCCGGAGTTACCTACATCAATAATATTTTCCGGTGTAGATGGTTTTCCTGCAAATCCAACAACGGTGTACTCATTATTTGAGAAAAGAATATCTGAGCCAAAAGATTTGCAAACACTTTGGGCAGAAAGAGCGTCACTAGATACAAGCGGATTTCTGATGGTGCTTTTTCCTTCTGCCAAGGATGCAAAAAACAGTGCTCTGATTGTATGAGATTTAGAGCCTGGAACATCAACAGTTCCCGTCATTTTTGAATTTCTGACCTTTAATATCATAATATCACCTACCATATTACAGTTATAAATTTATTACTCCAAAATACCATTCTACTACCTAATGTTATTATATCAGTTGATAACTAGTCAATACTCATACTATACAAAGAAGTTAGCATATAAATAATGTAAATTTAGCTCTAATTTTGTATTTATTTACTCTCATAAACTATTTTTTGGTGGTGGAGGACCAAAATACTGATAGTAATTACATTGTATTCTACCATTGTAAAGCTTGCGCTTCTTGTCTGCCTTTTTTCCAAAAAGTCTTTCAAATTCAGGATAAGAGGTTATTATATAATAGGACCATGCATCCAGTTTATTGAAGACCCGTCCCATTTCTCGATATAAATTCTCTACATATTGCTGTTCTCCAAGCCTTTCACCATATGGAGGATTACATATAATAATTCCGTACTTATACCTTGAGCTTATATCTGCAACGGGCATCTTTTGCAAATGAATACAATCGTCCACTCCCGCCTTTTTTGCATGATACCTGGCAAGACTCATTGCTTCCTCATCAATATCAGAACCATGAATACGTAACTCACAATCTTCTATTATACTATCATATGCCTCATCTCTTGCCTCATCCCATAGGCCTTGTTTAATTATGGGCCAAGCTTCCGAAGCAAATTCCCGGCCTAACCCAGGTGCAATATTTTTACCTATAAGCGCTGCTTCTATTGGAATTGTTCCACTTCCGCAAAATGGATCCAACAATACCCTATCCTTATTCCAATGACTTACAAGTATCATAGCACACGCAAGTGTCTCCTTTAAGGGTGCCCCACCCACCAGCTTCCTATAGCCTCGCTTGTGCAAGCCTGCACCGCTCGTATCAATGGTAAGTGTTGCAACATCCTTTAATAGCGCAACTTCAATTCTATACTTAGGGCCACTCTCATTAAACCACTCACATTTATACTTAAGCTTGAGTCTTTCAACGATTGCCTTCTTTACTATAGCCTGACAGTCCGAAACGCTGAAAAGCTTTGAATCAATAGATTTCCCCTCAACTGGAAATTCAGCATCCTCCGGTATTATATCTTCCCAGGGTAAGGCTTTGGTCTGCTCAAATAGTTCATCAAAGGTAAGGGCCTTAAATGAACCCATTTTTATAAGAATCCTATCGGCTGTTCTAAGCCAGAGATTAGATCTGCAAATTGCAAGCTCATCACCTTCATAAATAACCTTTCCATTTTCAACCTTTTGTTCTGAATAGCCCAGTTTTTTAAGTTCTCTTGCTGTAATGGCTTCAATACCAAAGGCAGTAGTTGCAATAAGTTCATATTTGCTCATTTATCGCTTGTTTCCTTTCTAATTAAACATAAAATTAGAATTACTAATCATTATTAATATATTATAACTCATAAAAAGAAAAATTTGACCAATGAACAAAATAATTAAGCTATGCTTTAACTCAATGTTGAAATTATATAAACTCATTCAAAACATAGCCAATAATTAAAAAACGAAACTAACAACACAAATACCACAAAAGATTGTTAATGCTCTTATTCTTGCAATTATTTTAAACAGCATTGGCTAGAAATAAATGTAAATTATCGGCGTTAAAGCCTTATTTCAGTGGTTTTAGAGATTTAAAAATGTTTTTCTATAATCACATTGTATTATTAGAAGTACAATTATGAAATTTTTCACATTTCGACTTGCAATTATTCTATGTCAATGATATAATCAATTCGTTGAAAAAAATAGCTGGTGTACAAGGGAGTATGCCGTATTCAGAGATATGGATTTTTCAAATGTAAAATAGTTTTTCCTTTGAACGTAAAATTATTTTATTTACATATTTCATATCACTGGGGCATACAGTAATTTGTTGATTACTGTATTTTTATTTTGAGGCACTCCTAATGCGCTACATTTTTATATTAATTTTATTTAGGAGGCCAAATAAATGAAAATTTTACAATCAGTAATGGATCAAGTTATCAAAAGGAATCCAAATGAACCAGAATTTCACCAGGCAGTGAAGGAAGTTCTGGAATCATTAGAGCCAGTTGCAGAGAAGCACCCCGAATGGGTGGCTGCTGGAATATTTGACAGAATTGTTGAACCAGAAAGACAGATTGTCTTCAGAGTGCCATGGGTAGATGACAATGGAAAGGTTCATGTAAATCGTGGTTTCAGAATTCAATTCAACAGTGCAATCGGTCCATACAAGGGAGGATTAAGACTCCATCCTTCAGTTAATGCAAGTATCTTAAAGTTCCTCGGATTTGAGCAGATATTCAAGAATTCTCTTACAGGACTACCTATCGGAGGCGGCAAAGGCGGAAGCGATTTTGATCCTAAGGGCAAGTCAGATATGGAAGTTATGAGATTCTGTCAGAGCTTCATGACTGAGCTTTCAAAGCATATCGGAGAAAACACTGACGTACCAGCTGGTGATATCGGAACTGGTGCAAGAGAAATCGGATATATGTATGGCCAATACAAGAGACTGCAAAATGACTTTGTAGGTGTATTAACAGGTAAGGGTTTAACATGGGGCGGAAGCTTGGCTCGTACTGAGGCTACAGGTTATGGCCTATGCTACTTTATGGAAGAAGCACTAAAGGCAAAGGGCAAGTCATTTAAGGGTGCTACAGTAGTTATATCTGGTTCAGGAAACGTTGCTATCTATGCAACAGAGAAGGTTCATGAATTAGGCGGAAAGGTTGTAGCTCTGAGCGATTCAAACGGCTACATCTATGATCCAGACGGAATAAAGCTTGATACAGTTAAGCAAATCAAGGAAGTTGAAAGAAAGCGTATTTCTGAATATGTTAAGATTCATACAAACGCAACTTACACTGAAGGCTGCTCAGGAATTTGGAGCATCAAGTGTGACATAGCTCTTCCATCAGCTACTCAGAATGAAATTGACGAAGCTTCAGCTAAGTTACTTGTTGCAAATGGTTGCTACGCAGTGGGAGAAGGTGCAAACATGCCATCAACTCCTGAAGCTGTAGAAGTATACCTAAAGAACAAGATTATATATGGACCTGCTAAGGCTGCCAATGCTGGTGGTGTTGCTACTTCAGCTCTTGAAATGTGCCAGAACAGCATGCGTTACTCATGGACATTTGAAGAAGTTGATGCTAAACTTAAGGATATCATGGTTAATATATACAAAAATGCAAGTGCTGCTGCTAAGGAGTATGGCGATGAAGACAATCTCGTTATGGGTGCTAATATCGCAGGCTTCTTGAAGGTAGCAACTGCTATGTATGCACAAGGTGTAGCATACTAATACTACGCAAACCCAAAACCCTCATATACAAAAAGCATCGCGAGTTGCTCGTCTCGCGGTGCTTTTTGCTTTTTCTCCACTATCGTGATAAACTTAATTAGCAGAAATAAAACTTATTAGCAAGGATAAAACTTCTTTGTATAAAATAAACTGCTAAATGCCCATTTATAAACAGGAGAATTTAAATATGAAAAAATTAATGTGTTTTATTATGATAATAGCATTTACACTTTCTACATACATACCTTCTTTTGCTGCTTTTGCTCCACCTGCAAACAGCATGGAATTAAATGCATTTTATCCTTCCAATCTCACCTTCTCGGATAAGATAAAGAAGTACATAGATAAAATAGATACTGTCAGCTTTGCTTGGGCAAGAATATATGCCAAGCAACCGGATAAAGTAATCACAGTAAAGGGCGAAGAAGGAAACGAGCAGAATGATAATACGCTATTCTACTTTCCTGATGATTACTTAAATGCAGTTAAATACTCAAAGCAAGCTGGAAAGAGCATAAATCTCAGCATTTTTTCGGATAGGCCAAATATTGAGGCCTTGCTTCCAAATCAGAAGTCCAGGGCAGCGTCAATCAAGGCCATTACAGACTTGCTGTCTCAGGATTTGGGTAATGGAATATATTTTGACGGTGTTGTAATAGATTTTGAGGGTCTAACTGATAAAGACCTTTTAGGAAAACAGTTATTGATAAGCGGAAAACCTATGAGTTATTGGCTCAATCAGTTTCTAAAGGAGCTAAAGGTGGAACTAGCCAAGATTAATAAAAGACTGACCGTAGCAGTAAATCCCCTACTAAACTATTCTGGCTATGACTATGGCTATATTACAGATATTGCTGATAGAATGATTGTTATGGCGCACGACTACGAGCCTATAACAAGTCTTACAAAAGAACAGATATTACAATATACAGGCTATAACAGTTTAGACCCAATAGATGGCCTAGCACCCATAAAGCAAATACATACAGTTATGAAAGACATTAAAAATAAAGTCAAACCTACAAACATAAATAAAGTAATGCTACAGATTAGTTTTGATGCAGCACAGTGGAGATATTCTCTTGCCAAAGCTGATAGTGGGGTATATACTTCGTGGAATAAACTGCCCAAATCTGAAATCAGTATGGAAGAGAGAAACACACCTACTTACGATATGATAAAGATGAGGCTTGACAATGTTGATGGTAAAGGAAAAAATATAACCTATTCATACAACAACGAATTACAGACGCCTGTCATCGAATATGAAAACGTTGCTGATTCAACCCATAATGTTATTCTTTTTGAAAATACGAAAAGCATGTCAGCAAAGATAAATACCGCAAAAGAATATGGTCTTGGAGGCATTTCAATATGGAGCCTGGGTAATATCCCAGACTATCCAGATAAGGCGTACTCTCAATATGGCCTAAACGTATGGAATGGCATACTTTCATCTGTTTCCTCGGCCACCCCAACCTCCACCACTATATCAGCTGCTAAGACAAAAATAACATTTGAGGACAAAGGTGTAGAATCTTCCATTAGAGCTCGAATCGGCAAACCAACTGGAACTATATATAAATCTGATGTTGAAAAGATTTATAGGCTTAAGGTAACAAGGGTAGACAAGACTCTTAATGATTTAAAAAAACTACCTAACCTAGAGTATTTAGATCTCAGCAATACCAAGGTTAAATATATTACTCCCCTATCTACATTGAAGAATCTGAGGGTGTTGTACCTACAGCGCAACAATATAAGCACCCTTGCTCCGTTAAAGTCCTTGACTAAACTAGAAGTACTTTCTCTCAATGGAAACCAAGTGTCCGATATATCTGCATTGTCCGGTCTTACGCAAATGAGAGAGCTTTATATCAGAGACAATAAAGTAAATAACTATACTGCTATATCTAAGCTTAACAAGTTGGATATCCTTTATCTCAAGGGAAATCCAGCCACCAACTACGCTATGTTGAGCAATATAAAGAAAAATCTAGTAGAGAAGGACTTTTAATTTATTTAATCGACAAGAAAAGTCCCTCAAGATTTTTATGGGAAGTTGCTACTTTTATTCTAGGATAAAGGCTTTTGGCAAGCTCCTCTAAATACTTGTGTTCGTAACTGTTAAGGCCTAGGAGCCCAGCAATATTTCGAGAAGCATTAGACAATAGCTCTATAGCCTGTTGATCGTCTAGAGAACTGAATATTTGAAAAATATCCTGTCTATCGTTTTGGGAGATATCTAGGGAGGTAATGCACCTTTTATTTAGTAAGCCAAGCCCAATAACGTTTGTTGCAACAGGCTCATAAATATTTATAAGTAGCTCCTTGTAGTCAGCGCAATAACTATTCAAAAGCTTTATTACTTCTCGCTCTTGGAATAGTGAACAAAAAGAGTTCTCAATAATAATGGTCTCTAAATAGCAGTTGATATATTGAATGCCAAATTTGTTTTCTGCTATTGGGTGACATAGTAAATAATCTATATCACAAGGTATTTGATGGGCAAATAAACGATAGTCATACCATTTAAAGAATTTATCAATATTCTGCAAGGTCTCATCATAAGCAATGTTACCAAGTGTAAGCTTTCCTGAATATGCAATTTGATATAGTCTCTTCCCCTCTTCTATAGCCTCTAATAAAGTTTTTTTAGAATCCGAAAAAGTCGCTCTAATCCCGTTTCTTCTGAGTTTGTTATATTCACCAGTAGTTTTCAGATGAAGCGCAATACTAAACGCTATTGAACGGAAAAGCTCTTCACCAGTTTCAATACGCACTGATGTACTGTCTCCCATTGTATATTTCTTTATCTGTTCATCAAGCAATTCCCAAAGCCCTTCTTGATAACTTCTCATGTCATCTTCAGTAAGTAAGCCCTGTTCAACAGCGTCGGCCACAACTGCTAAAAAATTTTCCTCCACCATGTAATCCCCCCTTGTAGATGCCAACTTTTACCATTCATTTAAAGGATTTATTTTAAATTCTTAAACTGTTTTTATCAATTCATATCTTATATTCTTTATATCAATAAATATAGCGAGCATACCTACATAGCTCCTCCAAAGATGTTTCACTCAGATACTCCAATGACCCCTGGCATACACCGTCAAAGTACTTTTTCATAAATGATATTAGCTCTTCATCAGAAAAGCGATCATCACACTCATTTTTAAAGTAGTAAAATGAATCTTGCAACTCAACGAGAGTCTCCTCATAGTTATCCTGAAAAATATAAGGAGAGTCACAAAAGTTTTGTATTAGCAGCTTAAGTATTCCATCTCCCAATTCAATTCTCCCATTGTCCTGCAAAGCTGCAAACCTTCTTTCTACCAAGCAAATTGCCTGTTGTTGGGAAAGCATTAATCCGAATTTTTCTGTAAAAGAATTACAGGCAAGTATCTGGTCCATAGCTCTTTTTTTCTGATTATTAATTAATGAAAGTGAAAAATCTTCTGCCATAAAACACCTCCAAGCTTCATTATACGCGCCTCTAACCACATTACAATACTTGAAAAAAGTTCAATTTTGTGGTATAGTAATAGTAGAAAAAAGCAAAATCCTTTGAAATTCTTAGGATTTTGCTTTTATTAATACAATATATAATTCATCTTTCTCTTAAGAATATACTTCCAAATAAATTGCCTTGTTATTAACATACTTCCAAATCTATTTCACTTGTGAAAATATGTGTCAAATCTATTTACCTTGTGATAATTGCCTCATTTACTTAAAGAGATTAAACTATTTCTGAAATAATCCCCATGGCTCCCAATCTGGTGTATTACATAAATAAATTCTCTCGTCCTTTTGAGTTGGATGCAAAAAAGCTACCTTATGAGCCCAAAGAGCAATCTGTTGACCAGGCTTGTTTACTTTTACTCCGTATCTCTGGTCTCCATAAAGCACATGCCCCATATTTGCCAACTGTACTCGTATCTGGTGGGGCCTTCCCGTATGAAGCTGAATCTCAAGTAAACTGAACCCCTCTTTTGAATCAAGCACCTTGTAGTCCAAAATTGCTTCCTTTGCATCGGGTGTTGATTTTGGTACAACGGAAACCATATTTGTCCTGCTGTCTTTTAGCAGCCAATCTACCAGTGAGCCTTCCGACTTGGTGGGCTTCCCATGCACTACCGCAAGATAAGTCTTCTTAAATGATCTTGTTCTAATCTGGTCAGAGAGCCTTGATGCTGCCTTTGATGTTCTGGCAAAAACCATCACCCCTCCAACAGGCCTGTCCAACCTATGCACCAATCCCAAATATACCTCGCCGGGCTTATTATAACGTTCTTTAATATCCTGCTTAATCAAGGTAAGCATATCAATATCCTTGGTGTTATCAGCCTGAACAGGAATATTCACAGGCTTTTCAACTACAATAATATGATTATCTTCAAAAATAACAGGCACTTTTATTTGCTCCATACTATACACCCACTACTTTTCCCAACGTCCATAGATACCGCATGGTAAAACCATTCCAGACATTGATACAGGTATTCCAACCTCTCCACAGCTACATTTTCCTTTGTGCAACTTATTAATGGTCTGTAACAGTATGTTATTGAGTACGGTAGGAGAAAAACCTGTTGTGTATGAATTTATAAGAAAGAACAGAGGATTATCTGACAACACTCCCATACACTGTTCAATAAAGCCATAGAGAGAGTCTTCAATCTTCCATACCTCTCCGTTTGGGCCTCTACCATATGAAGGAGGGTCCATTATAATAGCATCATATTTCTTACCACGTCTAATCTCTCTCTGAACAAATTTCATACAATCGTCAGTTATAAATCTAACGGGTCTATCAGCCAAACCAGAAGAAGCTACATTCTCCTTTGCCCAGTTGACCATGCCCTTAGCAGCATCAACATGGCAAACCTCAGCACCCGCAGCTGCGCATGCAACTGTTGCGCCACCGGTATAAGCAAAAAGGTTTAGAACTCTAATAGGTCTTTTGGCTGCTGATATTTTGTCCATCATCCAGCTCCAGTTTACAGCCTGTTCTGGAAACAGCCCAGTATGCTTAAAGCCTGTAGGTTCTATATTGAAAGTTAATTCCCTGAACTGAATAGTCCATCTTTTGGGAAGCTTTTTCTTGAATTCCCACTGGCCTCCACCGCTTTGGCTTCTGTGATAATGTGCGTCAGCCTTCTGCCAAATTCTCTGATCTGTAACGGGCCAAATTATTTGAGGATCGGGTCTTCTGAGTATAATATTTCCCCATCTCTCAAGTTTGTCTCCGTCCCCTGTTTCAATAAGTTCATAATCCTTCCATTCATCTGCCAAAAGCATTTTGTTTCCTCCAAATATCCTAATATGTAGGGATTAAAATACTATAAGAATAATATAAATTGCAAAGCTAATCCCTAAAATTTCTATTTAATTTATTTCAAGAGCTAAAATTCCAGTGTGTTTTATTTAAAGAGCTAAAATTCCAATATAATTTATTTCAAGAGCAGTAACTCCTAATAACTTAAGTCAACAAGAAGCTTTTCTATATCAGCAGGCTTATTCGCTATATAATCGGGGCCCTCTTCCTTTAGCAATTCAAGTGAATCAAACCCCCATGTAACAGCTATAACCTTTATTCCAACGCGTTTGCATGCTTCTATATCACGCTGTTCATCTCCAACATAGATTACTTCTTGTTTATTTATATTCTTTTTGCTAAGAATCCATTTTATAGTTTTATGCTTGCCGAATAAATTATTGGAGGAATAAATGTCCTCAAAAACCTCTAAATCATTAGCCTTTAAAAAAGCTTTTATATTGGGAACAGAGTTTGAAGAAATAATTGTCAGTACATAGCCCTCTTTCTTTAGCCCAAGCAAAAGCTCCCTAATACCTTCAAAAGGCAGCAGGCAGGAAGCGTGTGAGTGAAACTTTGAAAGTATCTCCAAACTAATTTTAGGTAACCTATATAATGGTACCCCTAGCTGCTTAATTCTATCTTTCATTGGTAGCTTTAGCAGTTCCCTAACTTTAGTATCTTCTAGTGGAGTATACCCATACCTAACTGCAAGTTCATTTCCTATTTTAACAAAAGTAGCCAAAGAATCAACAAGTGTTCCGTCTAAATCAAAAAAAATGTGCCTAATCATTAATTCCTAGTCTCCAATAAAAATGTATTAATATCCGAACAAACTATATCGAACATCACCTAGTATACTAGAAATTCAACCGTTTGCAAACTGGCTATTATATAAATCAGCATAAAATCCTCCTCTTTCAAGAAGTTCTTCATGTGACCCCTTTTCAACAACATCACCTTTGTTCATTACAAGTATTATGTCGGCGTCTTTGATAGTGGACAATCTATGAGCTATTACAAAGCTGGTTCTTCCTTTCATTAATGCCTTCATACCCCTTTGTATAAGCAGCTCTGTACGGGTATCCACAGAACTTGTAGCTTCATCCAATATCAAAAATGCAGGATCCTTTAGAATTGCCCTCGCAATGGTAATAAGCTGCTTTTGCCCTTGAGATATATTAGAGGCGTCCTGATTAATTACAGTATTGTAGCCATCGGGAAGTGCATGTATAAAAAAGTGAGCATGTGCAGCCTTTGCTGCTTGTTCTATTTCCTCGTCTGTAGCCCCTTCTTTACCAAAAGCAATATTCTCCCTAATAGTTCCGTTAAACAACCAAATATCCTGAAGAACTATACCAAACAAGCTTCTATGCTCATCTCTCCTAACATTCATAATATTGACCTTATCAATATATATGCCACCCTTATTTATGTCGTAAAATCTTAGTAAAAGGTTTATAAGTGTTGTTTTTCCAGCACCCGTAGGTCCTACTATAGCAACTACCTGATGAGGACTTACCTCTAAATTTAGATTATTGATGATATTTTGTCCTTCTCTATATGCAAATGCAACATTTTTAAAAGCAATTTCTCCTTCAACATCATGAAGCTTCACTGGATTATTGTCCTCTGCCGTTTCCTCCTCTTCATCAAGCAACTCAAAGACCCTTTCTGCTGCAGCTATAGTAGCTTGAATAACACTAACAATATTCGCAACTTGAGAAATAGGCTGAGTGAATAGTCTCGAATACTGTATAAATGCTTGAATGTCCCCTATCCGGAGGTTTCCATTAGTAACCATAATACTTCCGGTAACGCATATTCCTACATAGCCTAGGTTACCCACGAACGATATTAGCGGCATAATTATGCTGGAGATAAATTGTGCCTTCCAGGCATTAAAGTATAGTTTTTTATTCAGAATTTTGAAAGTAGTCTGGTTTTCATCTTCCCTCCCAAAAGCCTTTACCACAGCATGTCCGTTATACATTTCTTCTACAAAGCCATTTAAAGAGCCCAATGATTTTTGCTGCCCCGAAAAGTACTTTTGAGAAGACTTTGCAGTAGGAACTGATACCAGCAAGCTTACAGGGAGTATCGCAAGTGTAATAAGGGTTAATATGGGGTTGATAGTGAGCATTATAATAAAAATGCTTGTAATAGTTACTATTGACGTTATTAGCTGAGTAACACTTTGTTGCAGTGTTGAACTAATATTATCAATATCATTTGTCACCCTGCTCAAAATATCTCCGATGGCGTTGTTATCAAAATAGCGAAGTGTAAGCTTATTAAGCTTATCATTTACCTGTGTTCTCATCCTAAAAACAAAACCTTGTGTAACTCCTACCATTATATATTGCTGTATATACGAAAAGGTAGATGATAGAACATATAGGAAGAGTAATAGTATCAATAGCTGAGAAATCCTTCTAAAATCTATAGCCGCACCCGGGAAACCTGTTGCCCTACCCATAATACCTTCTACTATAACGTTAGTAGCAGCTCCAAGCACCTTGGGGCTAAGCACTGTAAACATGGTGCTTATAATAGCAAATATAAATACTATAAACACCTTGCCTTTATACATTCCGAAGTATGAAATAAATCTCTTTAATGTTTTCTTAAAATTTTTGGCCTTCTGTGTAGAAGGAGCTATTGTTCTCATTGAGCTTCCTCCCTCTTGAATTGAGATGCAACAATATCTTGATAAACCTCGCAATTCAAAATTAAGTCTTTGTGCCTCCCCATTCCTGCAACCCTGCCATTATCCAGTACAATAATTCTGTCTGCATTCATTATGCTGCTCACTTTTTGAGAAACAATAATAACAGTTGAATTTTTGGTTTCTTGCTTTAATGCAGCTCTCACTTTTGCATCTGTTTTTGCGTCAAGCGCAGAAAAGCTATCATCAAAAACATATATCTCAGGTTGTCTTACTAAAGCTCTAGCAATACAAAGTCTTTGCTTCTGTCCACCTGAGAAGTTAGTGCCTCCCTGTGCAACATGGGCTTCATATCTATGCGTCTTTTCCTCAATAAAGTCCTTAGCCTGAGCAATTGCCGCCGCCTTCTCAATCTCTTCATCACTTGCTGTTTCTTTACCATACCTTATATTTTCAGCTATCGTTCCTGAAAATAAAACCGCTTTTTGCGGGACATAGCCCACCTTCTCACGGAGCTGCTGCTGGGATATTTCTCGAATATCCACTCCATCAACAAAAACCTGGCCTTTTGTCGGTTCATAAAATCGCAATATCATGTTGACCAACGTACTCTTACCAGAACCTGTGCTGCCAATAATCCCAGTAACCTGACCTGGTTCAGCAATAAAACTAATGCTGTCTATCGCCGGTTCATGAGAATTAGGATAGGAGTACGTTACATTTCTAAACTCAAGATAGCCTTTTCTCTCGTCCGCATTTTTTAAATAGCTTGTATCTTCAATAGCTAGCTTTGTTTCAAATACCTCGTTTATTCTAGCAGCAGATGCAGATCCTCTCGGAAGAATAATAAACATCATGGAAAGCATAACAAAAGAAATCAGGATTAAGGTAGAGTATTGAATAAAAGCCATCATATCTCCTACCATTAGTAACCCCTTTTCAATACGCCTTGAGCCTACCCAAAGAATTGTTACGGAGGTCAGATTCAATATCAGCATCAATGCTGGCATCAGTAAAGCAAGAATTCTATTAACCCTTAACGAGGTATTAGTCAGATCGAAATTTGCATTATCATACTTTTTATTCTGTAGCTCTTTTCTATCAAATGCTCGTATTACTCTTATTCCAGATATATTTTCTCTTATAATTAGATTAAGCTTGTCTAACTTTGCCTGAACGCTCTTAAACAAGGGAAACCCTTTTGCTGATATAATACCAACAACTATAATAAGAATGGGCACTGCTGCTACAAATATCCATGACATATTGCTGTTTTTTTGCGTTGCCAGAATTATACCGCCAACCATAATGGTAGGTGCTGACACTATCATTCTGAGAGATATAAACACTACATTCTGTATCTGATATACATCATTTGTAGTACGTGTTATTAACGATGCAGTTCCAAACTTATTAATGTCAATCAGCGAAAAGCCTTCTATTTGTGAGAAAATATCGTTCCTCAGGTTCATTGCAATGCCTGCAGATACCCTTGCGGATAAAAATCCGGCAAATATTGAGCAAGCACTTCCCAAAAAGGCAATTAAAATCATTAGTCCACCAATTCTGTATATATATCCCGTATCGCCTTTTACAATACCGAAATCAACTATGCTAGACATATAGTTGGGCAACAGCAGTTCTGTAATGGCTTGAATAAAGATTAGTATAATTGCAACCATTATAGTACCAATAAAAGGTTTCAAGTATTTCATCAATTTCAGCATAATACCTCCAAAAAACCTAATAAACATTGACTTAGTATGTCCCACCATATTGTTTTTTAATATAATAATGGTAGAATATTACTCATGAATTAATTAAGGATGGGAGATAATTTGATGCAAAAAAACACATTACCCAACTGCTTTTTAGGTTGTGAAAGTAGCTTTCTAGATGCTCAAGCAGTCATATTTGGCGCTCCATATGATGGCACTACTACCTTTAGACCCGGTACTAGATTTGCACCTGCTGCTATGAGAACAGATTCAATTGGTTTGGAAACATACAGTCCATACTTCGACAAAGATGTTGTTGATTATAGAATACATGATTACGGAGATTTGGATTTACCGTTTGGAGCACCAGCTAAAGCATTAAACATGATTTCTGAAACTGCACAATATATTTTTTCATCGGGTAAAAAGCCCGTAATGATTGGTGGAGAACATCTGGTTTCATTGCCAGTGATTGAACAAGCAATTAAACAATACCCCGATTTGCATATTATCCATTTTGATGCACATACAGATTTGAGAGAAGATTACCTGGGTGAAGATTTATCACATTCTACCGTAATTAGACGAGCATGGGATATGCTAGGTGACGGACTTATCTGGCAGTTTGGAATAAGAAGCGGTACAAGAGAAGAGTTCTATTGGTCACGTGATGGCCACACAAATATGTGCCTTCATAATTTCGACGACCTGAACGGTGCAATATCAGACATTGGGCAAAGCCCCGTTTATCTCACAATAGACCTTGATGTGCTGGACCCATCTGTATTCCCGGGAACAGGAACACCGGAAGCTGGTGGTGTCAGCTTTAAAGAGCTGATAAATGCGCTCAAAGCAATATCTTCTTTAAATATTATTGGAGCAGACATCGTTGAGTTGTCACCGCACTATGATATTAGTGGCGTTTCTACAGCAGTAGCATGCAAGGTACTAAGAGAGGTGCTCTTTGCTTTACTCTAATTGTAAATTTAAAAAAGAGAGCACTAATTTTACCTATGATTTGCTTTTTGCCTTACTCTAATTGAAAGTCTGAAAGAGTTCGCACTAACTATACTTATGAGATACTTTTTGCTTTACCCTGTTGAAAATCTGAATTAGTATGCTATTATTTTTCTTCGGGTGAATCTGGATATACTCAAAGTTAAAAAGGGAAATCTCAAAATAAAACATTTTGAAATTACCCTCTTTAATTTAAGCTATATTTATTTCTTTCTTCATTTTTTTGATATCTCACCTATTATTTGAGTGCTATTATTTGAGCACCCCTATAATAGTGGATTTATTATGTATTAGCAGTTCACCATTCTTACCCGAAGCGAATTCACTTAATGAAAGCGCCCCCTCTAGAAATATAGGCAAAGCTGCTTGAATATTAGCAATTTCAGTGTTAAATCTATTCTCTAAGAACATTGCCCGCGAAATGCAATCAAATACAAATATCTTATCATTTTTAGAAGCGTTATGTGAGCAATACTCTGCTAGCTTCTGAGACGACTTGAGTAGGGACTCCGCATTACCGCCCATAATATACAGCTCACATTTTTGTGGTATGTCAGCAACACAAATAATGGAGTCCATTTCATTAAGCTTGATTGGATCCCTAATAATAAGCTCATTGCTGCCCTCTTGAATTATTCCAAACGGATAGTCCTTTGCATATGTGAAAAAGTCCTCTCTTGAAATAGTAATATCCGATTCGTCCCTTATAATATCACGGTATACTTCGAATGCATTATAGTAATTTATCTCTATTAATTCATTTCCATTTGAACTTGTGACACTCAAAGGCCCCTGTAATTTTTTCCATCCATGCTCAACAGCTACAAGCGTTTCTTTTTCAATAACACAAACATACAGAGCGTCCTTATATATACCAGAATTATCAAATATACAAGGGTTTCTTTCAAAATTAAAGAAGCATGCTCCTCCACCTATATATTTGACACTGCTTCCAAATTTGTCGAACACTATATCCGTAAGGTCTTTGAGATATTCGGAAAGGCCATCTGCAAGTACTATTGCCGTATACTGCTTGTCCGGCTGTAAGCTTGCGTTTATTCTGAAAGTTAAGGGCAATACTCTCGAGCAGCATGCTGCATTGAAAATATTTACAATAAAGCCATCGCTTCGAGCTTTACCTCCGACCAGAAGTTCTGCAAAAACTCCACCAAACACTTTTATAGTTTTCTGATTGCAATATTCTATAATCTCAGAGATGCAATCATAGGATGCCTCTCCAACAAGTATCATACACACATCAGAATGTCCGAAAGTATTACTTTCCAAAAATGTTTTAACTTCCTTTATTGTTCTGAGAAACATAATTTAGCCCCCCCTCCATTATTATTCTACTACATAGTATTCACTTGGAGAATAATACTTTATTACTATTTATTGTCTAAAATTGCTTGTTTTATCTTTTTTTATTTAATTTAAAAGAACTATATTTAGTTACTACTTAATTCATAACTATAATATAGTTCTTTTTGATAAATCCCATATTCTATTAAGAAAATATACTTCACAAATCCGTTCAGTTCTTATTTTACTCTAAAACTTATAAATTCCTATATTCTTAATTTATGGCCTTTTCGCCTCTCTCTTTGGTCCTTATGCGGATAACGTCCGCAACATCATACACAAATATCTTTCCATCCCCAACCTCACCAGTTTGTGCGTTTTTGATGATGGTATCAATAGTTGATTCCACCTTGTCATCGGTGACAACCAATTCTATCTTAACTTTTGGAAGAACGTTTAATGAAATTTCGCTACCTCTATAAAATTCTTTCCATCCCATCTGCTTACCGGCACCCATTACCTGATTAATTGTTATACCGTCAAGACCTATGGCAAGTAGTGCTTCCTTTAATTCTTCCAACTTACCTGGACGAATAATTGCCTCTATTTTCTTCATAATAATCATCCTTTCTGTAGGTGTTTACATATTAATCCATTCCTGA
Source organism: Bacillota bacterium (assembly GCA_023439045.1). GTDB lineage: Bacteria > Bacillota > Clostridia > Acetivibrionales > DSM-1351 > Ruminiclostridium. The sequence goes on along the minus strand of JAEXOY010000032.1, from coordinate 112,315 downwards.
GAATGATGGATAAGCAGATTCACCATGCTGTGATATATCAAGGCCTTCTGCCTCTTCTCTAGAAGCAACTCTGATATTCATAATTGCTTTTAGTGCGAACATTATAGCTGCTGTTCCTATTGCTGCAAGTGCTATGGTAACACCGATACTAATTAGCTGAGCAACGATTAATCTTGTTTCACCAGCATATATCAAACCATCCCACTGTGCTACAGAGTTTATTTTGTTCTGTGCAAATAAACCTGTTGCAATTCCGCCCCATATACCACCAATACCATGACAACCAAATGCGTCTAATGCATCATCATATCCAAACTTAGCCTTAATTACGCTCATTGCAAAGTAACAAAGTGGACTTACTACTGCTCCAATTATAATAGCTGACCATATTGGAACAAAGCCTGCTGCAGGAGTTATCGCAACCAGACCAACTACTGCACCTGTTGCTGCACCAAGCATTGTTGGCTTTCCACGTGTAATTCTTTCAACCACCATCCATGACAGAAGTGCTGCTGCAGCAGAAGTGTTAGTTGTTAAGAATGCATGTACTGCAAGCTCTCCGCTACCCAATGCGCTTCCAGCATTGAATCCGAACCATCCAAACCAAAGAAGTGCTGCACCAAGAAATACTAATGGAATGTTGTGAGGCTGAGAAGACGTTACCCCATAGCCTTTTCTCTTTCCTAGTATTAAAGCTGCTACCAATCCCGATACACCGGAGCTGATATGAACGACATTACCACCTGCAAAGTCAACTGCTCCTAGAGATCTTAACCAGCCATCGGTTCCCCACATCATATGAGCTAATGGATAATATACTATTAGTGACCATAGCGCTATGAAAATTACTAGTGATGAGAATCTCATTCTTTCAACTAAAGAACCGGTAATTAGTGCTGGTGTTATTATTGCAAACATCATCTGAAATGCTGCAAATAAGGTATGCGGTATAGTCCCTGCATAATCTGGATTTGGTGCTCCACCAACACCATTTAAGAACGCCCACTGGAAGTTACCAACTATACCAGCTATGTCCTTACCAAAGGATAATGAATATCCTATTGCTACCCACATAATTGATGCTAAGCCACATATAAAGAATGAAGCCATTATTGTGCTTAAGACATTCTTTCTTTTAACCATACCACCGTAAAATAGTGCAAGCCCTGGTGTCATAATAAATACCAATGCAGTTGATATAAGTACAAAAGAGCTATCCCCGTAGTTTATTTCCATAAAAACCCCTCCTAATCAAAATAAAATAAATCATTTTTTTGTTAAAAAGCAAAGGCGCGTTTTAAGGTTATGGAAAATCTTAAAACACGCCATTGTGATCAAAATATTAAATTTTAAAACAGCTATACGTATAGACAATATTATAAATTCAAATAAATAAAGCTGCATAAAAATCAAAATGATTCTTAGCAGCTTCGTTGCTGAATTTATTAACTTATTATTAGTATATCACCAAACAATGGTTTGTGCAACACTTTTTTTAAAATTATACAAAAGTTTCTAATATTTCTTCCGCAACCTTTAATTGAGACTCACGATTGTCCATAGCTCTCTTTTGTATGTACCTGTGAGCCTGCGGCTCAGTCATATTCATTCTTTCTACAAGCAACCATTTTGCCTTCTCAACGATCTTCCTGTCCTGTATCTTTTTCTCCAGGTCGTCCCTTTGCATCTTAAGTCCACGTAAGGATTTTCTGGCTTGCGCTGCAAACCTTGCAGTCTGTAGCAACGTCATTCGATTTATTGGTTTTGGAAGAATTAGCGCACCCACCTTTTCAAGTTTAAACTGCATTTCTTCAAGATAATCATGCTTTGCCAGCATAACAATACCAGCATCGGTCTTGTCTGAAATATCAAGGACAAAGTCAATTCCTAATTCATCTTGTAAAGGAGCATTTACTAATATAATGTCTGGTTCAAAAATATCTATTTTTCTTCTGGCAGCATCGGCTGATAAAGAATATTCAACAGGCGAATACCCTTGCTGGGTCATAAGGGTACGTAATTCCTTGACTAATTCCACTTTGCTGCATACAATAAGCACTCCCCCTGAACCCACTGGCAATCACCTCCACCTGTACAGGGAATTTAATGATTATAATCTATTAATATGCAGAAAGATAATTATCAATCTCCCATGAATGTACAGAGTTGTTATATGCTATCCATTCATTCTCCTTGGCTTGAATATACTTTTCATAAATGTGTTGACCAAGCACCTCTTTAACGTAAGAGTCTTTTTTCATCTCTTCAAGTGCAAGGTACAGATTTGATGGTAGCCTTTCAATACCATATTTCTTTTCCTGCTCAGGCGTAAGATTATAGGTATTAAAATCGATAGGATCGGAAATTTGCAATTTGTTGTTTAATCCATCGAGTCCCGCTTCTAGCAGTAAGGCTAATGTAAGGTATGGATTGCAGGAGGGGTCAGGACTTCTCAGCTCTATCCTTGATGCATCACCCTTTGGTGCAGGAATTCTCAGAAGAGGACTCCTATTCATATGGGACCAAGCAATGTGAACAGGCGCTTCAAATCCTGGAACGAATCTCTTGTAAGAATTAATCAGAGGATTGGATACTGCTGTTATTCCCTTAATATGTTTAAGAATACCTGCTGCAAACATTTTTGCAACATCTGAAATATCTCTGTTGTCGTTTTCATTTGCAAACAAGTTCTTACCATCTTGAGAAATTGACATATTGATATGCATGCCAGATCCATAAGTATCTACAATTGGTTTTGGCATAAAGGTTGCATGCAGACCGTTTCTCTGCGCAACTATCTTAACTACAGTTTTAAATGTCATTATTTTATCGGCTGCTGAAAGAACATCATTATACCTAAAGTCTATTTCATGCTGTCCTGCAGCGTTTTCATGATGAGAAGCTTCTATTTCAAAGCCCATATCTTCTAACACCATGCAAATTTCTCTTCTACAGTTCTCACCCATGTCCATTGGTGCAAGGTCAAAGTATCCAGCAGAATCATGAGTCTTTGTAGTAGGCCTTCCCTCGGAATCGGTATGAAAGAGGAAGAACTCACATTCAGGACCAATATTAAATGTATATCCTAATTTTGTAGCCTTTTCTGCAGACTTTTTGAGTATGTATCTGGGATCTCCCGAAAACTGTGAGCCATCATAGTTCTTTATATCACAAATAAGTCTGGCAACTTTACCGTGTTGTGGTCTCCATGGAATGATGGATAGAGTATTTGGATCAGGAAGCAACAGCATATCAGATTGTTCTATTTCTGAAAAACCTGCTATAGCTGACGCATCGAAAATTATTCCTTCCTCAAGAGCCCTTTCAAGCTGCTTTGAATTGATTGCAATATTTTTCATACGACCAAAAATGTCTGTGAATTGCAATCTGATAAATTTAACATCATTCAGCTCAATAAACTTAAGAATATCATTATTTGAGCAAGACATTGCCCCACCCCCAATTATTAAATCTTTTAATACGCAAATAATACCCAATCTTATGGGTATTATTATTGTTATTTTGTTATACAGGAATAATTATACATGTAAATTAGTTGTGTGTATACAATTGCTTATAAGGATTTTTGGTATTTGCTGTAAGCTTAATAAAATTTGATTTTAATATTTCATCCTTATCATATCCAAAATACGAGCAAAACTCTTGTACATAGGCTTCAATCTGAGCCTTATCCTCCTCTGTAGCATTTGTGGACATAACCTGCGATGGAAGATCAGAAGGAACCTGCTCACTTCTTAAATATATAACACCCCCATGCATTCCTGTTCCACAGAAGCTTCCTACAGGAATTCCCTCCGCACCTATTCCAAGAACTATAAGAATTCCACCTGCTTGGTATTCTCCAAGAAAATCTCCAGTCTTTCCTCCTATTATGATAAGAGGTTTTTGGGCTTTATACTCCTTCATGTGAATGCCGACTCTATAACCAGCATTACCTTTTACAAAAATTTTACCGCCGCGCATACCATAACCAGTTGTATCACCACAGTTGCCGTATACAACTATCTTACCATCATTCATTGTATCGCCTGTAGCGTCTTGTGCATTGCCGTTAACTACAATCTCAGCTCCATCCATATAAGCCGCCAGAGCATTTCCGGGTGTCCCGTTTATAGTTATCTGCTTTCCTTTAATGCCGCACCCTATATATCGTTGACCATATACTTCATCAAGAATTATTTCCGAGTCCGATGAGTTTCTGATTTGCTCATTAATCTCAGAATAATAAGTGTTTCCAACTGATATTTTCATCTATATCATCCCTTTCTGAATAAACTAATCAATGAGGGGGTTCCCGCCGAATGCGGTACTACCCCACCCTCATATCAAATGGTTATTTGGCACCTGCCAGCTTCTTCCTTCTCACCGCTTTGTCAAATACCAGAAGCTGTGGACTCGTCTTCAGTAGGTCGCTGTTTATTTCACAAAGAGGAGTCTTTTCTCTGATAATTGATGTATATATACCTGCTCTGCTAATCTCTCCAATAAGTATGTAGCCCTTGAGTAGCCCATCGCTGAATACCATCTTTTTATAGTTGTTTTCATCAATCGACTCAAGGCATTCACCCTCCATTGCACCTGCTGTAATCATGTGCAAACCAAAGAACCCAATTGCATTCATAGGCATTGCTGTGTCAAATACCTTGTCACCGCCGGCCATATTTATTCCGGCTATCTCACCTTGCATATATGCATTCGGAAGAAGTGCAAGGATCTTGTTTTGACTAGTGCAGATATCATAGCTCTCGGTACAGTCTCCTGCAGAATAAACATCCTTGATGGAGGTTTCTTGCTTGTTATCGGTAACAATGCCTCTGTTTACGTTACCACCTGCATCTTTGACAAGATTTGTATTAGGTCTAACACCAACCGCTACTATCAAAACATCATATGGCAGCTCACTTCCTGACTTTAAATAAACAACCCCGTCCTTTACTGAGGAAGCAGCATCATTGAGCATAAACTTGATGCCTTCCTTCTCAATATGCTTTTGAACAAAGGCTGCTCCTTTATTGTCCAGAATACTTGGAAGAATTCTATCCGCTAAGTCAACTACTGTAATGTCTTCGCAAACCTCATGCAACCCTTCGGCAGCCTTTAAGCCTATGAGTCCTGCACCCATTATTACTACCTTTGAATCCTTTTTAACTACCTCCTTAACGGCCTTGGCACTGTCCCAAGTGAGGAAAGTAAAAGCATTTTTGGCATCTGCAAGACCCTCTACTGGAGGAACAAACGGTGCTGACCCCGTTGCAACCAATAGCTTGTCATATGCAACTTCACTATTATCTTCAAGTATTATCTTCTTTTTCTCAGCATCAATTTTAATAACTTTTTTCCCTAGTATAGTACTGCAGTTGTTTACTTCATAAAAATTACTGTCTCTGTAATACATTTTGTCGTCTGTCACTTTTCCCTTGAGCCAGTATGAAATGAGAGGACGGGAATAAGTAAAATGTGGCTCATCAGAGATTATTGTTATTGAGCCTTCCTTATCAACACTGCGTATGCCACTAACACATCCAACAGCAGCTGCTGAGTTGCCTATTATCACGTATTTAGCCATTTTTATCACCTCTCCTCATATACTATTGCAAGATTTGGACAATTTTCTGCACATGCAGGTTTTCCACTTTCTATGCATAGGTCACATTTCTTAATTGCCTTTTCATCACCAGGAAGTACTGATCCAAAGGGACATACCAAAATGCAAGTGTAGCAACCAACACATCTTGACTCATCCACAAAAACCCTTCCGTCTTCCCCCATCTGCATTGCTCCAGTAATACAGGACTTAACACACAGTGGTGTTTCACAATGTCTGCAGGATACCGCAAAGCAAATATTATCGTCACCTTCTTCTATTGTTATTCTTGGCAGTGGCTTAGTCTCACCCGAAAAGGCCTTTACCATATCCTTCTTCCCGCTGTGGGAGAAGGCACAATAGTATTCACAAAGATGGCAACCCAAGCATCTATCTTCATTAACATAAATTCTCTTCATAATGACAACCCCTTTCTAAACTAATAATCTATTATTCTCCAGCATGCATGACACCAAGTATTTCAAGCTCTTTTTCATTGAGTCCAATTCCTCTGAGCATCAAACGGTTGCCCTTTAAGCTCTCTATAGCATTGATACCCATTCCACCGAGCATTTCCTTGATTTCGTGATCCCATGCGTGAATGAGATTTACCAGTCTCTTGTATCCAATGTCAGGGTTAAGCCTCTTGACAAGATCTTTTCTCTGAGTTGCAATACCCCAGTTGCATTTTCCTGAGTGACAGCTTCTGCAAACATGACAACCTAGCGCTATTAATGCTGAGGTTCCGATATAAACAGCATCAGCACCTAATGCGATCGCCTTTACAATATCTCCGCTGTTTCTGACACTACCTGCTACAACCAGTGAAACCTTGTTTCTAATGCCTTCATCTCTTAGTCTCTGGTCAACAGAAGCAAGTGCCATCTCTATTGGAATTCCCACATTATCTCTAATTCTTGTAGGGGCAGCACCTGTTCCGCCTCTATAACCATCGATAGCGATTATATCAGCACCGGAACGTGCAATGCCTGAGGCAATAGCAGCAACATTATGTACTGCAGCTATCTTAACAATGACAGGCTTCGTATAAGCTGTAGCTTCTTTGAGTGAGAATACCAGCTGTCTCAAATCTTCAATTGAGTATATATCATGGTGAGGAGCAGGAGAGATAGCGTCGCTGCCTACAGGAATCATTCTTGTCTTTGAAACGTCCTCTCCGACCTTTTCACCGGGTAAGTGTCCACCTATTCCTGGTTTAGCACCCTGCCCCATTTTTATTTCTATGGCAGCACCAGCACTAAGATACCCAGGATGAACACCAAATCTGCCCGAAGCAACCTGTACTATTGTGTTAGCTCCATATTCATAGAAATCTTCGTGAAGTCCACCTTCACCAGTGTTATAATATGTACCAAGTTCCTGAGCCGCCCTTGCTAATGATTCATGAGCATTTCTGCTGATAGAACCATAGGACATTGCTGAAAACATAATTGGTACATTGAGCTTTAGTTGTGGGGAAAGCTTGGTAGTTAGCATTCCATCCTTATCAAACTCTAGCTTTTCAGGCTTGGCACCCAGCTGAACTCTGGTTTCCATTGGTTCTCTCAATGGGTCAATGGAAGGATTGGTAACCTGACTCGCATTTATTAGCAGCCTATCCCAATAAATCGGATAGGGTTGTGGATTTCCCATTGCTGAGAGTAAAACACCACCTGATGAAGCCTGTTTTTGTATTTCAGTGATTTGCTGGGCAGTCCAGTTTGCATTTTCTTTAAACTCATTACTATATTTCTGAATTCGCAGTGCACGAGTTGGGCAAAGTGATGTACATCTATGGCAGTTAACACAATTAATATCGTCACAAACCATCATATCCAATTCTTCGTCATAGCTATGCACCTCATTTGCGCACTGTCGAGCACAAACCTTGCACTTGATGCACTTCTTTGCATCTCTTACTACCTCATATTGAGGAGAGAATAAGTTTATACCCATTATACTTCACCCCCTGATAATGTTGCGATTACAGCTTCTCCACCCTTAGGGCTCCAAACCCTGTCCACTTCTGGACATATTACTCTGATGGCACTCTCTTCACTAGCTACCAATACCAAATCGTCCTTTTCCGCTGCAACCATTGAACGAAGCTTCAATCTGTCGTTTAGAGCCATCATTCCTCCATCATAACCTAGTATAATTGAGAATGGACCAGTTATCAAAAGACTTGAATATACGTTTCTTATTGCGGTAAACTTTTCTTTTAGGTTGTCCGGCATCTTATCAATCTCACTCCAGAAGGGTGCAGCTATGATTGATGCACAATCTTCAAGTGAAATACCTTGACGCCTATTTAAGTAATCAAATATATATGTAATTACTTCTGTATCTGTTAATAGTGAGCACTTGTAGCCAAACATCTCCATAAAACGTCTATTTGCATCATATGAAGATATTTCTCCATTATGTACTATTGTGTAGTCAAGCAATGAAAATGGATGCGCCCCACCCCACCAACCGGGTGTATTGGTTGGATACCTTCCGTGAGCAGTCCAGCAGTAGCCAGAATAATCCTCTAATTTATAGAATTCTCCAACATCCTCTGGGAACCCAACGGCCTTGAAAACTCCCATATTCTTACCGCTTGAAAATACATAAGCACCATCGTATTTAGTGTTTATCTTGATTACGCAACGAGCAACATACTCCTTCTCGTCCAATTGGCTCTCATCAAGTTTCCCGTGAAGAGGAGAAACAAAATATCTCCAAATCATTGGCGCATCAGTAATTCTAGGGTGCTTCCTAGTAGGAATTCTACTGAGGTTTATCACGTCGAAATGCTTGTTGATAAATCTTTCGGTAGCCTCCCTTGCTTCATTTGAATTAAAGAATACATGGAATGCGTAATGATTCTTATATTCAGGATAAATTCCATATCCAGCAAAGCCACCACCCAAACCATTGGAACGGTCATGCATAACAGCTATTGATTTTATAATATCGCTCCCTGAAATGCGTTTGCCACTTCTACTGAAGATTCCGGAAATAGCGCAACCTGAGGGTATTCTAACCTGACCTTCCTTTAACATAAATTAACACATCCTTTACAAGTAAATTAAAATATAGTAATTACTGTCAATATCAAATAAAAAAAAGCGTACTCAACCCACCCAAATTCTTAGGTAGCTGAGAACGCCATTGTTCCTTTATATTTGATTGTCTTTTTAGTAGAAAAAAGTATAGCTCTTACCAATGTATAATTGTAAATATGAAAATACATGATTTAGCTTAAGTCATATTTTACTAGTATCATATCAATCCGTCAATACTTTTTTTGCAATTTTTCAAATCAAATCCTGCATTTTTTATTTTTACATTCTTCACCCCTAAAATGTTTTAAACCCTTAACTACCTTATAATACTGTTAAGAACTGCCCTTAAAACCAGTATCACTTTTTTTTGGAAAAAGTATTGATTTTTTGCAAGAGCTATATTATAATTGTTGTAAATTACATAGTTTTACAGCAAAGGCGCTGTGTCCATGGATAGTTTCCACTACCCTTGGTACAGCTTTTTTATTTTTGGTTTATTTTTATTTTTTAGAAGTTCAATAGATATATTATATCTTTTTGTACCTAAATGGCAATAATTATTATAGTAAAACTTGGAGGTATTATATATGGCAGAAACAAATAGCTACATTAAATATATAGCAGATCTGGCTAAGCTATCATTGAATAATGATGAGCTTGAGTCTCTTGAAGCAGATATGTTGGATATTATAGGTTTGATGGATACCATTAAGGATATTGATACTGATGATATAAACGCAACCGAGCACGTCCTGAGTATGACAAATAATCTTAGAGAAGACAATGCTGGCATTCCTTTTGAGGCAGAAAAGATTACCGCAAACTCAAAGTATGCTATGGAGAATTGCTACTCAATACCTAAGATGATTGAATAAGGAGGCCTCACTGTATGGATATCAAAAAACTCAGTATTAAAAAAGCCAGGCATCTATTAGATAGTAAAGAGTTAAGTGCTGTTGAGCTTACCAATATATATTTGGATAGAATCAAAAAAATAGATGATAAGACTAATGCATTTATAACGGTCTGCGAGGAATTAGCTATAGAACAGGCAAGAAAAGCGCAGCAGGCAATTGATAGTGGTAGAGCATCATTATTGTGCGGCATTCCACTGAGCATAAAGGATAATATTTGTGTAGAGGGTGTACCAACAACCTGTGCTTCAAAGATGTTGGAGAATTTCATACCTCCCTACACTGCTACAGCAGCAAAGAAATTATTAGCAGATAATGCTGTTATTATAGGCAAGACCAACCTCGATGAATTTGCAATGGGCAGTTCCACAGAAAACTCTGCTTTCAAAAAGACCTCCAATCCATTCGCTCTTGACAGAGTACCTGGAGGCTCTTCTGGTGGCTCAGCTGCTTCTGTTTCGGCCTCACTTGCACTTGGTGCTCTTGGTTCGGACACAGGTGGTTCTATAAGACAACCTGCTGCATTTTGTGGAGTAGTTGGTATCAAACCTACATACGGCCTGGTATCCCGTTATGGCCTAGTAGCGTTTGCTTCCTCACTTGATCAAATTGGCCCTATAGCAAAATCAGTTGAGGACTGTGCTATTATATTGGATAGTATTTGTGGTAAAGATGCCAAGGATGGCACTTCACTAGATTACAAAAGTGAGACCTCCTATAGTAGCAGCTTAAACACAGATATTAAGGGCTTAAAAATCGGTATACCAAAAGAATACTTGGCAGACGGACTTAACGAAGAAGTTAGAGCTTCTATAGAAGCTTCCATACAGACTCTTGAAAAGCTGGGTGCATCAATTGAGATTTTTTCAATGCCTAGCCTCACATATACAGTTCCTGCATACTATCTGATGTCTTCTGCCGAAGCTAGTTCCAACCTATCTCGATATGACGGAGTAAAGTACGGCTTTAGAGCAGACAAATGCAAATCCTATGCTGAGCTTATTGGTAAGACTAGAGCTGAAGGCTTTGGAAGAGAAGTCAAGAGAAGAATATTGCTTGGTACGTACGCACTGGCTTCTGGTTATTACGATGCTTATTACAAAAAGGCTTTAAAGCTAAGAACTATGATTAGCCAAGGCTTTGCAGATGCCTTTACAAAATACGATGTAGTACTTCACCCTACCACACCAGAAACAGCATATAAGCTTGGTCAGAATACAGATAATCCTCTGACAATGTACCTTGCAGATATATATACAGCAGCCGCTAACATAGCAGGTCTTCCATCTATATCTGTACCATGCGGCTATGATAAAAATGGTCTCCCTATAGGATTGTCTTTTACTGGCAAATTATTGGGAGAAAAACAAATTCTCTGTGCAGCTGCAGCCTTTGAAGCGGACTTTGCCAACAGCTTCAGAGTAGCTGAGCTTTAAGAGAAAGGAGAACTGTTATGAAATATATTCCAACAATCGGATTAGAAATACATTGTGAACTCTCCACACAATCAAAGGTGTTTTGTGATTGCCCTGTAAGTTTTGGTGGAGAACCAAATACTAGATGCTGCCCAGTTTGTACGGGAATGCCAGGTACTCTTCCTGTTCTTAATAAAAAGGCTGTTGAATATACTGTGAAAGCAGGATTAGCATTAAACTGTGAGATAAGCGAATTCTCAAAGTTGGACAGAAAGAATTATTTTTACCCTGATCTTCCAAAAGCTTATCAAATATCGCAATTTGACCTTCCCTTTTGCAAGGACGGCGGATTATCTATTACTACTGCTGATGGAACTGAGAAATTTATAAGGATTGAGAGAATTCATCTTGAAGAGGACGCTGGCAAGCTAACTCATGATAGCTACGACAAGTATAGCTTAGCTGACTATAACCGTTGTGGTGTTCCCCTTATTGAAATAGTAACAAAGCCCGACATCAGTTCTTCGGAAGAAGCAAGGGAGTTTTTTGAAAAGGTTCGCCTTATGCTGGTATATGCAGGTGTTTCAGACTGCAGGATGGAAGAAGGCTCTTTGAGAGCCGATGTAAATGTTTCCATCAGGCCTTTTGGAACTGATGAGCTTGGAACAAGAACTGAGATGAAAAACTTGAATTCTACACGTTCCATAGTAAGAGCAATTGATAGTGAGATTATAAGGCAAAGCGAGCTTTTAGATTCGGGTATTAAAATCACACAGGAGACTAGACGATGGGATGATAATAAGGGCGAGAGCAAATCCTTGAGAAGTAAGGAAGATGCTCATGACTACAGATATTTCCCAGAGCCTGATATTGTCCCTGTAGTATTCACCAGAGATGAAATAGAGAAGATTAGAGCTTCTCTCCCAGAGCTTCCTGACAAAAGATTTGAGAGATATACTGCTGAATATGGCCTAAGCACTGCAGATGCAAACTTGATAATAAGTAGCGTAACGCTATCCGACCTGTTTGAAGCTGCAATAAAGCAATGTGGAAGTCCAAAAGCATGTGCTAACTTTATAATTGTTGAGGTTTTGCGTAGATTAAATGACAATTCATTGCTGCCTGAGCAGATACCTTTTAATGGTTACTCTCTGGGCAAATTGGTTGCAATGATTATTAATGAAGAGATTACCTCAAACAATGCCAAGAAAGTTCTTGCAGACATGTTTGAAACAAATAAGGAGCCTGAAGTAATTGCAGCTGAAAATGGATATAAGGTAATCAATGATACAGGTGCTGTTGTTGAGACTGTTAAGCACATACTTGCAGATAATACAAAGGCAGTGGCAGAATTCCTTGAAGGTAAGGAGAAAGCGTTTGGCTTCCTTATGGGGCAGTGCTCAAGAGCCTTAAAGGGCAGCGGTAACCCTAAAGTAATCCAGGAAATTTTAAGAGAAGAATTAGACAAAATGAAAGGAGGTATTTGATGTATGAAATCTATAAAGCAATCCACATCACAACTATTCAGCCCAGAAGTAGTCATTAACTGTAGCGAGGATGTCACAATAAATGGCTCCGTTTATAGAATTCGTGACATGGGTACCTTCGCTTTTATAGTATTGCGTACCGGCAGACATCTTGTACAGTGTGTTTATTCTACTGACAAATGCGACTTCAAGCTAAGTGATTTGCAGGAAAATGACAGTGTAAGAGTTACTGGCTCAGTTATATTAGATGATAGAGCTGAAAACGGTTTTGAGTTACATCTGAAATCCATATGTGTTCTCTCTTCCCCAGCTGCTGCTATGCCATTCGCAATCAACAAAAAAGGGCTCAATATTTCATTAGATGTGAATCTAGAGCACAGGCCTGTAGCCCTCAGAAACCACAAGCAACGTGCGGTGTTTAAGCTACAGGAAGGTATAGTCTCTGGCTTTAGAAACTATATGTTAAAAATGGGCTTTACTGAAATACACTCCCCCAAGATTGTAAAAGCTGGCGCCGAAGGCGGTGCAAACATATTTAAGCTTGATTATTTTGGTGAAAAGGCATACCTTGCTCAAAGCCCTCAGTTTTACAAACAAACAATGGTTGGAGTATATGACAGGGTTTTTGAGATAGCACCGGTATACAGAGCTGAAAAGCATAGTACTTCCAGACATTTGAATGAATATATCGGACTTGATTTTGAAATGGCGTACATAGACAGCATGTACGATGTTATGGCCATGGAGACTGGAATGCTAAAAGCTGTAATGGATGAGTTAAAGGCTAATTACGTTCCAGAACTTAAGCTGCTCAATGTAGACATTCCTGAAATTATGGAAATACCTTCTTTAACCTTTATAGAAGGTAAAGAGCTGCTTAAAAGTATGGGCAAGAAGATAAAGAACTATTACGATTTTGAACCCGATGAAGAGCTGGCTATAAGCGAGTATGTTAAGAAGGAATATGGAAGCGAGTTTGTTTTCATTACCCACTTCCCTTCCTCTAAAAGACCATTCTATGCGATGGACGATAGAGAGGATCCTGACTACGCTCTAAGCTTCGACTTATTCTTTAGAGGGCTTGAGATTACAACTGGCGGACAAAGAGTACACGATTATAACGAGCAGGTAGAAAAAATGAAAGCTAAGGGTCTTGAGCCTGAAGAGTTCAAGTCATATTTGATGATACACAAGCACGGCATGCCGCCTCACGGTGGATTGGGTATTGGCCTTGAAAGACTTTTGATGAGACTTCTCAACATGCAAAACGTAAGAGAAGCAGCTCTATTCCCAAGGGATATGTCGAGACTGGATCCATAACCAAATTTTCGATTGAAAAACTGGCAATACAGGCTTCGCAAAGGTCGGCTACGACCGTACCGAACCAAGTGAGGGGCTTGCGAAGATTGGATTGGCATAGTTTTTCTGAAGAAAATTTGGTTAGAACACTTGGTATTTTCGATTGAAAAAATGGCAATACAGGCTTCGCATAGGTCGGATACGACCGTACCGAACCAAGTGAGGGGCTTGCATACATAAAAATATTCGTTCAAAAAAGGTAATAGAATACCTTGAACTAGTGAAACAAAGGCGTTTCATTCCATGTTTTCTAACAGGAGTGGAATGTCTTTTTTTAATAATAAAAACAATAAACTTATTTTTTAACAAATTTATTTTAGGAGGGGTTTAAAATGTCAAACAGTATTACAGAAATTTTCGGAAGTAGTGTATTCAATGATTCAAAAATGCGTGAGCGTCTTCCAAAGGCAACCTACAAGCTACTAAAGAAGACAATCGATGAAGGAACTGCACTGGACGAATCAGTTGCAGACGTTGTTGCAAGTGCCATGAAGGATTGGGCTCTCGAAAAAGGTGCAACTCACTTTACTCACTGGTTCCAGCCAATGACTGGTATTACAGCTGAGAAGCATGACGCTTTTATCTCACCAACAGCTGATGGTAAGGTAATTATGGAGTTTTCTGGCAAAGATCTTGTTAAAGGTGAGCCAGATGCATCTTCATTCCCATCAGGTGGCTTGAGAGCAACTTTTGAAGCAAGAGGTTACACAGCTTGGGATTGTACTTCACCAGCTTTTGTTAAAGATGGTACCCTGTATATTCCTACAGCATTCTGCTCCTATACCGGAGATATTCTCGACAAAAAGACTCCATTGCTCCGTTCAATGGAAGCTCTGAACAAACAAGCTTTGAGAATATTGAAGGCTTTTGGGAACACTACTGCAACCAGAGTAACAACAACTGTTGGACCAGAGCAGGAATACTTCCTTGTAGACAGAGAATTATGGTCAAAGAGAAAAGACCTAATTTTCGCTGGAAGAACTCTTTTTGGAGCTAAACCACCAAAGGGACAGGAACTTGAAGACCATTATTTTGGTAATATCAAGGAAAGAGTAGCTAACTACATGAAAGACCTTGATGAAGAACTATGGAAGCTAGGAATCTCGGCTAAAACAAAGCATAACGAAGTTGCTCCAGCTCAGCATGAGTTAGCACCAATCTTCTCAACTACAAACATTGCTACCGACCATAACCAGATTACTATGGAAATGATGAAGAAGGTTGCTCAGAGACACGGTCTCACTTGCCTGTTGCATGAAAAGCCATTTGCTGGAGTAAATGGTTCTGGCAAGCACAACAACTGGTCAATGTCAACAAATGATGGCCAGAACCTCCTAGAGCCAGGCCAGACACCACACGAAAATATACAGTTCCTTGTATTCCTCTGTGCAGTGATAAAAGCTGTTGATGATTACTCAGACCTACTCCGTCTCTCAGTTGCAAGTGCTGGAAATGATCACAGACTAGGTGCAAATGAAGCTCCACCAGCTATCGTTTCAGTATTCCTTGGTGACCAGCTCACTGATATACTTATGCAGCTCGAAAATGGTAAGGCTAAGGGCAAGAGCTACAATTCAATCCTCGAAACAGGTGTTGCAAGTCTTCCTAAGCTTCCAAAGGATGCTACAGACCGTAACAGAACTTCACCATTTGCATTTACCGGCAATAAGTTTGAATTTAGAATGCTCGGTTCATCAGCATCAATTGCTGGTTGTAACTTTGTGCTAAACACAATTGTTGCAGAAATTTTGCAAAAGTTTGCTGATAAGCTCGAAGCTGCTTCTGATTTTACAAATGCTGTTGGTGCTTTACTTGCTGAAACAGTTAGAGACCACAAGAAAATAATATTCAATGGCAATAACTACTCAGAGGAATGGGTTGCTGAAGCTGAAAGTAGAGGACTTCCAAACCTTAAGTCAACTGTTGAGTGTATCCCAACATTTATCAAAGATAAGAATGTTGCAGTATTTGTTAAGCATGGCATACTGAGCAAGTCAGAAATTGAATCAAGATATGAAATACTTCTTGAAAACTATATTAAAGTTATTAATATTGAAGCATTGACTATGATTTCAATGGCAAAAACTGAAATCATGCCTTCTGCATTTAAATACAGTAAGGAGCTATCAGATACAATCAATGCTGTTAAGGAAACAGGTATGTCAGTTGAGGTTTCTGCTCAGTCCTCCGTTTTGAAAGAGCTTTCACCTGTTCTTAGCTCATTTGCTTCAAACATACAGGCTCTCAAGAAGTCGATCGAAAAGGCTAGCTCTGAATCAGGGCTATTAAAGGAAGCAGAGGCATTCCATAGGTTAGTTGTACCAGCGATGGAAGCATTACGTGCAGATGGTGACAAACTTGAAGCTATTATTCCAAAGGATATTTATCCATTCCCAACGTATGCCGAATTGCTGTTTAATATCTAAAACTTGTAAATTTTTGGCGGGGACAAAAGTGTTTCTACACAATATTCTTTGTTCTCGCCTCTTTTTATTTTGCTTTGCAAAGGAGTTAGCTTTAAATGAATAAGAATATAATTATTCCTTCCTTTATAATTTTTCTAATTTCTTCGGTATTAATGGTATTTAAGGCGGCAAATTCTGCAGTAAATATCTCTATTAACTTTATAATAATTACTCTTTGCACAGTTTTTCTTTTATTGTCTGTGAAGAAAACCATGGATAAAAAGAACGAGAGAATCGGTAAGCTAAAAGATGACCTCAAGAGGTTTAATTTTGAGGTGCAAGTTACTTCAAGTCAAATTTCATCAGTCTCCGAAAATATTGCAGTCACGCTTGACGAAAATAATGTTTTTGCTACCCATGTTTATAACGAAGCACAAGAAATGGCTACTAGTACACAAGATGTCAGTAATGGAATAATTCAAGTATTGGCTCAAGTGAAGTCAATAATGGACCTGCTAAATAATGCTGATTTAATTACCAAGGAAATGCTTATTAAAAGTGGCATTTCAAAGCAATCTGTGAAGATAAGTCTTGATGAAATTATGCAAATCGTACATACCGTAGAAGGTATACATGAATCCTCAGAGCGTACTCTTCATTATATGGAAAAACTCAAGTTGACTTCTGGTGAAATTGTTAACATCCTTGAAACAGTAAGTAATGTATCAAGGCAAACACAATTGTTAGCACTCAATGCAACAATAGAATCAGCTCGTGCAGGGGAACATGGTAAAGGCTTTGCAGTTGTTGCAGATGAAATCCGCAAGCTTGCTGATGATACTGCAAATTCAGTTAAGAACATTAATACCCTAATTAATGCTATCCAAGAAGAAGTATTCAGTGTTGACGGAGTTGTTAGAGAAAATGCTCAGAGAGTTCAAAAGGCTAATGCTGCTTCCAAAAATATAGAATCCAACCTTGGTATTATAGATGGCTCTTTTAACGATGTATGTGCCATGATTAATAGAATTGGTGCTATATCTAAAGAAGAAGTAGAAATTGCTCAAAATGTTGGGTCAAAGATAGAGGCTGTGGAGCAGGTAATGTTTAAAACAGCCCAACATGTAGATGGTGTGCGTACTTCGGTTCACCAGCAAAAAAATAAAATGGAGCAAATCGCGTCCATGGGTTCAAGGTTGAACGAGGCCTCCTCAAACCTTGCAGATCTATTCTCCAGCGAAGCAGATAATCTTGAAAGTATAGGAAACAACGCATCGGAGATGGCAAATGAATGTTTCAAAATCATAAAGAATGAAATATGCACTAATCAAAAAATTATTGAATCAAGAGACACTAATGCACATAGTGAAGTGCTATCAAACATAATTGAGAAATATAGTTTTATTGAGGCAGCTTGGACAAATGACTTAAAGGGACGCTTTATCTGTTCCATTCCAGACGCTGGAATAGCAAATGCCAATGTAAGAGAATGGTTCAGGCAAAGCATTGTTGGTGAAGATTTTGTATCCCAGATATATATATCTGCCATCACAAGAAATCCTTGTATCACTGTCTCTTCAGCTATTAGAGATAAAACTGGCAAAATAATAGGCGTAGTGGGAGTGGATATTAAGCTCGCATAGAAAATAGAGCTATGGATTTATAATATTTAAATCGGCTTCAATCAACCTATATATTTAGTGCATAGGTACTTGCACATATCTTGTCAATATTTCATATACTACAAATGAAGTTCAGGACAATGACGTCATCCAATACAGATGTTATTGTCCTTTTAAGTGGGAATATTTGTCCCATTAATAATTTCAATTGGAGGTATTAATATGTGCTCAATTTTAGGTTTAGCAAATTTCAACGACACTATAAGCCTTCCTCAAAATATTGTTGAGGATATGGGAAAAAGGTTAGGACACAGAGGACCAGATCAACATGGTTTTTATAGAGATAGCTATGTATGCTTTCAACACAATAGACTTGCAGTTATAGACGTTGAGCACGGACTACAACCAATGACAGCCCGCTTTGAAGGTAAAAACTATACTATAGTTTATAATGGAGAAATATATAATGCAAATGAACTTAGAAGCGAGCTAGAACAGCTAGGGGTTAGCTTTTCAACACATTGCGACACTGAAGTAGTGCTTTATTCATACATAATATGGGGTATGAATTGCTCTGAGAAGTTAAATGGTATATATGCATTTGCCGTTTACGATGAGGCGTCGAGAAGTATTTATCTTTCTCGTGACAGAATGGGGGTAAAGCCTTACTTTTATACCATGGTAGATGGTACGCTGATATTTGCGTCTGAAGTAAAAGCAATACTTGCTCACCCTAGAGTTTCAGCCGAATTGTCAAAAGAAGGCATTTGGCAGCTCTTGTACTTATCGCCTATGCGCCCATCTAACAATGCTATTTTCAAAAACATATACGAGATTTCGCCCGGTCACCATGGGATTTTCAATAGAAATGGGCTAAGGTTATCACCATATTGGAAGCTTTGTGCTTATGAATTAGAAGATAGTGAAGCACAAATAATAGAAAAAACAAAATTCTACCTTACTGATGCTATAGAGAGACAACTTGTTTCGGACGTCCCTTTATGTACTTTTTTATCAGGAGGATTAGATTCATCGGTTGTAACAGCTGCAGCTAAAGCCGACAAAAAAAACGGAGAGAAATTATGTACATATTCCTTTGAATACGAAGGTAATAAAAAGCATTTTACTGCAACCTCCTTTCAGCCTGAAAGCGACGATGAGTATGCTGTCTGGCTAGCAGATTATTTAGGTACTGACCACACAGTGTTAACAGTATCTCAGCAGGAGATTTCAGACCTCCTTGTGGATGCTATGAAATTCAGAGATTACCCTGGAATGGCAGATGTCGACTCCTCACTTTTGTATTACTGCAAACAAGTTAAAAAAAGACACACAGTAGGTCTGTCAGGAGAGTGCGCATACACAGTGGAGAATTATTTGTTTTAGTCTTGAATTAAGAGGCTCCCGCACTATATTTCTTATTTTAGTGCGACAGCCCCATAACTTATGTTCCTTCGGTAAGCACAGTAACTTATATTTTTCGTTAAGCCTGCGGTAAACTCCATAAAATATTATCATTCCTGCTGAAAAAGAGCCGTTGACAAATAGCGTTCCCCAGTATCTGGAAGTACAACAACTACTGTCTTTCCTTTGTTTTCGGGTCTTTTTGCAATCTCTGTAGCAGCAAAGGCGGCTGCACCAGATGATATACCTACTAACAGGCCTTCAAGTTTTGATAGTTGCCTAGATGTTTCAAAGGCTTCTTCGTTTTTAACCTTGAAGATCTCATCAACAATATTAATATTGAATATGTCAGGAACAAAACCAGGCCCTATTCCCTGAATTTTATGTGGGCCTTTTACTCCACCTGATAATACAGGTGAGTCAAAAGGTTCTACTGCAATAACCTTAACATTTGGATTCTTGGCCTTTAGTGCCTCGCCCACTCCTGTAATAGTTCCACCAGTACCCACTCCACCAACTAAGATATCAATCTTACCATCAGTGTCTCTCCAAATTTCCTCTGCTGTTGTTTTTCTATGAATCTCTGGATTTGCTGGATTCTTAAACTGCTGTGGTATAAATGAGTTGGGTGTTTGAGCTGCTATCTCTTCTGCCTTTTTGATAGCACCCGGCATTCCCTCTGCTCCTGGAGTTAATACCAGTTCCGCTCCTAATGCCTTTAGCAGGTTTCTTCTCTCAATACTAAAGGTTTCTGGCAAAGTAATAATAAGTTTATAGCCTTTAGCAGCTGCTACGAATGCAAGACCAATACCAGTATTACCACTTGTAGGCTCTATGATAACAGTATCTTTATTTATTAACCCTTTATCTTCTGCGTCCTTTATCATTGCATATGCAATTCTATCCTTGACACTGCCCAGTGGATTAAAGTATTCCAGCTTAGCTAAAATTTTAGCGTCGAGACTATTTTTGGTGTTATAGTTTGTAAGCTCAAGTAATGGAGTGTTTCCAATCAACTCAGTCAAACTTTTAAAAATTCTTGCCATAAAAAGACCCCCTTATAAAATAATATAATTCCGATTTGTATACTATGATTTAATTATATTCTTGATATCTTATCTTGTCAATAGAAAATAATATATTTCATATCGATTTAATATGTTATTATATATTGACTTATTTCAGACATTTATATACAATATAAGTACATTAACATACCAATTTACTATGTAATGGAGGAAACCTATGAGAATCTCTTCAAAAGGCAGATATGGATTGTCAGCTATGATATTTATAGCAATGACGGCAAATACGGATGAACTTATAACTGTTAATTGTGTATCTGAAAAACTAGGTATTTCAAAGATATATCTTGAGCAGGTATTTTCGCTCCTTAAGCGTGCCAAGCTAGTTATTTCGATAAAGGGTGCCCAAGGAGGGTACCAGTTAGCAAGGAAACCTGAAGATATGAGCTGTTATGATATTTTGCATGCTCTTGAGCAAAGTCTATTCGAACAAACGGATAGCTCAGTCGATGAAAGAGCTCCCGAAATTGAAAAGGTGTTGAAGGCTTCCGTCTGGACGCATTTAGATAACGTTATTATAAAAGAATTAAAAGACCTAACATTAAAATCCTTAGTAGACAAGGTTGATAGCAGTAAACTAAATAGTAATCTTATGTATTATATATAATAACTAGTAAAATCAGTTAGCAACAAAATCAGTTTCTCTTAATTACTTTACTATTACGTAAATAAGAGAAACTGATTCTTTTGATGCTCAAAACTATACATAATTGAATGCATTTTCTAGGTCATTTACTAAATCTTCTACGTTTTCGATGCCAACAGACAATCTTAGCAGTCTATCATTAATTCCTACCCTTTCTCTTACTTCTTCAGGTATGGAAGCATGGGTCTGTATCATTGGATACGTTATAAGGCTCTCGACACCGCCCAGGCTTTCTGCAAACAAAATTATTTTGATATTCTCTAATATAGAAGCTACCCTTTCTGCACTGTCCACCTCAAATGCAATCATTGCTCCATATCCGCTTGCCTGCTGCTTAATCAGACTGTGGCCTTCATGCTCTGGAAGTCCCGGATAATAAACCTTTTTGACCACTTTACACTGTTTAAGCCACTGTGCAATTTTGAACGCATTTTGCTGCTGCCTATCCATTCTCACTGCAAGTGTCTTTATTCCTCTAAGCAAAAGCCAACTATCAAATGGAGATAAAACTGCACCTTCGGATTTTTGTATGAATTGCAGTCTCTCACAAACCACTTCACTATTAGTCACAACAAACCCTGCCAATGTGTCATTATGACCGCCAAGGTATTTTGTTCCACTGTGAATAACTATATCTGCCCCCAAAGTAAGAGGCTTCTGAAAGTAGGGCGTCAGATAAGTATTGTCAACTATAGTATGTATTTTTTTTGATTGAGCCAACTCAGAAATGCCCTTAATATCACTAATCTTCATAGTCGGATTTGTGGGCGTTTCAATAAAAATGGCTTTCGTATTGGGTCTGATTAATTCTTCAACTAGGCTAAGATAACTTGTATCTACGTAAGAAAATTCAATCCCATACTTGCGGTATACTTCTTCAAATATCCTGTATGTGCCGCCATAACTATCATCAGAAACTATCAGATGATCCCCAGGTGAGTACATGGATAATATCGCAGATATTGCTGCCATTCCGCTTGAAAAAGCAAAGCCGTACCGGGCCTGCTCAAGGTTTGCTATTGTTTTTTCTAATTCTTCCCGCGTAGGATTTTGAAGCCTTGAATAATCATAACCGGTAGATTTCCCCAACCCTGGATGTGAAAAAGTTGCTGATTGATAGATTGGAAAGCTTATAGCACCCGTATGCTCTTCAAAATAGCTATTGCCATGTACCGCTAAGGTCTCAAAATTTAATAGTTTAACATCCCCAAAAAGATCACTCCCTCATTATCATTACTATTCTTATAGGATTTATACAGATACTACTATGAAAATACCTACCTGTCAAGTAAAATGTGCAAAGTTTTACTTATATAGGAAGCCAACAGGATAAGATATAGCTTCACTTCAAACACGCATTGCCTGAATAATCTATAAATATTACTCTAGGGCTTGTTTTAAATCCTGTATTAAGTCTTCTATATCCTCAATACCAACTGACAGTCTGATAAGGTTATCATATATACCTATCCCCTCTCTTATATCCTTTGGTATTGAAGCATGAGTCATACTAGCTGGGTGCTCAACCAAGCTTTCAACTCCCCCCAAACTCTCTGCCAGTGAGAAAAGTTTGGTCTTTTCTAGAAAGGATTTTGCCACATCAATACCACCATTTATTAGGAATGTCACCATACCACCCGGAAGCTTCATCTGACTGTTAGCAAGCTCATACTGAGGATGGCTTTTTAACCCAGGATAAATTACCTTTTCTACGTTGTGATGTTCTTCTAAAAATTCAGCTACCTTTTGAGCATTTTTAGAGTGCTCCTTTACTCTTATTGCCAAGGTTTTAATTCCTCTTAGAACAAGGAACGAGTCAAATGGCGATAGAATAGCTCCCGTTGCATTCTGCAAGAAATATAGCCTTTCTTGTAGATCTACATTATCTCCTACTACTGCCACCCCTGCTATTACATCAGAGTGCCCATTTATGTATTTTGT
Source organism: Bacillota bacterium (assembly GCA_023439045.1). Classification (GTDB taxonomy): domain Bacteria; phylum Bacillota; class Clostridia; order Acetivibrionales; family DSM-1351; genus Ruminiclostridium. The sequence continues at coordinate 89,382 of JAEXOY010000032.1, read as the reverse complement.
TGCAGAATGTACTACTATGTCAAATCCATATTCAAGTGGTCTCTGAATAAATGGAGTTGCAAAAGTGTTATCACAAACTGTAATAATGCCATGCTCTTTAGCAATTGCTGCTATCTTCTTTAAATCAACAATTTTAAGCAGAGGATTTGTTGGACTTTCAACCCATATCATTTTTGTATTTTCTTTAATATGCTTCAAAATACCATCTTCACTATCAAGATTAATATAGTCTACTGTGATACCGGCAGTAATCTTTTTTACCTTTTCAAATAGTCTGAAACTGCCGCCATACAAATCATTAACTGATATGATATGCGAATCTTTTGGAAGTAAATCAATTATTGTTGAGCAAGCTGCTAAACCAGAAGAAAATGCGAATCCCTTTTTACCACTTTCCAAATCAGCAATACACTCTTCAAGTGCAAACCTCGTTGGATTCTTTGATCTTGAATACTCATACCCCTTGTTTATGCCTGGTGCTTGCTGAACATATGTTGATGTCGCGTAAATAGGAGTCATTATGGCCCCGGTTGTTTCATCTGGCTGTTGCCCTGAATGAATTGACTTAGTAGCAAATTTATAATTACTCATTTATTCGTCTCCTCAAAAAATTAATATAATCGATTTTTGTTATAAGACCATAAAAATAATATTCATCTGAAATAATTGCAGTGAGTCCATTTTTCAGCACCTCTACCAGAGTAGTTATTTCATCACTTGGTTTTAATGTTTTCAAATTTTTCGACATAAACTCAGCTACAGGCCTTTCAAAGCATTTATTCCCTTCATTTTCAATTGCAAGCAGTATGTCATATTCATCTATTATCCCAATGACCTGCTCTTTTTCTAAAATCGGAAGTTGCGAAATACTATACATTTTCATGTTCTGATAGGCTTGGGTTAAAGTGTCAGTAGGACTCAAAGAAACTACAGCTCTATCTGAATAGCTTCTTGAAATGATATCTGTTAAATCACCTTTTTCCTCCTTTGTAATAAAACCATTGTCCGCCATCCAATAGTCATTAAACATTTTGGAAAGGTATTTATTTCCGCTATCACACGCAAAAGTAACAATATTTTTAGGTGTTGTCTGCTCTTTGGCGTATTTAATAGCAGCAGCAACAAGTACACCTGTTGATGAGCCCGCAAATATGCCTTCTTCCTTTAACAGTCTTCTTGCTATCAAAAAAGATTCCGCATCAGATATTGTATACGCCTTCTTAACCAATTCAAAATTACATTGTTCAGGAATAAAATCCTCTCCAATACCTTCAACAAGCCAACTTCCAGAATTATTACAACTATTACCCAAATAATAGTCTCTCAATATAGATCCTTTAGGATCAGCTAAAACAAACTCTGTATCAGGTTTTTCTTTTTTAAAGAACGCGCTCAATCCGGTTATCGTACCAGCAGAACCAACTCCCACAACAACAGCATCTACTTTACCATTCATTTCACTCAATATTTCTGGACCAGTAGTGGTTTCATGTGCCAATGGATTATATTTATTATTGAATTGATTTAAGTAGTAGGAACCAGGGATTTGCTTTGAAAGATACTCTGCTTTATCTTGATAATAGTCGGGGTGTCCTTTTAAAACATCCGACCTAGTTAAGATAATTTCTGCCCCCATTGCTTTTAAATGGGATATTTTCTCCTGACTCATTTTATCAGGTATGACCAAAATAAGCTTATATCCCTTTCTTGAAGCAGCTAATGCTAAGCCTAATCCTGTATTACCGGCTGTAGCCTCAATAAGTGTATCACCCGGCTTAATAATGCCATTTTTTTCGGCATTTTCTATCATGGATAGGCCCACCCTATCCTTTATTGAGCCCCCTGGATTTTGGTTTTCAAGTTTGACAAATAATCTTGACTGACCAATATCAAAACACTTTATCTCAACTATAGGGGTATTTCCAATTAATTGTAAAACATTATCATATATCATATTTACTCCCTTTTTACAAAACTACAGTATCCCCTTATCAATTAACTTATTCAGAACTGCAGATACCGAATATGGAGCCTCAAATACTCTCATTCCCTTTGAATTTAAATATCTTGCGGCTCCCTGACCGATACAGCTTACAAAGATTGAGTCGCAATCATCTATCAGTTTTAAAACCCTATCAAATTCATCTTCCGAATGAATTGTTACTGCAGACTTTTTTCTAATATCTATAAATTTATAATCCGTATCGGATAATTCATATATATAAAATATTTCCGCCTGGGCAAAATGCTGATTAATTACTGTTCCGTCTGTGCTTGCCATAGCTATTCGGTGTAACATAGGTCTGCCTCCTTGTCTTAAAAAGCTGGTATTACTGCGCCCTTATATGTCTCTTCTATAAACTTCTTGACCTCCGGTGTAGTCAAAGCATTCTTAAGCTTAACTATTGCAGCATCATTTACCCTTGACGTTTTTGTTACAAGAATATTTGCATAGGGTGAATCCTTTCCTTCTCTGAATAATGCAGTATTAGCATCTATTCCAGCGTCAAGAATCTTGTTTGTATTGGTTATATATCCATCGAATTCATCCTTAACTCGAATAATATTTGCTGAATCCAGCTCAGTAATTTTCAAATTCTTTGTATTTGTTTCAATATCGTTTATGGTTGCTGAGTAATTCTGTATAGTGGACTTCAACTTTATGAACCCATTGTTTTCAAGTATTTTAAGTGCCCTATACTCATTTGTCGCATCATTAGGTATGGCTATTTTCGCCCCATCGGGAATATCTTCTTTTGATTTATATTTTACTGAGTAGAAACCAATTGGTTCTACATGAATTGCCCCTGCATCAGCTAAATCATAACCCTTCTCGCTTTTAACAGAATTAAGATAAGGCAAATGCTGAAAGAAATTCACATCGTACTCTCCATTATCGGTTTGTTCATTTGCAAGTGAGCCAGTACTTGCATCCAAAACAATTATTTTCAGTTCTACACCCTCTTTTTCTAATGCAGGCTTGACAAAGTTTAACAGCTCTGCATGTGGAACAGCATCTGCTGCTACTGTTAATACTGTCTTTCCACCGCTGCTCTGTGTTGAGCTACTGTTGTCTGTTTTTCCGCAACCACTTACCAAAATCACTCCTGTAAGAAGTATTGTTAATAGAGTAAAAATCTTTTTCATAACTAATCCGTCCTTTCATTTAATTAATATAATAAACATATATGTTTACTCAATAATAAGTTAAAAAAATTTAAATAAGTGACCTTTTATGTAGTATTCTTTTGTAGAGTAAATCCCCTATTAGCTGTGTTAACTGCACTAACAAAACAAGTACAAGTACTGTCGCTAAAAGAATATCCGTTTTGAATCTTGAATATCCAAATCTTACTGCAACATCCCCTAAGCCTCCGGCTCCAAAAGAGCCTGCAAGTGCAGTAGTTGAGATAATAGCTATAACTGCTATAGTAAAGCTCCTTACCAGTGAAGGTAATGCCTCTGGTAAAAGCACCTTTACAATAATATGAAAATTGTTCGAGCCCATGGACTTTGCAGCTTCTAGTTTTCCCTTGGGGACCTCCAAAATACTGCTTTCTACCAATCTTCCAAACATGGGTACACAGCTTGCTACAAGTGCCAATATACATGCCTGTGGTCCATAGGAAATACCTATAATAAGCCTAGAAAGCGGTAGTGTCAAAATAATTAAAATCATTGAGGGCAAAGACCTAAGTATATTTACAAGTGATCCCAATACCTTATTTAATGCCGGCATGGGATGCAGCCCTTGTTTATCAGTTACCACCAAAACAATACCTAATAACAACCCCAATAAAAGTGTAAATATTACTGTCATTAGTGTCATATAAATTGTTTCCCATATCGCTGGAGTAACTATGGCCCAAGTTTGGCTACTGAGTGCACTTTTTATGACATCCAAAAGGGTTCCTTTGTTTAAATTCATATTCCTGCCCCACCTTCTACCCATTGACTATTTGCAAAATCAGTATTAATCTTGATAAAAAGCTTTCCTGTATCACTCTCAGGGTTACTAAAAATGTCCCTCACAGAACCACTTTCAACAATATAGCCATTTTCAAGCACCGCCATGCTATTGCACGTATACTTTACTACATCAAGTTCATGAGTTATCAAAACTATTGTAAGACCTAATTTTCTGTTTATATCCTTAAGTAAATCCAATACAGAAAGCGTAGTCTGTGGATCAAGCGCAGAAGTTGCCTCATCGCTCAGAAGCACATCTGGATTATTTGCAAGAGCCCTTGCTATCCCTACTCTTTGTTTTTGTCCACCACTCAACTGCCCGGGGTAATAATTAATCTTATCTGATAATTCAACAAGTTCTAAAATTTCGGTGACCCTTTTCTTGATTTCAGCTTTTCTGTAACCAGCGATCTCCAATGGATAGGCTACATTTCCGTACACGGTACGAGAGTCAAATAGATTAAAATGTTGAAAAATCATCCCTATTTTCTGTCTGCGTATATTAAGCTCCTTTTTAGAAAGATTGGTTATAGTATATTCACCAATTCTAATACTTCCCGAATCAGGGTTTTCCATCCTATTAAGGCATCTGATGAGAGTAGACTTTCCAGCACCACTGAAACCAATAATTCCGAAAATATCTCCTCTTTGGAGTTCAATATTTATTCCTTTTAGCACCTCAACCTTTTTGCCATTGCTTGTAAATGACTTATAGATATCTTTTATCGAAATAAAGCTCTCTTTCATCAAGTCACCTCCACTATCGGTACGTATCTAGAACCCTATCATAAATATCCTCTATGGCTCTTAAACCTCCGTTATATCCAGCATATCCACAATGCAAGACCAATCTATAAAAAACAGGTACACTAACTACCAATAAGTCAGCATTTATTTCTTTGGCTAAATCACGTTCCCAACCACTGCCGAGTATCAACGCCCTGCTTTTATGCTCGTCATTCTTAATTTCTTGCTGGATAGCACCACCATCAACTGCAAAGCTTACTTCAACCGACCTAAATGGCGAAATATCTTTATACTGACTAGTAATTTGCTCCTTATATTCATCTGGAGTATCATCAATTATAAATTGTCTTGCTGGAATAATGCCCAATTCATTAAGGAGAAACTTTGAAAATCCTAAAGAATAACTGGCATCAAGAATGGTATAAAACTTTCTTGGAAGACCATATCTGAATTCTAGCATAAAATCTGCTGTACGCTCTAAGTGAGCATAAAACCGTTCCTCCTCCGACTTAATAAAATTCTCTACAGCAGGTTTTTCTAGGTTACCAAAATCACCTACAGCTCTTAGAAATTTTGAGGTTTCATTTCCCCCAATAGGTATATAAGGGAAGTGAAGAAACGGGGTTCCATATTTTTGTTCTAAATGCCTTGCTATATTCACTCCAGCCCATGCACTAACAACAATATTGAATTGAGCTTTCGGTATTGTCCTCCATTCACTGACACCCCCTGAATGGCTTCCAAACAAAATATTAACCTTTAGCCCTATTCCATTTAGAATTCTTTTAAGCTCTTCGAGGTTGCCATTCCAGTATGGATCCTGATAAGGTATTGACGAGAAAACATTAACTAACCCCTTTTCAATATCAGTGTTATCTGCAAATTTATCAACGTATTGATCTATAATAGCATTTACAACCTTCTCATGACTTACATAGTTATTGCTTTTGAAACCGCCTGTCTCAGCATAAACAATAGGTAAGTCATTCTCTTGGTAATCTGTCGAAATACTTCCAATATCATCCCCTACTATATCGGAGGTGCAACCCGTAAGTACAACATATAAGTCTGCATCTATTACCTTGAGTGCTCCATCAATTACGCTTCGCAGCCTGTCTTCACCACCATACACAACCTCAGCTTCACTGGCATTTGTGCAAGGTATAGTGCTTCCTCCTGCATATCCCTCACCCTGCCCAAGCAAACCGTTTATTTTACAACTACACCCTGGGCCAGCGTGTACAACGGGTACTGCTCTCTTAATCGCTACTACTGTTTGTTGTGCACCTAGTGCACATGAATATCTAGGTTGCTCAATAAACTTTGACATTCAGGTCACCCCCTAAAAAATGAAATGGGTTTTGCTCTAGCCACCACTTTGTGTAGGGCATTGTACTATGCTTAGCCAAATTGGTTACAAACTCAATATTATCAATCGTTTCAACAATACGCTCTGCATAGTTTAGTATTCCTTGGTACCCAAAGCTGAACTGCTCATCTCCAATGAGAAGTGTTGGAATTCCTAGTTTTGCTCCCCATACTGTCATTCCACCGTGTCTCGCTATCATTATATCCGGCCTGACCCGGTTGAGAATATTCACCAGTTCAAATGCTTGCTTATTACAAACATTGTAGTTGGGTATATCTCCGTATGTGTTTACAGTATGTGCCAATGCATCGGAAGTAGTGTCACCATTGTCATAAATAGGATCATGATGAAAGATTGCTGCCCCCTGCACTTCCATTCCCAATTCTCTCAATAGTGCTATAAGTGAATGCCCGTGTGCAGCGCCAGCAGTGACATAAGCTGTTTTGCCCTTGAGCCTACCTCTGTACTCTTCTAATTTTGGCAAGACCTTGAGGTGTTCTCTCTCAATAATTTCCTCTACTAACTGTTCTTTACCTAATACTTTGCCTAATTCCCTATACCAATTATCAGTTCCAGCAATACCATATGCCGGTGGGGCCTTTATTTCAGGAACACCGTATATCTGTTCCAGAGCAGCGCCAATATATGTTCCAAGGGTAGTGCATATCTGAATAGTAGCAGCAGCTTCTGAAATATGCTCAAGCTGTGCAATGGTTGAAAACGGAACAATATATTCAGGTTCATATCCCAATTCATTCAATAATTCACCAAAAATGTGGCTACCCCAAAAATTAATTATATTTACCTTATTTGTTTTCTTTTTAGGTGGCTTTACTATTTTTCTGATAATTGAATGATATGCTGAGTCAAAGCCAGTAGTCCAAATTTTTGATTTGAAGCCCTCACAGAAGCATGCAACCACTGGAATTCCAAGTTCTTCACTCAGATTGTTTACCACACTTTCAACATCGTCCCCAATAATTCCCGAAGCACAAGAAGTAGTAACAAAAATTGCATTGGGATGAAGTCTCTCATATGCCTCACGTATTGTCTCTTCAAGCTTTTGAGTTGCCCCGAAAACTGTATCCTTTTCCTCTATATTCGAGCTGAAATATCTCCCTAAAGCAGGAGGTAAGCTTCTTTCCATCTGCCCAACCCTATATACAAAATTGAATCCAAAAAAATCCCCAGCACAGCCAATAGGCGCATGATTTATAATAATAGCATCCTGTATCATGGATAGTTGACAAAATGCATTTGAAGAACTACAACCCATACATTGGGAAAAGCTTCGGCTGCAATCTCTCAGATTTCCCTTTCTCGAACAGCTAACCAGCTGCTTTGCACTTCCTTCAAAACCTGTAATTGAACCAAGTCTGATTTCTCGAATTGTTACCTCTGGCTCTCTTATATTTACTTCACTCATAGTTGCTAACCCCCTGCCATGATTTCTTTTAACCATTATTAACTATAAAATAAAAACATACGATGTCTTAGATAAAGCCTTCATACAGTTGCTGCATCAGGACTAGATATTACCGCTTGCGTCCGGTCTAGATATTGCCACTTGCGTCAAGTCTAAATATTACTACTCGAATTAGTGCTAAATACTACCACCCGCATCAGGTCTAAATACTGCACCTGCATCAGCGCTAAATATTACCTCCCGCATCAGGTCTAACAACACCAGTTTCCATTTGTAGTAAGTAATCTCCCCATTTGGACGCCCAACTTCTTAGATCACTTATTTCCAAAGGTGTAGGTACCTTAGACTCTGTGTGGTCAGCTATTTTTTGTGCTAAGCTTCTATATACCCCAGCCTGTTTTGAATCTGGTGCAGCCTCAATAGTTGTTTTCCCTAGTAGTTCACTCTGAGTTACTGTTACAGAGCGTGGAATATATTCTACTACCTGTGTATTTGTCTGCTTAACAAAGTCATCAATTATCTCTTTTGAATACGGAGCATTTATTGAATTTGCAATTACGCCTCCCAATAACGCCCCTCCCGACTTAGAGTATTTTTGAATACCCTTAAAAAGGTTATTTGCAGCATATATGGCCATAAAATCTGCCGACGAGACTGTAAATACATGCTCTGCAATACCTTCTCTGACAGGAACCGCAAAACCTCCGCATACAACATCACCTAATACATCATAAATTACATAATCCAGGTCAAGTTCCTCAAATACCTTCTGTTGTCTAAATAGCTGTACTGCTGTAATAATTCCCCTTCCTGCGCAACCTACACCTGGAGCTGGTCCACCTGCCTCTACACAATATATCCCATTGAAGCCCTCATAAATTACTTCATGTGCTTTTACCACATTTTTTTCTCTCAGTGTATCAAGTACTGTTGGTATGTACTTACCATCTCTTAAAGTGTTTGTTGAATCGCTTTTGGGGTCACACCCAAATTGCATTACTTTATACCCTGCAGTGGACAATGCAGCACTAATATTGGATGTAGTTGTTGATTTGCCAATCCCACCTTTTCCATAGATAGCTATTTGCTTAATCTTTTTTGCCATTTTTATATCTCCTTTTCAAACATTATTATTTCATTTGCTATTCTAATAAGTTCCTCATTAATCAAACCACAAGCTTGAAATACTCTAATACCGCAACTTTCAAAATGCTTTAGCGGCAGATAACCTATTCTCTGTACTACAATTGCATCACAGCCCTTTAAGGCTTCTGTTATATACTCTAAATTTTTATCATTGTCTCCACATTCATCTGTTCCATTGCAAAAACGCGGTATACTTATCTCCTGCTGCTGATGAGCATTGTTTGTGGTAGCCTTATATACTACAAATTTACCCGTTTGCCCAAAGTGTTGATCAATCAGTCTTCCATCACTTGTTGCAACAGCAAAGGTTAAATGTCTCTCTTTTATATAATCAGTTATTGTGTCTATGCTAGTTTTTTGGTCTATTTCTGAAGTGCATTTGATAAAATTAGCTGAGCAGTCTTTTTCAAGTGTCCCAATAGCATCTGCTCTACATTGCTGACAATGGTACATTTGTTTTATATGTAGTGAACATTGTAATCTGATGTCATTAAGTTCTTTTTTCGAAGTAAGAGGCATATGTTCGAATTCACTTCCAGGTGCCGGAATAAGCGGCATTATATTTCCTATGTATGCACCATTCTCCTTGACGCTTCTAGAAACGTCTTCAATACATGTATCGTTTATGCCTTTAATTAAAACAGTATTGATCTTTACTACAATACCTAGGGCTACAAGCATTTTTAATCCCTCTAGTTGATTTTTGATGAGTATTTTTGCGCCCTCAGTTCCAAAATACCGTTTCCCTTCATAAAATACTTCTCGATAAATCTTCGCTCCAATTTCAGCATCAATAGTATTAATTGTTATAGTTACATGGGTAACTCCGAGTTCATATAGCACTTGTGCATACTTTGGTAAATACAGACCATTTGTAGAAAGGCAAAAGGTGACCTCGCTATCCTCCTGCCTTATTAGTTTAAGAGTCTGGCTAACCTCGTCAAAGTTAGCTAAAGCATCTCCTGGGCCAGCAATACCAACTACTTTAAGATTTTCAACGCTATTTCGTACTCTAATATATTTTTCAAGGGCATCTTGTGGATTCAGAATTTCGCTAGTAACTCCAGGTCTGCTTTCATTTACACAATCGAATTTGCGATTACAATAATTGCAGGAAATATTGCAGGCAGGTGCAACAGGTAAATGCATTCTGGCATTTTTGCAACTGCCGCTGTAGCAAGGATGCGTTTGTGTCTTTTCATCTATAGATATCATACATGCTCACCTTCTATATTATTCCAATATGTTTACTATGTTTTACATTATAATACCCTTATTTTCCCTTGTCAATAGAAAAAATAAATTTTCATATATGTTTAGTATGTTATTGTGTTTAGGACTGGTTCTTGACTGATTCTTGACTGATTCTTGACTGGTTCTTGACTGGTTCTTGACTGGTTCTTGTTAAGGTTGTTTCTTTTTTAGGGCTGTTTAGGTCTGGTTCTTGTTTAGAATTGGTCCTTGACCGCTTCCCACGTACTAGCCTTTAATTCAAAAACCACTGTTTTATTACTGTATACAATAATTCTATCAACAACGGCTTCCAATATCCTTCTATCCAGCTCTTTTGAATTAATTATCTCTTCAAAATAATGGAGTGCACAATTATTTTTAGTTTTCTCAGCAACATCACTTTTGCTTTGTAAATCTCTAAGTCTTTCACTGATAGTTCTAATGTTATATTTCTTTTCATTTTCTAGTTGTTTATAATTATCTTCAATTATTGCTATGTTACCCTCATCGTGTTCATTTAATATATCCTTGATTTTTTGATTTAGCATTAACCTTAGCTCCCTATTATTGTACTCTAGTTCTTTTCTAAGTTTTCTTATAACACTATCAGGACTAGTTGTTATACCCGATACATCAATAGATTTAACATAATCTTCCCTCTCAACCTTTAAAAACATAAGGTACTCTTTGAAGTATCTCAAGAGAGCTTTTTCAGTAATAGCATGTGAGCTGCATACTTTGTTGCCATATCGATTAAATGCCCCACATTCATAGCCTCGTTGTTCACCATCTCTGCGGCTTTTCTTGACAATACGCCCTAGACATCCTTTGCCACAATCCCCGCACAAAATATATCCTGAAAAAATATAATGGTATTTTTTATATCCCTTAAGGCTCGAATTGTTTCTTCGTGCTCTCATATTTTGGGCCATTTGAAAGTCAACCTTTGAAATAATTGCTTCATGGTGATCTTCAAATATAAATTGCTCACTCTCATTAACCTTCTTTGCTTTACCCTTTATTGTGGCACGTTGTCTCTTATTGCAACGCAGTATACCTGTATATACGTCATCAGAAATGATTCTCCCGACCATATAGGTCTCCCATTGAGCATTAACAGTATTTTTATAAGGCTTTCCCCATGTGTCCTCATATTGCTTGGCTACTACCATTGAGGGCGTTGGATAAGCTTTGATATTGAGAATTTTTGCTATACTCCTGTATCCCTTCCCATCGAGATAACATTCAAAAATAAACTGTATTATAGGAGCAATTATTGGGTCTACAACTAGCTTTGCTTTGTCCTTTACGTCCTTTTTATAACCATAATATGAGTGAAAAAGTATTTTCCCATTCTTTTGCTTTGATCTGATATTGCTGCGTATTTTTCTTGATATATCCTTAACATACCTTTCGTTATACCAAGTCTTTATTCCAATGATATCGTCGTCATCATTATCTGTATCATAGCCCGAGCTGCCCTCTTCTATAAGAATCATTCTCTTGCCTTGTTCTCTGATTTTATCTAAAAGAAGTAACGTTTTTGCATTGTGTCGACCAATTCTGGATAAATCCTTTGCAATTATTATATCTATACTCCCATCCTCCAAGCCCTGCAGCATTTTTGAAAACTCTGGCCTATCAAAGGTATAACCACTAACATTGTCATCAATATAAATTTTGCTGATAAGCCATCCCTGCAAACTTGCGTAATCATGAATAATATCACACTGAGTGAGAATTGAGCTATAGTTATGATTATCCTCATCTCTGCTAATTCTTGCATACCCGACAACATTCATCGGCAGCTCCTCCCTAATAAAATATCCTAATAAAACATGTTATGTAGCATTACATAAAATCTAAATGCGGCATCTAGTTAATCACTTATGGGGACTAAATATAAAATACTATGTATATCAATTAAATATTTATTTGGACATTGAATAAAATACTTGCCCGCATCATTTAAATAATTTACGTACAATCATTTAAATACCTACACAGATTCATTTGAATGCCTACGCAGATTCATTTAAATGCCTACGCAGAATCATGTAAGGAAAAAAGCAAATAGACTTATTTGTCCTTTGCTCTTTGAAGTTCTATTATGTACTTCAGTACTGCTTCTATTGGCTGATTTCCTGATTTGAATATCACCAGATTTGTGTATTTTTTTTCTAGCCTTTGTTGAATAACCTTTATATAATCTTCATTTGCTTCAGATTTGGATAACCACACAAACATAGTGAGTGAACCCTCAATTTCCATTTCTCTCAAAACCATAAAAGCCACCATTATACGTAGTTCTAACAAAAGTTTATGATGGCGGTCATAGAATTATAACATTTTCTTTCCACTATGTATGCGTTATCAGGGGAGTGCTCTGATGAAATTTTCGGTGGATACCCATGGTTCTATAGACAAGAGATGTTAAATCGTGATTTTTTCCCCTGGATACATGACCCTGAATCAAGGATAAATCTATTTAATGCTGACTTTGCTCAGCCAGTACATGGTTTAGAATATGTTAAACAGATATACTCTGACAGCAAAAGTGCCTGTCCTTTAGCAGGTAATGAGTCTTCAGAAATGAAGCAAAGTCGAATTGCTACATGGCTTTCAGTGAACTGGTTTATGGTTAGCTTGTTGGAGCGTAAAGACAGGATGTCGATGGCTAGCGGCCTTGAGGTAAGAGTTCCTTTCTCAGATCATAGGATATTAGAATATGTATATAATGTGCCCTGGTCTATAAAGTTTAAAAACAGGGTTGAAAAGTCACTATTGCGCGAGGCTATGAAGGATTATCTCCCCGACAGAATTCTTTACCGTAAAAAGAGCCCATATCCAAAGACTCATAACCCTTTGTACGAACAAATTGTAACAGAACAATTCAAAGCTATAATGTCCGATTCAAATGCGGTATTAAAGGACGTATTGCACCCTGATACATATAAGCACTTACTCTCTGGCGGAAATGTCACTTGGTATGGACAGCTTATGGGAAGGCCACAGTTAATTGCATGGCTTATTCAGCTGGAGAACTGGTTTAGGGAGTATAAAATTAAAATAGTGTAACTCTCGAATAATTTTATTTGGCTTATAAATGACTTTAGGACCTAAATGCTGCTTTTTAGCTCATTTAGGTCCCAAATATATACTAGTATATATTACTCCTATACTTGAAAATCTTATGCTCGAAATCTTATGCTCGAAATCTTCTCCTCTTAAATCTAGTAACTACCAATAGCCCAATAACTAAAACTATCAAGCTGCTTCCAGCAATTATTAGTTGGTTTTTGACTGATGCATTGCCAATAGCATTTGGCGCACCATCTTTTCCGGACATTCCACCAGCCATTGGTCTATTTTGTCTGAAATCAGATACTTGCCCGTTTGTCCTGAAATTATCCTCTTTTGTATTCTGAGTCTGGTCAGATTGCTGTCCATTTTGCATTGCATCTGGGCGCATTCCATTAAAACCTTGCTGGGAAATCTGGGTAAGCATAGGTATCATGTTTTCATCTATCCCCAGTTCTGTTAACTGAGCTGTCTGATCCTCTGATAACTCATTACCATTTGCGGCCATAATAATTTCTATAGCCTTTTGCATGGTTTCCCAGTCTGGCATTTGCCCCATTTGAGGCATTACACCCTGCGAATTTTGCTGATTATTTCCGCTCTGTAAAGCCTGTGACTGGCCACCTCTAGTATTCTGCTTTGTAGCCACCTGACCATCTGCAGCTTTCTTTGGCTGTGCACTGCCCTGTGTAATCTGCTGTCCATCTGAATTTTGCATATCTTTTGCATTTACCCGTGCATCCTGCCGGCCATCTGAAGTCTGCTTCGATTGCGCACTGCCCTGTGTATCCTGCTTTCCATCTGAAGCCTGCGCTGGCTGTGCACTGCCCTTCGTAGTCTGCTTTTCACTATTTGATTGAGCATTATTCTGATCGGTGGTATTTTGCTGTTGTTGGGCATCGTCTCTCTTGTTAGCACCCCAAGGTCCTCCGCCCATTCCCCCGCCGCCGCCCATTGAACCTAGGCTTTGTACGTTGAAAGTAGTTTCAATATTGCCATATGAATCTGATGGCTGCTCACCTGCTAATTGTGCTTTTATGCTTGTAGTTCTGTCTTTTCCAAAGGTTATCATCTCATTAATAGCAGTCTTATACTCATCGTATGAATAGAAATGCCTTGTATCCTCTTTTACATACTCATCTATTAATTCGGTAATATTTTTTATAGTTTGCTCATACTTCCCGCTGTCAATGTAATTGCTTATCAGCTGTTCAAGATACTTATGGTACTGCTCCTTATATTCATCCACCTCTAGCAGCTTAGAAATAAGAGGGCTATTTTCCATTGTATCAGTAACAGGAGCATCTATTGGAAAGTTCACTGCTTTCTGTCCATCCTGCATTTGGAAGGAGGCAAAGGAAAGGTGCAAATCCCATGGTATTATCTCAAAAGTTCCACTTGTATTTTCATACAGATAGTAATTATGTTTCATTGACCCTGCATAGCTGTCGAGATTTACCAAGAACGTATTGGCCGCAAAGTACTTCAAGATTTCCTGTACATTCAGGTACTCCTCAAGATTAGTACCTTCATTTAGGTTCTTAATCATCTCAATAACTCTCTTTTTATCGCTATCTGTTGTTGAATCTGTCTTAGTATAGTCAAAAATACCTGAATAACTGGATATATTGTCATCCTTGTACACCAAATTTGTACCTTTTGAGTTACCCATAAAATCCATTCCGCCGCCCATTGGGTTCTTACCGCCTAGACGGTCACCTGACTCGCTATTGTCTTGATTATTGTTTTTGTTTTGGATATTGCTCTGGTTATTGTTTTGGTTATTATTCTGGTTTTCGGACTCATCGCCATTTTGTGGCATGTCTCCATTTTGTGGAGCGTTGCCCATCTGTGGCATTTCACCATTTTGTGGGAAATCGCCCATATTTGGCATTTCTCCAAATTGTGGGAAATTACCCATATCCGGCCTATTACCATTGCCGCCGCCACCCATTTCAGAAGTCTCAGGCTTGTACAAATTGCCACCTGTCGTACCATAATATCTGTTTATAAAACTTTCTTCAACAACCTCATTTGCAATGTATAATCCCCACTGCTGCCCGTTAACACTTATATTGGCATAAGCATAAGCTGGTGTAGGCACACCTAGTTCAGAGAACATTTCATACGAAAGGTACTCTTTCATATAGGTTGAGTCCCCTATCATATTGTTAAGTGCCATCTCCTCCAATCCGTGCATTGTCTGGTTTTTTATATATTGCCCAAAATCCACTTTAAAGCTAAATTTATCTGTACCAGAGGATTGAGCGGTCATAAGTGAGGCATTACCCTTTGTCCTAATTCCCACATTCTGAAATTTTTCACCATTGACTGTGATATCGACAGAAATATACTCCTCCTTGCTAGCATTCTCAAGCATATTATCCCAATCCTGCTGATTTGCTTCAATATTAATCTGAATAACTGTATTTTTATTAAACACCTTGCTCACATAATCAGGTTGTGTCAGTGATGTTCCACCTGTTAAAGTGGTGTTTCCCGATAAGGCAATCATGCCTACAACTATTGCTAATGCAAGCAATATTGCTACTGTAGCAATTACACCATAGTATTTCTGGTTAACCAATAAATTCAACCCCTTTTTACTGCATGTAGTCTCCATTATAGCTTACAAGTACTGCATTTCTCACACCTGAAACCTTTGATATTTCGTTTACAAATTGTGAGGTCATGTCTTTTAAGCGAACCTCCATAGTCAGTTCTATACCATTTTGAGCTGATACAGTCTTGGATTTGATCACATACTTTTTAACCCTTTGTGATACCATTTCAACTGCATTTTTCTCGCTATCATCATTCTCGCAGCTTAATACCAGTATATATGGATTATCTGTGCTATTCTTATTTACGAAAAGAACTAATATAATACCAATAATTATTGAACCTATAACTGCTAACGGAATCAAGCCTGCACCAATTACAATACCACCACTGATTGACCAAAACAAAAATGCAATATCTATAGGTTCTTTTATTGCACTTCTAAAACGTACAATTGATAAAGCACCAACCATACCTAATGACAGTACGATATTTGAAGTGACTGCCAGTATAATAAGAGTTGTTATAAGTGTAAGAGCCATTAATGAAACTCCAAAGCTTTGTGAATACATAACACCCTTAAAGGTTTTCTTGTAAACCGCCATAATAAAAATACCAAGAGCAAATGCTAAAACCATTGCAATCAAAGTATCAATAATTGAAAAGCTAGCTGCCTTATCTAAAAAGCTTGACTTAAAAATATCACTAAAATTTAGTACCTCATTATTCATTAAATAAACCCTCCTAAATGTTCAACTGAACAAATTCTAATTACTCTGTTTTTAGCTTACTTTACACTATCATTTTTCTATAATTCTACTTACTGATTTGTGTTACTCACTTTGAAAAATGCTTTTTGCAATATTTCTTAAAACTACCTTTGTATTACTTGTTGCGTTCCTTTACCAGCTAACGTTAATCATAAAATCAACTATATTCTACACATTGCATACTTTGAGATTGCTGCTGCACGCCTATCATTTAGTTGAATGGCGTGTGAGATTATTTCAGGTAGAAACTCATCATACTTTATTTCAAGTATTATTACATTATTTCTTACGACATCCACAGTGGGCAGATCCCTTTCAAATAGATTTGTAGAGGTTATACCTGTTCTAACACCTATGTCAAAAGTAACTCTCACATTCCCAACATCATAAATATAGGCCTCGCGTATATAATCAACAATAGTTTTGGGCCTTAATAGCTGTTCCTTTATTGCAAGGTACAACTCATTGAACAACGCTTTTTCGCTCTCTTTAAGAAATTCATATTGTCCAGAAATAATGGCTTCACACTGTTCCTTTGTTATTGATGTACTGGTTTTATTGCAAAGCCCATTTATCTTTGACTTCTTCTCTAGCCTAATAAATGAAGCATCATCATTGTAAAATCTAATCCTGAATTTGCTTCTTTTATTGAACCCCATTATTTTTTCTGCCAAAACCTTATCGTTGTAGTTATCAAAATAAATACTTCTTATTTTATACTGTCCGTCCTGATTTGCATGTCTGTCCGTTTTTGCAATATGCTTAAGTCTAGACCTAATTGCTATATAGTCTGAGAAATTGATATAATGCTTAACTTCATGTCTAAATTTCAAGATTTCACCTCCTATTCACAAATGTTATGGATGCTAGCCCTATCATTTGTTAATTCATATTAATTCTAAAATACTTTTCTTAAACTAATCTTAAATTTTTTAAGAGTAATTTAAGAAAATACTGTTACAATAGAATTAACAAATGACATAATGGCGAATGTCATAGAAAAATAGCGTTAATTTGACTTCAGGGGGAATTAAGAATGAAGGTTCTTGTTGTAGAAGATGAAGTACGTTTGGCAGAGGCTTTGCAACAACTACTTATTAAGGATAGATATGATACTGACATTGTCCACAATGGTGTTGCAGGTCTGGATAATGCTTTAACTGGAATATATGATGTAATAGTGCTAGACATTATGCTTCCGAAGATGAATGGACTTGAAGTATTAAAATCAGTAAGAGAAGCAGGCATAACTACACCTGTTCTGCTTTTAACTGCAAAGGACGAAGTGAAAGACAAGGTAACAGGACTAGACTGCGGTGCCGACGACTATTTAACAAAACCCTTTAATTCGGACGAATTATTAGCCAGGGTTAGAGCCTTGACCCGTAGAAGAAACCAAGTAACCACAGATAACACTATTTCATATGAAGATATTACTTTAAATCTTTCCACCTACGAACTTCAAAGTTACTCCAACACTCAAGCTAACTCAATAAAGCTTGGTCTCAAGGAGTTCAGAATTATGGAATACCTTATCAACAATGGTAATAGGATTGTGAGTAAAGAAGATATGATAGAAAAAATATGGGGATATGATTCTGATGCGGAGTATAATAATGTTGAAGTATATATATCATTTCTACGAAAGAAGTTAAGCTACCTAGGCGCCTCAGTTAATATAAAAACTATTCGAGGCGCTGGCTACAGTCTGGGGGTAAATGATAATGCTTAAAAAACTTAGGCTGAGATTTATTATAGTCAATATGGCACTGCTACTAGCAGTGCTGCTTGCTATCTTTAGCGGTATTTATTATCTTATGTATAAATCGGGTGAGAATCAATCCAGAATGCTAATGGAAGGGCTGTCGCAGAGTACGGGTTTTACACCTGGCAGACCGCACATGGACGCTTTCCCTAATAGCGGTCTAAAGCCTCCTACCCCGTATAACAATGCCATGATGAGGAACTCCTTTGTAGTTAAACTTGACAATCAAAATGTTGTTTCCGCTATTTTTTCTGTAATGAGTCTTTCTACTGATTCAGAGTTAATTACAAATGCTGTAGATAGTGCACTAAAGGGCACCAAAGAATTTGGTATTATTGAAATAAACAATACAGAATATAGATACTTAAGAGTTCTTAAGCCCGATGGTAAGTACTTAATTTATATGGATCGTAGTATGGAGATCGCTACATTAAATAACCTTCTCACTGTGAGTCTAGTGATTGGACTATTAAGCACAACAGTATTGCTTATTTTAAGCATCTTCTTGGCCAAGTGGGCAGTAAAGCCTATTGGGAAGGCTTGGGATAAACAGCGTCAATTCGTTGCTGATGCATCTCACGAACTAAGAACGCCATTAACCATAATCTCTACAAATGCGGATGTCGTGCTTTCTAATCAAAATGCAACTGTTGAGAGTCAGAAAAAATGGTTACAATATATAAAATCCGAAGCTGAGAGAATGTCCAAATTGGTAAATGACCTTCTGTATCTAGCAAAGGTAGATAACTCCGAAGACACATTCCAAAAGACTCAATTTGACTTAAGCCAGATGGTAATTAGCGCATGTCTTCCTTTTGAGTATATGATTTTTGAAGCAGGCATGGTACTTAACATGGAAATTATAGATGGAATAACAGTAACCGGGAATGAAGAAAGACTCAAGCAGGTAGTAATTATTCTACTTGACAATGCCATGAAAAATACTGACAGAGGCGGTTCTATCAGCGTAAGCCTCAACAAAACTGGTGATAAGGGACATATAAACCTCAGTGTAACAAATACAGGAAATGAAATTCCTGCTGCGGAGAAAGATAGAATATTTGAACGTTTTTATAGAGTGGATAAGTCGCGAGACAGACACACAGGAGGCCATGGTCTCGGACTATCTATCGCTAAAACAATTATTGATCAGCACTCAGGTAATATTGATGTTACGAGTCTTGGCGGAAAAACAACATTCACAGTAACACTCCCTAAATAATAAAATGGTATAGGAATAATAATTAGTAATAATCTAGGTGAATAGAAATGTTTGTTGAATCAGGTTATAACAGGCCAAAGGCTCTTGATTATGCAAAGAAATGGGCATTATCTCGGAATCCTGCCTATTATGATTTTGAAGAAATTGGTGGTGATTGTACCAATTTCTTGTCGCAGTGCCTTTATGCAGGTACCGGAGTTATGAATCCAAAGCTATATACCGGTTGGTACTACTATTCAGTTAACAGCAGAGCCCCTGCATGGACGGCAGTGGCTAACTTCTATGAGTTTTTATTAAATAATACTGGAACAGGTCCATACGGCCATAATGCATCTGCTGAAGATGTTGTACCGGGAGATTTTGTACAGCTAGCAACTGAGCATGATTATTATCATCACTCAGGTATAATAGTCAAAAAGGATTCTCCTGATAATTTCGACCAAATATATATAGCTACCCACTCTTTTGATACTTACAAAAATCCGCTTAGCAATTATTCCATAAGACAAATAAGATTTATAATAATAGATGGCTGTAGAAAATATAAGTAACAATATTTGTCTGTATAAAATATAAGTAACATATTTGTATGTAGAAATTATAAGTAACATATTTGTATGTAGAAATTATAAGTAACATAATTATAAGTAACATTATTACATGTACTTTAATAAATTTAACCCTTATTAAGTTTTAGCTCAAGCTGCTTTTTGTTTCCAGTAAGGGATTTTACTATAACTGCACCAATAACTATGGCCCCACCAATTATTGCCATTGCACCTGGTATTTCGCCTGTAAATATAACTACCCAAATAGGATTTAGTATTGGTTCAACAATAGGAATCAGAACCATCTCAAGTGCTGAAAGCTTGGTGACTGCATAGGAATATAAGACATATGCCAGTCCTAATTGGAAAATGCCCATCATAGCAAGGATAGTGATTTCACCTGGTGTTGGTGTATCTGCAAAAAGAAATGGAATAGAAACCACAAATGTAATTATATTCCCCAATATTATTGAAGCCGTTGGAGATGAGGTCTTCTGGAGCTTCATAAAAATGGCTTGGGCTGAAAAGCAAATTCCGCTTAAAATTGCTAATACATTACCTAATAGCCCACCTGAATTCAAGTCATCTACAAAGAAAAGGCACATCCCGCCAAGTATAACTATAATTGCTACAACATCTCTTATATTAACCTTTTCTCGTAAAAAAATAAAACCTAGAATTGCAGCATATATTGGTGCCGTATATTGCAGTAATATAGCATTAGCCGAGGTTGTCATTTTATTTGCCATCACAAACAGTAAAACTGTACCAGTGTACATCAAAGCTGCTCCAATTTGCATTGGAGAGAAATCAAATTTTGGGCGCCTGCACACTAAAAACATTATTATTGCAGCAAAAAGGCTTCTAATTCCAGCTATAGCTACAGGGTTAAGATTAACCAGTTTAATCATTAAGCCTCCTAGGCTCCATAATGTAGCACATGCTACCAATGCTATTATTGCTCTTCCCCGCACGGAAAGTGACGCTACTAGTGGAATTTTCATCGAATAAAGCCCCCAATTAATATAACTAAAACTTATGTATTTCAAATAATGGTTTACTACCCAAAATATAATATATCTTGCTATAAAAAATAGCAAGATATATTATTTCGACGTCATAGTGTCACAATCAAAATTCTGTTTTGCTTTTCACTCTTTAATAACCCTCAGAATATAATGGTATGAGGTTAAATGTAATACTTGATATTACAATTATATATAAAGGAGAAATATATGATAAATAATAGAAATCTTGACATGGTTAGAATTAACCAAAACTCCAATAGTAAGAGCGGAAAGCACAGGTCTCACAGACATAGTTATGAGAATGGTCAAAACAACTTAAACCAACAATACAATCAATGCTCACAGGATAACATGGGTCAACAGGGCGGCATGACCCAACAAGGTCCCATGGGCCAACAGGGCGGCATGGGCCAGCAAAGCAAGATAGGCCAACAAGGTAGCATTGGCTCACAGGGTGGCATGGCCCAACAGGGCAACATGGGTCAACAAGGAGGCATAGTCCAGCAAGACAACATTGGCCAAAGTACTACAACATTTAATGGGCCAATATCAGGTTTAAACTCTAAAACCCAAGTACAGTGGGACGCTTTCATGGCCAAAAACCCCAACGTTGGCTATGTAAAAATGCAAGTTTCTACAGCTGGCGGTGTTTTACCTGTACCTGACGCCAAGGTTACCATAACTAAGGAACTTGGAAATAATGTTTTTACACTTTATATTTTGACAACTGATGTAAATGGTCAAACACTAGCAGTGCCACTCCCGGCGCCAGATAGCTCTCTTTCTCAAACTCCTGATAACAGCACTCCGTATTCTACATATACAATAGCAATTGAACACCCCAAATACCAGAATGTATATAACTACAGTGTTCCTGTGTTTGACGGCATAACTTCTATTCAACCAGTAGTACTGCTTCCGGACACTGGGATTTCGTCCCCGGAGTTCCCAACTAAAGTCATACAAACAGAACCAGAATTATCAGAAAAGGAGAGATAAAAATGCCAACAGGACTGCCATTTATTCCAGAGACCATTGTAGTTCATCTTGGGAGGCCGGATCAACCTGCTCAAAATGTAACAGTAGGGTTTGCTGATTATATAAAAAATGTAGCATCTAGCGAAATTTATCCTACATGGCCTGAAAATGCTATTAGGGCGAACATATATGCCCAAATAACTTATGCTCTAAATAGAATTTATACCGAGCATTATAGAAGCCAGGGTTATGACTTTGATATAACTAATTCCACCCAATTTGATCAAGCATACGTCCCTGGTAGAGATATTTTTGAAAACATAAGTAGAATTGTGGACGAATTATTTAATGATTATGTCGTAAGACAAGGAAATATTCAACCTTTTTTTACTGCATTTTGCAATGGTACAACAACACAGTGTGCAGGTCTTTCCCAATGGGGCACTGTTGATCTTGCAAAACAAGGATTAACGCCATATGAGATACTACAACGCTACTATGGTGATGATATAAATATTGTTATGAATGCTCCCATAAAAGAGAATGTACCGTCCTACCCAGGCACTCCCTTAAGAAGGGGTTCAGCAAGCAATGAGGTAAAGCAAATACAGACTGAGCTTAATAGAATTAGGAAGAACTATCCCGCAATTCCACAAATCCAATCTACAGATGGCAGATTTGGTGCTGATACAGAGGCCGCTGTTAGAGAATTCCAAAAAATATTTAATCTTACACAAGATGGCATAGTAGGTAAAGCAACCTGGTATAAAATTAAAGAGATTTTCAATGGCGTTAAGAGATTGGGAGAATTAACTGCGGAAGGAATAACTTTGCCAGAAATAGAGACACCATTCCCTGAGCTGCTTACTCCTGGAATGCAGTCAATAGAAGTGCTATATCTTCAGTATTTCTTAGAAGCTATTTCTTTATTTTATCAAGACTTACCACCATTTGAGTTTAATGCTAAGTTTGATGAAGCTACAGAGGCTGCAGTAAAAGCTTTTCAGCAGTCACAGGGTTTAACTCCTGATGGAATAGTAGGTAGACAAACCTGGAATGCACTACAACAAGCATACAGGTCAATCCTGGAAACTCTTCCTCCTGAATATGGTACATCAAAGGCAGCACTCTATCCCGGCTACGTACTTACTAAAGGTGCTTCAGGTAGGGATGTAGAGAACTTCCAGACTTATCTATCAAAGATAGCTGACGTATATACTAATATACCAAAAATCGAAGTTACGGGTACTTTTGATGACCAAACTGAAAACGCAATACGAATATTCCAACGAGATTTTAATTTACCGGTTACTGGTTATGTAGGTCCAGGAACATGGGCTGCATTAGCCTTCCTCTATAATACACTCTGATTTATCAATCCCCCTAATTCAAAAGCATAAGTACTTTAAATAAATTTATGTTTGAATTTAAGTACAAAACATGGTATATTTTAAGTATACATAAATGAATTAGGGGGGGGATGATGTATGAAACGGTATTTAAATGAACTCCAACATAGGCACTATAAAAGATGCCAGTTATCTCTTGATTTAGTTAAAATAAGCAAAAACGGTATTACTTGGGAAGACGTTACTGTTAAAGATATTGCAGCCGATGAACTCCGTTTTTATGCCCCTACCAAAAAATATTTGGTGGGAGAAAGTGTTCAAGTACGGTTTGTAATGCATAACATTATATCTACTCACAATTTTAACCTTAAAGGTAAAATTCTTTTAGCTAAGAATACCACTTATACTCTGAGATTTACTGATATATCAATGGAAGAGCAAATTAATTTAGACAGTGCAATAATGTCATCATGCTCTTGTTGTTTGATAGCAGAGTAACTATTAATGGACTTATAATGTTTCAAAATTAAAGGCAGCAGGAGACTAAACGCTTCTGTTGCCTTATTCATTTATATCATCTCCAGTCTAGTAGCCTATTTTCAAACCAATCAATTATTATAAAGAGTGATACCCCTACAAGACCTAATACAATAATACCTCTGAACATTTTTACATAGTCAATAATTGACCAAGCATCAAGTATAAAGTACCCCAAGCCCATACTTGTTCCATAACCTTCTGCAAAAAATAATACGGCTAGAGCAGTTCCAATGGATAACCTGATACTAGTTAACACCTCTGGCAAAACAGACGGCAATATAACAAACCAGAAGGTTTGCATTCTAGACGCACCATAATTATTTGCACAGTCAATGTATTCTTTACTTATATTCAAAATGCCGTCCCTTACTGTAACAATAACCTGAAAAATTATAATTAATACTATTAGGATTACTTTTGAGCAATCCCCTAGCCCAAATAGTATCATTATTATAGGCAATAAGGCTGTCTTTGGAATTGGATAAGTAAAGTAGACCAATGGTGTCAGTACCCTGCTCCATTTATTAGATTGGGTCATTAAATACCCAATAGTAATACCTAGCATAAGTGATATGGCTATTCCTGCAAATATTCTAAAAAGGCTTACAAACATATGTACAGCCAATCCGTCCTGAAAAAAGTACGAAAAGCTTGCATATACATCTACCGGATTGGGTATAACAGGTTTGTCTAACAATATAAATAAAAAAGCCCAAATCAAGTTTGTATAAAAAAACCCTAGGGCGTAAAGCTTTACTTTTCTCATATTACACCTAAAAATGTAGAACTAAGACACTTTTGGTGCTCAGTTCTAATCAAATAATTTATAAACAAGCTCTTCTGCTTTTAATTCTTTTTTGATAATTCCTCTATCCAAGCACCATTTTATTGCCGCCCCAATAGAAGAATTGTCAGGAAGAGTGTTGTCTCTATATTCAGGTAGCATTATCTGCCCTTTCATATCCTTCGGGTACCCAATAAAATCTATTAACTTGTCTTCGTATTTTTCTACAGGAGTATTTTTTATGTATTCTAATGCTTCCTTATAGGCACTATTCAACTCCTTAACAGCTTCGCTTTTATTATTTAGTGTTTCTTGTTTAAATGCAGATACATTGCTGTAAATCCCATTATTATACGCAGAATCTATTTTAATACCACCACTCTTTATTGCCAGTGAGGAATATGGCTCTGGTAGAAGCGCTAACTGCACCTTGTCATTTCTAAGCATTTCAAGCCTAGTTGGAATGCTGGGTATCATTTCTTTTGCTATGTCATTGTCTGAGAGAGAGTTCTTTTCCAACAACTTATCAAGGGTAAAATCTATAACTGTTTTTTCTGAAATTGCAACCTTCTTTTTGCTCCCTTTTAAGTCTTTCATTGACTTAATCCCCGAATTAGCCCCTGCAATAAGCATAAAATCCCCATCGGTAATGCCCGTTATCTTGACAGAGGTTCCTGAGTTATTATATATGCAAATTGCAATGAGGTCGCATAGAACCCCGTCCAGGTCAGTACTTAAAAAGGCTGTATCTCTATCCTTCGCACTTTTAAATACCTGCAGCTCAACTTCAATACCACGCTTCTTAAAATACCCATTATCTTGGGCTATAATAAACGGTATGGCATCTACAGCTGGTGTAAGACCGAGCTTTATGGTTTTGGGCTGTGCGCTGCCGCATCCAAAAAGTATTGTCGTTAAAACAAAAATGAGTATTGCAGCTAAGGCTCTTTTTAGCATTCCCTTCAATATCCCCCACATGCTTCCTGGCTATAATAATTTATTCGCTATATGGGGAATTATTCTATTTTTCTTTATTTGAAGTTTTATTTATTCTGATTATTTATTTGATTTTAATTGTTCTGTTTAAATATTTGATTTTATTTATTTCTGTTTATTTATTTTAATAATTTATTCAGTCTATTTTTAATTTTTATCTGTTAGGCTTATCTTTATTTGATTTTTCCTTTATTTGTTCAATGGAAGTAAGGAGATTTGCCTTCTTTATCCTTGCCTCTGTTTGGTCAGGTTGTTGCTTATTTTGTTTTGTCATTACTAGCCTACTCCTTCATGATTTATTTTTCTTCCTTACCAAATATAGTTCTAGCGCTTTCTGCTTGTGGACTGTGGTTTATATGTTTTTTGCTAAATTTTCCATCAGATTTACGATTATTCTTTGTATCCTTTTGCTTTTTACTTGCGTCCATTTTTCATTCCTCCATAATTAAGAGATGAATATTATAAAAAAAGCATTGATTTTATTGACTTATACAGCATATATATATCTTCGTTTATTGCTAACAGGTAGTAGGATGCCTAAAATTCAATTAAAATATTCTGACATAAAAAGTAACATTACTAAAAATATCAATTAGTGAGAATACGAGTAAAACAATGCTAATTAGCTGGTTTAATGAATATGATGCAATCTTTATGTTTCTAGAGTTCCTTGTAGCAGTTGGGCTATGCTCAACAATTAGTAGCAAAGCCACAATAAACAATCCACAATAATACCATAACCCTAAAAGGCTATTAATCATTCCTAGGAAAACTAAGAAAATAAGGCTTAATACGTGAAAAAGACTTGATATTAAAAGTGCACTTTTTACTCCAAACCTCACCGGAATAGAATGCAAGCAATGTTCTACATCAAATTCATAATCCTGAGTACTGTATATTATATCGAAGCCCGCCACCCAAAACACATTTGCTGCACCCATTGCCAGCGCTGATAAGCTTACTGTGCCAGTTACGGCAATCCATGCTCCCACTGGTGCTGCTGCCGTAGTAACTCCCAAAATTAAATGACATAGCCAGGTGAATCGCTTCGTATAGGAATACCCCAGCAGCAGCACTAACGCAATTGGTGAGAGTATTAGACAAAGGAGATTGAGCTTCGCAGCCCCAATTACCATTACAACAAACGAGATTGCTGTGAGAATAACTGCTTCCTTTATACTGACCTCTCCCTTTGGTATATGCCTTTGTGCTGTTCTTGCATTTATAGCATCAATTTTGGCGTCTATCACTCTGTTTATGGCATTTGCTCCTGTCCTTGCACCCATAAAAGCGACAACTATCCAGAAGACTGTATAAAGTGATGGTAATCCCCCTGAAGCTAGCACCATTGATATTATTGCAAATGACAATGAAAAAATAGTATGAGAAAACATAACCAGCTCGCCATAGAGCTTAATTTTTTTAAATGCCTTTGCTAAAACCATATTTCTCCCACTTTCTGCTTACCAGCTCTTTTATTTCCCGGGTCATTTCAACATCCTCAGGCCAGTTTCCTGGATGCCCTTCCTCCCTCATTTTTATTGTTGCATCAATCCCTACCCTACTTCCGTAATGACTGGCCGCCGATGCATGATCCAAAGCATCCAGTGGTCCATCTGCAATGACAAAATCCCTGCGGGCATCGGTATTGTTAAAAACCTTCCATGCTACTGTTGATAAATCATGAGGATTTACATTTTTATCTACAATAATAATCATTTTTGTGTACATCATTTGTCCTGACCCCCATAAAGCATACATTACCTTGCGGGCATGCCCCGGAAATCGCTTAATGATGGATACAATTATGCAGTTATGGAAGACACCTTCAAGAGGAAAGTTGATATCTATGATTTCTGGAAACTGTAGCTTGAGTAGTGGTAAAAAAAGACGCTCTGTTGCTTTTCCAAGAAAACAGTCCTCCATAGGGGGTTTTCCTACCACTGTAGCAGGGTAAATTGCATCCTTTCTGTGTGTAATACAGGTGACATGAAATACAGGATAATAGTCCGATTTTGAATAATAACCTGTATGATCCCCAAATGGTCCTTCTAGCCTTAATGGCTCCTGTGTGTCTACATATCCCTCCAAAATAAACTCGGCATTTGCGGGTACATAAATATCACTTGTAATAGCCTTTACCAGTGGGACAGGTGCCTTTCTGAGGTATCCTGCAAATAGCATTTCATCAATCTGTGGAGGCAGTGGCGCTGTAGCGGCATAGGTTATAGCTGGGTCACAGCCCAGCGCCACTGCAACGGGCATTTTCATGCCCCTTTTCCTATATTTTTCGTACAACTCACGGCCGTCCTTGTGCAAATGCCAATGCATTCCCGTTGTACAACTGTCAAAGACCTGTAAGCGATACATTCCGCAGTTTTGTATACCGGAGTCAACATCCTTTGTTATTACTATTGGCAACGTGATAAACCTGCCCCCGTCCAATGGCCAACATTTCAAAACAGGTAAAGTGTTGATATCACATTTCTTCTCAATAACCTGCTGACACAGCCCCTTCCCAGGTAGCTTAATAGGAAATGCAGTAGCAGCTTGTAAAAGAGCTGGAATAGCTTTGACCTTGTTAATCAAGCCCAAATAATTTTCAATGTCAATAATACTAGATATACCCTCAGAAAGTTTTTCAATGTCCTCTACCCCAAGAGCTAAATTCATTCGTTCATATGAACCAAAAGCATTTGTTAGTACAGGATAATTAGAATTCTTAACTTTATGAAACAGCAAGGCTGGGCCTCCTGATTTCACCACCCTATCAGTTATTTCAGTAATCTCGAGATTTGAGTCCACTTCCTCATATATATCCTTCAATAAATCTCTATTTCGCAGTTTTTTAATAAAATCGTGTAAATCGTGGTAAGCCATCAAAAACCTCATTTAATACTAATTAAATCCTTTTGTTTTTTGAGTCTGTCCAAAAAACTGAACTTTAATCGTTAAATAATCAATATGTGGGCAAACTAAGGTCGATAATACTTATTTAGATAACTGATAAGTAAAACTGATATATATAACTAATATAAATAAAACTAATATATATATAACTAATATATAAAACTAATATATAAAACTAATAAACAAAATTCTGAGAATTATAAAATTATAATAAAGAGGACATTTTATCATGAAAAATAATGAAAACATTGAACAATACAATTATGCTTGCGAATCATTTTGGGTCTCATCAACAGAAAGTAAAAGCTATGAAACACTTAAGGATAATATTAGAACTGAAATCCTTGTAGTTGGAGCGGGACTAGCCGGAATTACCATAGCTTACATGCTAAAAAAGCATGGCTATGATGTGGTGCTTATTGATAAAGCTAGAGTTGCTTCAGCAACCTCTGCTAATACCACAGCAAAAATAACCTCGCAGCACAATATAAAATATAATAAACTTAAAAATAGCCTAGGTAGTAAGACAGCTGAGCAATACGCATTTATTAACGAGCAAGCAATTAGATTTATATCCGATACCATACTAGAAAACAAAATTAACTGTGATTATAGTACTCAATCAGCATATGTTTATACTCAGCAAGAAAAGAATCTGGAGCTGTTTGAGAATGAAGTTAAAACTGCTCAAGAGTTAAATCTTCCGGCTTCACTTGTTTTCAAACTATCTATTCCACTTGAGATAAAGGCAGCGTTAAAATTCGATAATCAAGCTCAGTTCCATCCGAGAAAATACATGCTTGCTCTTTTGGATAAATTCACTGAACTAGGTGGCTACGTATTTGAAAACACTGCAGCTAACAATATTGAGAATGATAGAGAGTGCATTACCACTCTAAGAAATGATTTAAAGATTATTTCTGACAAGGTTATTATGACTTCACATTATCCTTTCTACGAAAGCGCAGGAATATATTCCGCAAGAATGTTTGCAAAAAGAACATATTTGATAGGTGGAGAAATCCCCCGTGCTGATTGGCAAAAAGGAATGTATCTATCTTATGAGGAGCCCTCAAGAACTATAAGATTCCAACCGTTAAGTACTGACAAGCAGATCTTGATTGTGGGTGGTGAGCAACATAAAACCGGGCACTCGGACCATGAATTTATACACTATCAGGCACTTTCGAGTTTCATGAGTGAGATATTTGATGTGAACCATGTACAATGGAGATGGTCGGCGCAAGACTATGTTACAGTAGATGGCCTACCTTTTGCGGGTAATATAACATCAGGAAGAAATAAAATATTCATTGCTACAGGCTTTGGTAAATGGGGAATGACAGGCACCACAGCCGCTGCAATGATTATATACGACTTAATCACAAAGGGCAAAAGCGAAATAGGTAGTGCTTTTGATCCTTTTAGGTACAATATTAAGGCCGCTGCAAAAGACTTTGTGGTAGAAAATTCAAAAACGGCAGCAAGTCTTATTTCTGGCAAGTTCAAGCAGCTCCCCCCTATTTCAGCCCAAGATATTGAACATCTCCAAAAGGGAGAAGGAAAAGCATTTTCAAGCCATTTAAATAAAATAGGTGTTTATAAGTCAGAAGATGGTGAATTATATATCGTAGACCTAACTTGCCCACACCAACGCTGTGAGCTGAGATGGAACTCAGCTGAGAAGACATGGGACTGCCCCTGCCATGCGTCACGATTTAACTACAAGGGAGAGCTTATTGAGGGCCCTTCACATATTAACCTAAGGCTTATTGATATTAAAAGCTTAAGTATATAAGGGATACTATAGTATTCTTGATTAAAATAATAAAATCTTCATTAGTCCCACATCAGCGTAATACTGTTTCCTTTTGTTGTTCTTGAGGCTGTGATATGTCTTGCTGACCCTCTGTGCTTTTATGTCTTGAGGCGTTTTGATGTTGTGCTTCTTTTTGTTGTTCTAGTATGCTTCGACGCTCCGCTACATTTTGACGCTCCGCTACATTTTTATTCTCTGATACGTTTAGATGTACTTGCGTGTTATAGTGTACTGCTGGGTTTTTATAATCTGTAGCATTTTTATTTTCCGCTTTCTTCTGGACCTTTACTGATTTAAATCCCTTCAAAGCAAATGGTGTGTAAAGCACCGCCCACATTATACATCCCACAAAAAAGGTAGGTACAAGATAACCCGGTCTTCCAAAAGTCTTTGCAAACACCTCCATGATGGAGCCAGGAGCAGGGTATCTTAAAAAGAAATAGTTTCCGTTTGTAAAGTAGTTTACTGGGATAATCGCTGCTGCCAAACCTATAAGCATAGCTATCACCTTTGGAAGATTTCTGATATTAGGCTTAAATCCCATAGTAGCCATCATGAAAATCGGAATTATGCATATGATTCCGTGAACAATTATTGTTTGTATGTATATAAATGATATAGCAGGATAGAAATAGACATCTGGCGTAATAAGTGCCAATAGTGCAGGAGCTAATCCCATAGCATAACAATATTCCACAAGCAGAGGACTTTTTGTTATAGCCATGATGGGCATGATTATACACATTAGGCTACATAGGTGTAGCGGCAGTGTATAGCCTAGTGAGAACTGTCCTATACTCTTGTACCAAAGCATTTGTGCAACCTCCATAATAGGAAGAATAAAACTCAGCACTCGTACAACCTTCCACTTTTTATGCTCAGAAGCCTGTCTATATGTATATATTAGTAACAAACAAACGGCTAGTACAATCATCAGCGCTATTAACTGCTGAAAATCAAAAAGCTCTCGTCTAAATTGTTTTGGTATATCCTTGTAATAAGTAAAAAAATATTTAAACATACTATCCCCCTACTATTTGTCCACAAGTAATTAATATGCTTACAAATAAATAATTAGAAATATTTTTCTAAAATTTGGTAATTATGTATTAAAAATGTGTTGACATTGTAGAAAAACTGAATACAATAGTAATAAATGAACCTTTCAAATATAATAGACTAGGAGAGATTGATGAGATGAGTAAGTTGAGAAGAGAAGAGATCACTAAGGTAATTCTGCCCGAGAGCGAAATTCCAAAACAATGGTACAATATCGTTGCCGATATGCCAAACAAACCAGCACAGTATTACAATCCAATGACTTTAAACCCAATACAGCCAAGCGACATGCAGGCCATTTTTCCTGATGAATTGATCAAACAGGAAATGTCCACTGATCGTTATATTGACATACCTGAAAAGGTTAGAGAAATGTACAAGAGCTTCAGACCAAGCCCTTTAATTCGTGCGCGTGGACTTGAAAAGGTATTGGATACTCCTGCGAGAATTTATTATAAGTATGAGGGTGGCAACGCTACTGGAAGTCACAAGCTTAATACTGCAATTCCTCAAGCCTATTATAATAAAATGGCAGGAATTAAAAGACTAGCTACCGAAACAGGTGCAGGACAATGGGGCAGTGCATTGAGCATGGCAACTAACCAATTCGATATGGAATGTTCTGTTTACATGGTTAATGTAAGTTATCAACAGAAGCCATACAGACGCTCATTTATGCAGACCTTTGGCGCTAATGTAGTTGCAAGTCCAAGTAATCTTACAAACTGTGGACGTTCAATGCTTGAGCTTGATCCAAACTGTTCAGGCAGTTTAGGAATTGCAATAAGCGAAGCTGTTGAAGATGCTGCAACACATTCTGATACAAATTATGCACTTGGAAGCGTATTAAATCACGTATGTACGCATCAAACCATAATAGGAATAGAAGCTAAAAAGCAAATGGAAATGATAGATGAATACCCTGATGTTATTTTTGCATGCTGTGGAGGAGGAAGTAATTTTTCAGGCATATCCTTCCCTTTTCTACAAGATAAGTTTAAGGGACAAAAGCTAAGAGCTGTAGCAGTTGAGCCAAGCGCATGCCCTACTCTTACAAAAGGAACCTTTGCTTATGATTATGGTGACACAGTTAAGGTTGCACCAATAACAAAAATGTACACCCTTGGTCATGACTTTATGCCAGCCGGGATACATGCTGGTGGGCTTAGATACCATGGTGATTCCGCAATCGTTAGCCAATTGTATCATGATGGACTGATAGATGCTGTTTCTTATGGACAAAATGCAGTATTTGATGCAGCAGTATCCTTTGCAAGAGCCGAGGGTATCGTACCTGCTCCAGAATCAGCACATGCTATACGAGCAGCTATAGACGAGGCCTTGCTAGCTAAGGAAAGTGGCGAAGAAAAGGTAATACTGTTCTGCCTAAGCGGACATGGATACTTTGATTTTACTGCATATGACAATTATTTCAACGGAAATTTAGAAGATATAGATTACTCAGTAAAAGATGTTGAGGAAAGCCTGAAGAAGCTTCCGCAGATAAAGTAGTGGCATTAGTGTCTTAACTGCAATTGCTTAATTAGCTATATGCAGAAAAAAGATAGTTTCTAGCCCGAAAAAGCCGACAGTGGTAGTAATACTTGCAATATGATTTTGACTGTCGTACATGATGCACTTTGTGCTAATTGCAAGTGCTTTTAGTATAAGGACAGAGAAAAGATAGTTTCTAGCCCGAAAAAGTCGACAGTGGTAGTAATACTTGCAATATGATTTTGACTGTCGTACATGATGCAACATCGTATTGCACATGTACTCAAAACGGCGTCCTGCCGTTTGCCAGCCAAAATCTTATTGCTTCGTAAACAACCACTAGTCGGCTTTTCTCTAATCGCTTGAAACTATCTTTTTCATGCCACATATTAATTAAAGCACTTGCAACCAATCACTGGCGTCCTACCGTCTTGCTAGCCAAAATCTTATTGCTTCGTAAACAACCACTAGTCGGCTTTTGTCTAATCGCTAGAAACCATCTTTTTCATGCCACATGTAAATTAAAGCACTTGCAACCAATCACTGGCGTCCTACCGTCTTGCTAGCCAAAATCTTATTGCTTCGTAAACAACCACTAGTCGGCTTTATTCTAATCGCTCCAAAATACTTTTTTGTGCCACATATTAATTAAAGCACTTGCAACCAACCACAGTCGTCCTGCCGTTTTGCCAGCCAAAATCTTATTGCTTCGTAAACAACCACTAGTCGGCTTTATTCTAATCGCTCGAAACTATCTTTTTCGTGCCACATAAAATTAAAAGCATTACAATCTAGAACAATGGTATGTTACCATCAATCTAACATCATAATGCTTTTAAAAACTAGATGACTTCAATCATACTAACATGGGACTACTACCCCTGCATAGCAGTCAGAGCAGCATTCAGCTTTACAAAAATATCCTGAACCTCGGCTGAGGTCAGCTCCTTCTTCGGGTTAAACTTGCCATTGCTATCGAGCCCTATAAGTCCTGATTGTGCTAGATTCGTAATACTGTCCTGAGCCCATTTGCTAGCGTCATTTATATCTACAACCTTTATAGATGTATCCTTTTTCAAAGAAGACAAATCTATAATTCTAGAAATAAATACTGCTAGTTCCTGCATAGTAAGTTTATTGTCAAGATAGAAGTTGCCCTTTCCATCACCGTTTATTATCTTTTGCTGGATTGCTAACTGTATTGGGTCTGGTGCTCCAGCTAAAAGAAGCTTAATAAAATCTCCCCTGGTAATGGCTGTTGGTTCTTCGTTATCCAGCTTAATTATGGTGCCAAATAAATTCTTATTTGATTCTATTGCATTTTCACTTCCAGTAGTCGACAATGTGGCATTATTAAGAAAAGCAGTCATAGTATCGGACATTTTTCTAATGTCCTCAATATTGAGTGACTTAATCTCCTTTAGTACTTTGATAGTATCAGCGGAAGTTTTTCCGCCCAGATATTCAGAAAGACTACTTATTGCTCCACTCATTTCACCAAGAGGCATTGAATATTGGCTGTAGGCCTTGAGAATATACCTATCTAAATCCTCCTGAGTTAGTTTTACGTCCTTTAAAAATTGAGGTAACCCCATGAAGATTTCAAAGGTTTCCTTTACATTTGGATCTCTGTAAGATGATATTAAAAGGCCTTTATTATTAAATTCAATGAGGTTATCGTACGCACCCTTCTCCATTCTTATTTTAGGTGTAAGATAGTTATCGTATATTACCAAGCCAATAGGTATGAACTTTCCACTGTAGGTCGTATTCATCTTATCATAGCTTGCTGACAGCATATTGTACTGCACTTGTGTATTAGCAATAATGCCCTCGCTTTTAGCAGGCGTAGGTATTTTGCTGTAATCTTGCTTATTTATTGCAGTGGATTTCATATCAGCAAATAAAGAAGGCATTTTTGCTTCATATTGTTCTATACCAGCCTTACTACCTGCAAACATTGTTATAGCACTATTCTTGTTATTTACCATATCTGCTATGCTTTGAAGCTGCGTAATTACAGACTGTGGATCTGACGTCAGCTGTTGTTCAACTTCAGTTAGGAACTTATAATATGGTATACCCTCTATATAATCAGAGTATGCTGCTGAAGCATCGTTGGTAGCTATGCTTCTATTTATCTGAACTGATAGAGGATTGCTGTCGTACAATGACTTGAAGTTGGATATCTGATCTTTGACATAATTTGAGATCTCATCAACCTTGGTAAAATTGGTGTTTGAAAGCATCTCCTTAACTAAAGCGAGTGAGTTATCATAATCACTTAATAGCCCCATCCAAGTAACTGATAAATATGGTTCAAATGCATCACTATCTTTTTGAGTAATAATACTAGGAGAGAATCTAGCTCCATTTAAATATCTGATAATTTTGTTATTAAGATTTTTAGCATCAATATTGTTAGTTGATACATTACCTAATAACCCAGTGTAGAGCTTTAGATAATGAAGCTTATCAATACCAATTCCAGAAGTATTTAATAATACAGAAGTCATACATGTATCAGAAACATCTGCTTCAGTAGTTACACTTCTTATACCTGAAATTGTTTTCTCTTTTATATTATAATTACGCACCTCTTCTGCAAGTGATGCTGGACTAACAATAGAAAGACTCTTAATTAGATTTGGGTCGTCCTTCTTAGTATTCCAAGTACTATATTCCTTTGTTGCCAATACTATAGCGTTCAACTCTTCCTTAGTCATTTCACTCTTTATTTTTAAAAGTTTGTCGGCTTCCTGCTTGTCATTCTCTTCAGCAAGACCTGCTTCAGGAATTGTTGCTACTAAAGCAGCATGATTATTGTCCTTGACATATTTCTTTAACAAGTTCTCAAAATAGTCCTTCTTACTTTCTTCCTGAATCTCTCTCATGTATTTTGTTAGATTATTAAGGTATGTTGTAGAGTCAAGAGTAGACCACATAATTTGTATGGTTTGGGATAAAATAATTCCTTTGTTACTGGATTCTGAAAAATAAGAATTTCCTAAAATACTAGATGCCATAACTGCATCCACCATTTCTTTGTCAAATCCACTTTTAATAATACTATCAACAACTGAATCAACTAGCTTTTTAAGTTCCGCTTTTTTGGAAGGATCAGCATTTGATACTATAAAATCAAGCACTGCTTGTTCTGATGAATTGTCAAAGCTTACAGAAATACTTCCTCCAATATCACTCTTATTAAATGCTACCTTTAGTGGAGAAGTATCTTGATTTAGCAATGTCGAAAGAGTAGCTATTCCTACAATATCCTTCTCACTTATTCCGGTCAATGCATATGCATAGTCTAATTGAGAAGCATTTTTTGTATTTGCATTTGAAGTTACAGCAAACTTATAGTCCTTTGTAACCTGTTCTTTAAAAGGTTCTACTTTACCTTCATCGATTTTGACATCCTTTTTTTCGTACTTTGATAGATATTCTGTATCGATAAACTTTAGAAACTTTTCATAATCAAGATTTCCATATAGAACGATAAGAGCATTCGATGGGGTATAATACGTGTTCAGAGAATCTAATAAACCCTTATAAGTAAGTTGTTTTATATTTTCGGGGACACCACCTGATACATTTGATTGTACACTATTAGGAAATAGGGCTTTTCTTGTGTTAATATTTGCAGCTGATTGGATATTCCCCAGCGCACCCTTCATTTCATTATACACTATTCCTGTAAGGCTAAGAGGAGCATTAACATCTGATAGTTCATATCTCCAAGCCTCTCTATCAAATATCTTTTTATCTTGTTTAACTGCGGGGTTAAAAACACAATCAAGATAGATATCTGCTAGTTTCATTAACTGGTCCTCACTCATGGAGGAAACAGGATAAAATGTGGTGGTAGGTGCTGTAAAAGCATTAACAAAGGTATTATAAGTTTGGGTTGCAACTGTAAAAAGTACATCCTTGAGCGGATACTTCTGTGAACCTGAAACAACAGCATGTTCAATAATATGGTTAACGCCAGTATTATCACTTGCAGGGGTTTTAAATCCTATCTGAAAGGATTTGTCAGTATCAGCATTCTGTATGTAGACCAATTTTGCACCAGTCTTTACATGCTCGAATAATACTGTTTTTGCATTGATTAACTCCATGTCGTCAATCTCTAATGTCTTAAACCCGCTGATAACAGAACCAGTCTGCGGAAGTGCCTTGAGCTGTTCTGTAGCTGCGTTGACAGGCGTTGAGAACTGAAAGCACATTGTAAAAATAAATGCTATAACAAGAATACAAGAAACTACTTTTTTCATTATTTTTAAAAATCTCCTTTACTTTATTATTCTTTTATTCTACGGACAAGTAAAGGATATGTCTGCTTATTTTTACATTTTTTATAATTCTATCCCTTTCCTACTACCTATCCCCTTTTCATATGGATGCTTTACCGCTACTATTTCAGATACATAATCAGCTACAGAAATGATGCTCTGGGTTGCTCCCCTTCCTGTGAGAACTAGCTCAACCTCAGATGGCTTTTGTTTTATCAACTCCACTAGTGAGGCTTCCTCAATAAAGCCATTACCCATAGTACCTAAAATTTCATCTAAAACAACCATATCGTATTTTGCACTATTTATATCATTTTTAACAATGTCAAATATTTCAACTGCCTCTTTTTTAGCCTCACTAAGTTCCTCACTGTTCATATTCCATACAAACTTTCTGAAGGAGCATCCCCTTTTAATATCAATTGCAGGAGATAGCTTTTCAAATGAAGCAAGTTCACTAGTATAATTACTCTTTAAAAACTGCACAAACAAAACCTTTAGTCCCGCTCCGCAAGCTCTGACAGCAAGCCCAACAGCAGCAGTAGTCTTTCCTTTTCCATTACCTGTATAAACATGTACTAGTCCGTTCATTATGCTCTTCTCCTTTGAATTTATCATTTGTGACTCTAAATCAGCCATATTGACTTTGAATCAATCATTTGTGACTCTAAATCAGCCATATTGACTTTGAATCAATCGTATTGACTTTGAATCAATCATATGTGACCTTGAATCATTTGCTCTTATTTTGTGGACAAACCTTCATACATATACCACAAACTGAACCTCTTCCAATATTTTTAAAATGATTGCTCATATATTCTGAACAAGCATGGGCATCAATAAGAGCCTCTCTTGAAACTCCCGTTTCCCACTTGTTACCAAGAATAGCCATAGCCGGACATGCTTTTACACAATTTCCGCAATTCTCACATATATTCTTAAGTGAATTATCTACTGTATCCCCTGAGCTACCCTCACAAAGAGGCAAATCCGTTAATACCGTTCCTAATCTTACACGAGGCCCGAATTCTTTGTGAATGAACAATGCACTTCTCCCAATCCAGCCAAGTCCCGCTGCAACCGCTGCCGTCTTGTGCTGAAACATTCCGCTATAAGGTAGCTCAGCAGTTGGGATACTTTGAGATGCAGCAATAGAGTATCCATTGTACTGGTGCTTTTGCAAGAATAGTATTAGCTTTAAGGAAATGCTATCAATCAAGCTGTTTATTGAGCGATAGTGATTAAAATACGTAAATGTAGGTTGTGCATCTATCTCTTCAACAATTGCATCTGAGAGCCTTATTCCAAAAGTTATTGCATATGGATATTTTCTTAGGTTATCAGGCAGCTTATTCTGCACATTAGAAAAACCTACAAATGACCCCCCTTGTTGATATATAAAATTTTGAATCTCATTAGAATTGATACTCATCTTTTACCCCCCGTTTTGGATAAGTTTTCCTATTATATAAATGGGTATATAGAAATATGATTATGCTTATGCTATAATAAAATTCATTATATCATAATATAAAATAAAGAAATAACCAATAAAAGGGGGCTCAACCATGAATTCAATAGAAAATAGCCGTGAGCTGGCAGAAAACAAGCTAATACTGCTTTATATTATTCAAAACCTCGATTCCCCTGTTACAAACATTCTTATAACTAAGATTATTCTTGAGAATAAATTGATGAACTATATATTTCTACAGCAGTATTTAGACGAGCTGTGTGAAGGTAAGTTCCTTGAAAAGCAAGAGATAGAAGATAAGCTTGCATATAAGATAACAGCTGCGGGTAAACAGAGCCTTGACTATTTTAATTCACTTATTCCAGGCGGTATTAAATCGAGAATTGCAGATGTTATTGCTGATTACAAAAAACGTATCAAATTTGAAACTAAGGTTATTTCCGATTTTGTAGCTGTTAATGAAACTGAGTTTATTACTAACCTTAAAATTTGCGAAGGAAGTTTTACCTATATAGATCTAAAGCTTACTGTCGGAACTAGAAATGATGCAAAAAACATATGCAACAGTTGGACTAAGAATTCAGAAAAAATTTATAAGAAAATACTTCTCGCGGTTACACAAAATGACGAAGATAATTAGCCTCAGCTATTAAGCCTGAGGCTAATTCCTCTTTCATAGCATTCTCTTTTAAGCATTTGAAGCTGATGACTTATAAAGTCAACTCTGAGACTAGCTATTTTTTGTTTACCATAATCACCTTTTACATTCATCTGATATAACTTGCAGAGCTTTAGTGTATTACTAGTACTGTTTACCTTTTCAATTAGCATTTCGTCTGAAAGATTTTTAATGTCTTTATCCTCAAGCCATTTAAAAGTATTGGATTTTGAAGTTATTTCGTTGTTCATGTCATCACTCCCTTTACCATAACCTCCATTTTTAACAATCAGTTTCATTATATTCAATAGAGTGTTATTTGATGACAATATCTGTAAAAGAAAATTTACTTCGCAAATCCGTTCAGTGCTTATTTTACTATTTTATCTTACTCAGTATACACTCTAAAACCTACGAATTCCTATATTCTAAAAAAGCTACCTATCTAGGTAGCTCTATTACTGGATTCTTTTCAGATTTTTTGTATAAAACAAATTTGCTTCCAATTACTTGAACAATCTGGGCACCTGTCAGCTCGGCAAGTTCCTCACAAACAAGTTTCGTATCGGTTTCTGCATTTCTAAGCACAGTCGCCTTTATAAGCTCTCGCGCTTCTAATGCATCAGCAAATTGCTTTACCATATTATCATTTATTCCACCCTTGCCAACCTGGAATATAGGTTGCAGGTTATTGGCGAGTGACCTTAGATAGCTTCTCTGTTTTCCTGTTAACATACTTTTCCCTCTCTATCTGGTATAGTCAAATTCTATATCATATATTTTAACGGTGTCCCCTTCTTCTATACCCATTTCTTCGAGCTTATCTATTACACCCTTTTTCTTTAATGAGCGCTGAAAGTATTGAAGAGACTCATAATTGCTGAAGTTAGTTGAACCGACAACCTTTCTTATCCAGTTACCTTCAATAATATACGCCCCGTCCTCAATCCTTATTTCGAAAGGCTTTTCCTCTTCAGCAGTGTAAACAACCACGTCTTTGTCTGCTTCGTCATATAGAATTGTATCGGGTAATTCTCTCAATGTGTTGCTTACATAATACATTAGCTCTTTTAATCCCTTGTTTGTAGCTGCAGATATTGCAAAAACCTTATAGCCCCTTTGTTCAAGAGTAGCCTTAAACTTTTCAAAGTTCTCTTCTGAGCCTGGTATGTCCATTTTATTTGCAGCAACAATCTGTGGTCTACTAGCAAGAACTGCGTTATATCTTTCAAGCTCACTATTGATAGTGGCAAAATCCTCTAAGGCATCACGGCCTTCAATTCCAGATACATCCACAACATGTACCAACAGTTTTGTTCTCTCAACATGTCTTAAGAATTCGTGTCCTAGGCCTACCCCTTCATGGGCACCCTCAATGAGTCCAGGAATATCAGCCATAACGAAGCTTTTACCTTCCTCAATTTTGACTACCCCGAGATTTGGTATGAGTGTAGTAAAATGATAATTTGCAATTTTAGGCTTTGCAGCAGATACCATCGACAGAATTGTTGATTTACCTACATTAGGAAAACCAATAAGGCCAACGTCGGCAATCAATTTCATTTCTAAAACCAAAGAACGTTCGTCACCAAGGTCTCCGCTTTTTGCAAAGTTCGGAACCTGCCTTGTTGGAGTAGCAAAATGCTGATTACCCTT
Source organism: Bacillota bacterium (assembly GCA_023439045.1). Lineage (GTDB taxonomy): Bacteria > Bacillota > Clostridia > Acetivibrionales > DSM-1351 > Ruminiclostridium. The sequence goes on along the minus strand of JAEXOY010000032.1, from coordinate 48,498 downwards.
TCCACCTTTTCCGCCTTTGCAAATTATCTCTTTTTGCCCAGGCTTAACCATATCAGCAATAAGAAGACCAGTTAATTCATCCTTAATCATTGTCCCTAATGGAACTTTAATAATGATATCCTGTCCATCTCTGCCTGTACAATTAGCAGCACCGCCGTCTTGACCATTCTCGGCAGCATATTTCCTTTTATACCTAAAATCAATCAGTGTACTTAGGCCTTCATCTACTATGAAGATGACGTCCCCGCCTCTTCCACCATCACCACCGTCGGGACCTCCGGCAGCTATGTATTTTTCTCTATGGAAAGATACAGCGCCATTTCCGCCATTACCAGCTTTTACAAAAATCTTTGCACTATCTATAAACATTTAAATAATCCTTTCGGGATGAATACTTTTGCAAACTATATAAACCAAATATACTTTAAGATAAACTAATTACATATACTTTTAATATACTTTACAAGTATTATCTCCATAATAAAAAACCATACTCCTAAATTCAAATACAAAAAAAGTAGAAAATGCTTAGCACATTTTCTACCTTGAAGTCAATTAATAACTATATTAAAGCTTACGCTTCAGTTACTATCTTAACCTGTTTCTTGTCTCTGCCAAGTCTTTCAAACTTAACCTTACCATCAACTAGTGCGAACAAGGTATCATCCTTACCTCTTCCAACGTTAACACCAGGATGTATCTTAGTGCCTCTTTGACGAACAAGAATGTTTCCTGCTAAAACAAACTGACCATCAGCACGCTTAACGCCCAATCTTTTAGCTTCACTGTCACGGCCGTTTCTTGAGCTACCAACACCTTTTTTATGAGCAAAAAGTTGTAAATTAATCTTTATCACGAGACTACACCTCCTCATCCATTACCTTCACGAATTTCGGATAGGATAATTCAATTTGCTTAAAGCCAATCTCTGCTGTCTTCATTATAATATCAGCTGTATGCCTTTTATCTGGAGATAGCTCCATATCAAGCTTACAAAACATATACCCATTTCTCTCGGTATAGAAATCGCTAATACCAACTAAGTCCATCAGAGCACCCACTGTAGTAAAACTAACAGTTGATACTGCAGCGCATACTATATCTCTGCCCTGCCTATCGTAGCCAGCATGACCGCTGACAACAAAATGCTTCAAAACTCCATCCTTATCCTTGCCTATCTTAACTTTAATCATTATGTTCTAACCTTAAGCATTAATCTTTTCAATCTGAACCTTTGTGTAAGGCTGTCTGTGTCCTTGCTTCTTTCTAATGTTCTTCTTAGCCTTATACTTGAAAATGATTATTTTGCTTCCCTTACCATGTCCAAGAACCTTTGCGCTTACTGAAGCAGATTCAAGAACTGGAGCTCCAAAAGTAACATTACCTTCTTTTGATACAGCTAATACTTTATCAAATGTAAATGAAGAACCTTCTTCAGCATTTAGCTTTTCAACGAATACTACATCGCCTTCCTGAACTTTATACTGCTTTCCACCAGTCATTATTACAGCGTACATATCTACACCTCCTACTATACAGTCTCGCCGACACATATGACGTAAACATCACAGGCAATAGTAAAAAATACTATATTTTGGGAGCCTTGGTCGAGCGGCTACCGATATATTCTAGCACACCAACGTATCAGTGTCAATGCGTTTAATTCTAAGTCCATCGAATTTTATATCGTTTGTGCCAGAAATTGATATCTTAATGTTATTATTATTGTTTTTTAGCAATTTTACCATTCTATTTTCCAACTTAGCCAAAATAGAATTATGAACCTCGAAATTTACTTCTTCAGCGTCCGTCATTATTAAATACTGGTCTATCTGCTTCAAAACTTCTCGCATACTTGCCTCTGCTGAAGGTATTTTACCTGAGCCATCACATATCGGGCAGTCACAAGACATTACTGTTGATAATTCTTGCCTAATCTTTTTCCTCGTCATTTCAACAAGTCCCAGCCCTGTCATTCCTAATACAATGGTTTTTGTTCTATCGTTTTTCAATGCCAGCTTAAGTGCATCAATAATCATTTGCTGATGCTGAACATTGCTCATATCTATGAAATCAATTACTACAATACCACCAATATCTCTTAGCCTAAGTTGCTTGGCAATCTCCTTGGTTGCTTCCATGTTTGTTTTAAGTACAGTATCTTCTAAATTTTGATTACCAACAAATTTACCGGTATTAACATCAATTACAGTAAGAGCCTCAGTTCTATCAATAATTAAGTATCCCCCACACTTAAGCCATACTTTTCTAGCAAGAGCACGTTGAATCTTTGTCTCAATCTGATAGTAATCAAAAATATCGTAATCCTTAGAGAAAAATTCAACCCTATTTTTCAGATTAGGAGAAAACAAATCAACAAGTTCTAGGACCTTGTTGTACTCTTCTCTATCATTAATAATAAATTTATCAATGTTAGATGTAAAAAAGTCCCTCACTGCTCTGAAAACCAGATTAATATCTTGGTGTATGCACCGAGGAACGGCTCCACTGGTTTCATTCTGCTTAATCCTTGCCCAAAGCTTTGTAAGTATATCGATATCCTCAACAAAGTCAACATCTTTGGTACCTTCGGCAACTGTTCTTACAATAAGCCCTTTATCATTTGGCTTTATGCTCTCAGCAATCTTCTTTAACCTCTGCCTTTCAGTCTCGTTTTCAATTCTCCTTGAAATACCTATATAATCGGCATTAGGTAATAATACAAGATACCTTCCCGGCAATGTTATATGAGTAGATACTCTAGGCCCCTTGGTTCCAACAGGCTCCTTTATAACCTGCACTGTAATTTCCTGCCCCACCTTTAGCAGGTCTGCAATATTACAGTCACTGAATTCTCTATAAACATCTAATTCATCATCACTATATTCCTTTTGCGGAACAGCATCTCCAACATATAAAAATGCATTTTTTTCAAAACCAATATCTATAAATGCTGCCTGCATTCCTGGTAAAACGCTGCTCACCTTGCCCCTATAGATATTGCCTACAAGCCCTTTATGATGGTTTCGCTCTATATGAATCTCTGCTAACTCCTTATCCTCTAAGACAGCAGCCCGGATTTCATCGTAGCTCACATCTACAATAATTTCATTAATCATTTTTCACCTCAAAGCTAGATTATGGCTCGACCAACTGTTCATTGTCACTGATAAATAGTTTTGTTCTATGAATTTTTTCTATTTCATATGGCATGTTCATAAAGCCCATAAAAGCCTCTGTCAATAAGTCAGGTTTCAAATTGGCTTTGCTTCCTGCACTTACTAACATAGAAAACTTTATTATGCTAAATGATGGCAACTGCTGTACTTCACAGTCAAGGTCAAAAATCATGCTTTTTATATCAACTTCTTTATTACCGCTTTTTGTCCTTTTCTCTACCATAATAGCAGGTAAGGCCATAAAACGCTTAATTCCGTCCTTAATTGTCTTCTCTTCTATCATTTTCTCTACCCCTACAACAACATTGTAGTGGGAGGCTGATATAGTTGCCATTATATTCTGCTTTGAGTCATATCTCCTTGCGGAGATAAGCTCTAAGCCCCTTGGAAGCTGCTCGTTCAAGCTACTCATAAACTGCTGTGGTGCTAATGTTTCGTCCGTTACTTCAAAATCAGCGTACTCTGCATCACTTGTGACACCTACTCCTAGCGGAAGTCCAAACACCATGCCGGGATGAGGATTAAAGCCCTGTGAATATGCAATAGGCAATCTCGAGCGGCGAATTGCCCTCTCAAATACTTTCATTAAATCGAGGTGTGAAATATACTTAACCTCTTCTCCACGTCTAAATCTAGTCCTTATAATCATTGGCAACCCCCTTCTGATGGAATACATATTCCACTCTTAAAGGTAGTAGCCCCGCACCCACCACAGTTTTCTCTGCAGTTTGGCGTAACCTTTTCTTCATGTGCATTTTTACATTCCCTGATCAGATATTTCTTTGAAACGCCTATATCAATATGATCCCATGGTAGTATCTCATCATAGTCTCTTCTTCTATTTGCATAGAAATGAGGATCAACTCCGCATTCTTCAAAGGCTTGCATCCACAAGTCATATTTAAAGTGCTCTCCCCAGCCGTCAAACTTACAACCTAGCTTGAAGGCTTTAAGCAATACAGAACATACTCTTCTATCCCCTCTTGCGAACACTGCTTCAAGGAAGCTGGTCTTATTGTCATGATAATTATAAGTAATCTGCTTAACCTGTTTAATCTTGTCTTTTAGGAACATTTGCTTCTCACGCAATGTTTCCATGCTGTCCTGCGGTTCCCATTGGAATGGAGTAAACGCCTTTGGAACAAATGAAGAAGTACTTACTGTAACTGTAAGGCCCTTTGCACGTTTTTCCTTTGGAACTGCTTTGTACTGCTCTACTACTTTACGTCCAAGGTCAGCAATTCCTGCTATATCGTCAAGAGTCTCGGTAGGAAGACCCATCATAAAATACAATTTTATAGTGCTCCAGCCTCCATTAAACACTAGCGAAACAGCATTTAATAAATCCTCTTCATTTACACCCTTGTTTATCACATCTCTCATACGTTGAGTACCAGCCTCAGGCGCAAAGGTTATACCACTCTTTCTAACCTTCTGGGCTTTTTGCATTAAGTCCAAAGAGAAAGAGTCAATTCTTAATGAAGGCAATGAAAGGTTAACCATCTTCTTTTCCATTTCCTCCAACAGGCCACCTGTAAGGTCTTCCAGACTTGAATAATCACTAGTACTTAAAGAAGTAAGTGATATTTCTTCATAGCCCGTATTTTCTTCAAGCCTTTTTGCTAAGTCTATAAGGGTTTCATGGCTCTTTTCCCTCACAGGTCTATAAATAAATCCAGCCTGACAGAATCTGCAGCCCCTGATACATCCTCTGAAAACCTCTAACATTATTCTATTGTGTACTATGTCTGTATATGGAACAATAATTTTGTCGGGGAAATACGATTTGTCCATATCCTTGATTATTCTTTTTTTAATCTTTTCAGGATACTCAGGCTTATTTGCTCTGAACTTAGAAATTGTACCGTCCTCATTATAAGATACAGTATAAAAAGAAGGTACATATATCCCTTCAATCTTTACAATTGCTTCCAAGAATTCTTGCCTAGAAAGCCCTTTACCCTTCCAATCATTATAGACATCCATAACCTCATTGATTATTTCTTCGCCTTCTCCAAGCATAAAAAAATCCACAAATTCAGCTAGTGGCTCAGGATTGTATGCGCAGGGTCCTCCTGCACAAACAAAGGGATCGCTTTCTTTTCTATCCTTGCTTAATAGCTCTATCCCTGCTAAATCTAGCATATTGAGTATGTTTGTAAAGCTCATCTCATATTGCAAGGTAAAACCAATAAAATCAAACTCCCTGATAGGGTCCTTTGATTCTAGCCCATATAAAGGAATATTATTTTTTCTCATTACCTCTTCCATATCAATCCATGGAGCAAATACTCTCTCACAGTAGGTATCTTCTCTTTCATTTAAAAGATGATATAAGATTTTCATACCTAGATGAGACATACCTACTTCATAGGAATCAGGAAAGCAAAACGCAAATCTAATGTTTACATCCTTTGGGTCCTTATAAACACTGTTCCACTCATTTCCTGTGTACCTTGAGGGCTTTTCTACGTTCTTTAAATATTTATCCGCCAGTATTACGGCCATCTTATTACCGCCATTCCTATATAATTTATAAAAATTGAAAATTCCGTCAACTATCTTTTAATATAATACCCAAATGTACTGTTTTTAGCAACTAAAATATACCTAGAACATAGTTTAAATATACATAAGAAGCAAGTTTTAAATGTATTTAGACAAAGTGTTATTGTATTTAGAATAAAGTGTTATTGTATTTAGAATAAAGTGTTATTGTATCTAGAACAAGTTTAGGAAAGTTCATTGACCATAATATCCCAATAAATTATAATAATGTTGTGATAGCATGAATCTAAGTATAAATGATTTTGGGGGGAATGCCGTCCGGCACTCTTGATATTACATAATCGGTAATATAAGCGATAACGTGGAAAAGATTGATAAAATCATAATCAAACAAAGAAAGAAATACCCGTTTGAAACGGTCTGTTTTTGTGCGATTCTTTTGATTTTATTATTTATTCCACACTAATACTTTGATTTTTAAGCTGTGGAATATTCCACAGCTTTTTTTCATGTTATCACAAACATAATAAAAACTAGGAGGAAATAACCGTGTTTAAAAATTTATTCAAATTTGTAAAAAGGCCGGAACTTTACCAAGACAGTACAGCTGAATTTTGGAACGATGAACATATATCCAAGGGGATGTTAGAAGCACACTTAGACCCAGACTGGGAAGCAGCTACAAGGAAGCATAGCTTTGTTGAGCAGTCTGTACAATGGATTGTCTCAATCTTACCACCCGATAAATATCCAAAACTTCTCGATATTGGCTGTGGGCCTGGGATATATACGGAGAAATTTCGTCAAAGAGCATATACAGTTACTGGAATAGACTTTTCAAAGCGCTCAATTAATTATGCTATAAATAGCTCAAATAACAAAAAGCTAGACATTGAATACATATATAAAAATTATCTAGAGCTTGATTACGAGAACTCATTTGATATTGTTACACTAATATATTGTGACTTTGCTGTATTGTCAGAGGAGAATAGAAAGCTTCTTCTCACAAAGGTCTATAGGGCAATGAAACCCGATGGAAGGTTTGTTTTCGATGTATTTACTCCCAAGCATTATGACGGCAGACCTGAAGCTTCATCGTGGCAATATGCCGAGAGTGGCTTTTTCAGTGATAAACCTCACATTTGTCTTAGTTCGTTTCAAAGGTTTGAGAAAGATGCAACCTTTCTTGATCAACATATTATCATTACTGAAAATACCGTAGAAAACTATAACCTTTGGGAGCATGCATTTACAGAGGAGGAATTGAAAGTTGTGCTACCTGAGGTGGGTTTTTCACAATTCGAATTGTACGGCGATGTAGCAGGAAAGCCTTACACAACTGACAGTGATATAATTTGTGTAGTTGCAAGGAAGTAGAAGGATTAGAGCAAAAAAACAAGCGCACTAGAAAGTCCTCTAGTCCGCTTGTATGTAGTGGTCGGAAATGCGAGAATCGAACTCGCGGCCTCTTGGTCCCGAACCAAGCGCGCTACCATCTGCGCTAATTCCCGCTTATGTAAGCCGCTAAATTAATAGCGGCTTATATATTATATTTTACTAAATAGAAATTATGGTTAAAAAATCGGGCTTAATTATTTATAGCTTAATGCTATCAAACTTTTTTACATGTTCCTCAATAAATTCTATAATCTGCTTGTGTTCTGCCTTTCCATTACCAGTTATATTGATAGCTTCTCCAAAGGTAATGCAAACAGGTTTCTTCCTGTAAATAGGACCAACATCCTTTATTAGCTTACCATTTGGCCAAAAATCTGTCCTGATAGCAACTGGAATAATCGGTACCCCTGCGTCTTTCGCAAGCTTAACACCTAGAGAATTAAAGTTTTCAGGCTTAAAACTCGCCATCCTGCTTCCCTCTGGAAAAACAATAATGGACACTCCATTTTTAAGCTTCTCTGAACCTTCCTTAAGTACTTTTACTAAGTCTTCTCTAGAGTTTGTCCTCGATAGAACAATTGGATCTCTCGAACGCATAACCGGTCCAAATATCGGGTTGGTAACCAGACTATCCTTTACAATAAAAGTAACCCTCTTAATAGGCTCAATAATACCAGGAAAAACAAAAGTCTCTAAGACACTCATATGATTGCTTACGAATACAACAGGACCTTCTACCTTCCTAATATTATCAATTCCCTCAATAAAGAGTCTTCCACCGCTTTTTTCAATAGCCTTTGCAATATTAACACTGCCTTCGACCCATTTCTCAGCGTCATACTTTCCCTTTACCGCAGCACTTCTGCCACTGATTACTTGCTTAGCATAATTATAAACAAAGTACCATCTGGAATTTAGAAAAAGCTTATCCCATATAATCCTATTATTACCTTGCGTTGTATAGTTATCACCAGTATAAAACTGTTTGACCAAAAATATCACATCCAAAAATAAATTTTTTGCATCTAAAAGACATAAGTATTATACACTATTTCGTTGTTTTTTACTATATTAGCAAGAGAAAAAACCATATACTTCACATAGAATAGTTATATACTATGGAAATACTAATAATTTTGCAGTATAATTATATCACCTACATTCGTATAAAATAATAGAATATTTGGAGAACTTTAATGAATGCAAAGGACATAAAAATTGGTACAAAGTTTGAGCTTGAAATTCCAGAGTATGAAAATAGGCGGCAGGTACATACTAACTGCTATGTTAGTCAACTCCTAGATATTATCGATGATAGTACCGTCGCAATAGCAGCACCAATATATGAAAACAGACTTAAGTTTATGTCAAATGGGCTTGCCATTAGGGTTTACTATTTGAATGATAGGCAGGAATTAATATGCTTTGATGCTATTGTCAAAGAGTACAAGAAGTCTGGACCTGTAGAAACCTTTATTATTAAAGTAACAGGTAATTACTCCAAAATTCAGAGAAGAAGATATTTTAGGCTTGAAACAGTTTTAGACCAAAACTATTTAGTTGTTGACCAATACATATCTGATTTTAATAGCTATACTTTTCCCGACCTTAATGACATACCTTTGAGAAGTGGTCATACTAAGAATATAAGTGGAAGCGGTTCTTGTCTATTAGTGGACGAACCACTGGAAGTAGGAAGTATTTTAGACTTGTCCATAATTGTACCCGGCTATACTTGCGTTAGAACTATTGCACAAGTAGTCAGGGTAATTAAAAATGATAAGAAGTTTGAGGTGGGTGTACATTTTCAGAAAATAACCTCAAAAGATGCTGAAATGCTTATGAAGTATATTTTTGAACAGCAACGAATACTACTTAAAAACTTACAGTTAGAGAAGTAAATAATCAATTATACTATTAATGTTAGCACTACAAGTCTCTATGTCCATAAAATAGTTACTTTCGTTTATGTCTTGAAGGTAATGTGCGTCAGAAGAGTGAAGCACTTTGTACTTTGTAAAATAATCATTGTTTTCAATCTTTGTTTTATTGCGGTCATACCATTCTATAACATGGATATCAATATCTTCTGGCATTAAACCAAATGCTGATAAAAGACTATTTGACTCACGATTAATATGCGCAGGTACTACTGCTCCTGATAGGTTATTTCTAACAATATCAAATACTTCATTTATAGATAATTTACAACCAGTCAGTAACAGTTTCTCTTCTTTTAAAATAATGTTATCATCTTCGTCCATTACTAATTGCTGGCCAAAAATGCTCTCATTGTTTTTCAAGTCTGGCAGGTTTTCATACACTATTTTTTGCATGCTCAGGGCACTTTCCAAATCTCTAAAAAAGCACAGAACGTGTATTTCTTCAGCTGTTTCAAGTTCCATACCAGGGATAACTATCAGGCCTTGGGTACTGGCACATTTCATAACTGCTTCTACATTTGCACACGAATTATGGTCTGTGACTGCAATTACATCCAGACCTTTTATTATGCTCATATTGACAATATTATTTGGTGTCATATCATTGTCAGCACAAGGTGATAATGCAGAGTGAATATGCAGGTCATATGACAGTTTCACGTTGCTACCCCCCAAAGAAACCTTTTAATTTTCCTGTTATAACACACTATTTTTAAGACGACGTCATTTAGTTTTAAACTCTAATAAAAAATTAAGTCACTATTTAAAAATAGCATTAATGGCCAAGATAATCTGCTATCCTTTTTGCAACTTCAAATGCAGTATATTTTGTACTAATCATAGCAATTCCATTTTCATTTGCCTTTTTTAGGCATAATGGTTCTGGCAGAATGCCCTCTGGTAGTATAACCACTGAAACCTCAGTAAGCATTGCCACAGCAGGTACATTAACATTTGTCAACACAGTAATCCAAGCATCTCCTTTTTTTGCATGTGACATGACCCAGCTGAGTAAGTCTCCAATATACACATTTACTATTTCCTCACAGCTTTTAATATCCGTAACCCAAACCCCTTCTATTGCAGCAGTTAGTTGCTCACTGGTCATTTTTTTCTCCCCTTAATATAAGATAATACTTGATATTAATGCTTAGTCTCCCTCTTTGTCTAAAACAGGAGGCATCTTACCCTCTAACTCTATCATCTCAGCAGCTAAATCCCGTATACGTTCTCTAAGCTTAAATATGCAATCTGTTTCATTGGCAAGGCCTCTTACAATATCTTCTGCCAATGCTCTGCAACTTGGAGCCCCACAAGCACCACAATCGAGATCGGGCAGGCCCTTGTGAATGAGCTCCATCTTCTGAAGCTTTTCCATTGCACGCGTTAAGTCCTCATCTAACTTCAGTACTGGCTTATGTTCTACGTTGGATGTCCATACCAGCTCTTTGTAGTTTTTGTTTATAGTGTTTACAATACCTTTTTGAACGGCATCATCAACATGCTTGTTAAGTGTTGTTTTTGCGACATAAACATTGGCAACCGTCAGTGGACCACCTAAACATCCTCCCGTACAAGACAGTGCTTCTACAAAATCTATATCTGTAAGCCTATCATTCTCAATCTCCTCGAATATACTAATAACATTATGTATTCCATCTACAGCAAGTATTTTGTCTGTATCCAAAGCATCGCTCTCACCACCGGAATTAGCCCATTGGATGCCTTCAAAACTCGCTTCCTTGATATTTTCGTCAGGAGATACTTTCTTTGATAGATTATTTCTAATCCTAAAATATACTTCACTTATTGAAATCACACCATCTACATTTGATTTGTGCTTTTCATATGGTGCCTTTACACTAGTTACCTTTGCTGCACAAGGGGTTATAAAGAAAACCCCTATCTCCTGTTCATTTACCTTTAGCTTTTGTGCAAGTTCACTTCGTGCTATTTTTGCTGCTACCTCCATAGGTGATTCTAGCCGAACAATATTATCAATAAGGCTTGGAAATCTAACCTGTATCAGTTTGACCACCGCAGGGCAAGCAGACGAAATCATAGGCTTTTTGAACCCACCCTCCTGTAACATTTGGCGAGTGGCTTCACTAACCATCTCTGCTGCTGCTGCCACCTCATATACATAATCAAAGCCTATTTGCTTTAGCGCTGTCAGGATATCCAGCCTTGAATATATTTTTTCAAATTGTCCATAAAGAGATGGTGCAGGAAGCACAACCTTGTATGTGAAATTATTCATCAAATCAAGGCTGTCGCAAATAGCGGATTTAGCATGATAAGGACATACTTTCAGACATTCTCCACAATCTATACAACGTTCTTTAGTAATCTGAGCCTTGCTTTTCCTCACTCTTATGGCTTCAGTTGGACAACGCTTTATACAATTTGTGCAACCTCTACATTTGTCTTTTTCAAGGCGCACAGAGTGGAAATACTCTTTCATGATAAGCTATCCTTTCTTAATAGATATTTTTTTAACAATAAAGAATGCAGTTAAGATTTAAGTAAATTTCAACGAAGTAAATAAATATCAAACACAAGCCTTTTCATGGGACATTAAATTAATTGAAATAAACAGTGATGATGACTTCTGTTCCTTTGCCAACTTCAGTATTTATTTCAAGCTTATCAGCGTGCTTATTAATATTTGGTAGTCCCATACCTGCTCCAAAACCCATTTCTCTAATGCTATCTGGGGCGGTAGAATATCCTTCTTTCATAGCAAGCGGAACATCAGGTATACCTGGGCCTCTATCAACAATCTTAATTACAGCACAATGCTCAGATATTTCTACAATTGCGTGTCCCCCTCCACCATGAATAACCGCGTTGATTTCCGCTTCATACATGGCCACAGCAGCCCGCTTAATAATCTGAGGGGTTACACCCAACTGGGAAAGTTTCTTTTTAACATTGCTGGATGCCTCACCAGCGGTAACAAAATTGTCCGCTTCAATATCATACCTTAGCTTGATAGTGCTCATAAAATATCATCCTTTTTAGTTTTATATGCACTGCTTTCCTGTCAAGCCGTTTGAATATAGCCTTCCACAAGCCTCAAACATTGGTAGCTGTGAGCTCATAAGTACTATCCCCTTTTCGCTAGCGAGCTCTATCATTGGCTGTGTGGGTATCTTTCCTCTCACAAAAACCACTGCCTTTATATCCATCATTTCAGCAGTACGGATAACCTGCAAGTTGACTAGTCCTGTGAGTAATACACAACTATTAACCGAAAAGGCCATTACATCACTCATCAAGTCAGAGCCACAAGCAGATAGTACATCACAATCCAACCTGTCATACCCTACAAATAATTCTGCACTAAGACATTTTACTACTTCACTTATCTTCATACCAAACACCTCATTATTGGATTTGAGTAGCCCCTAAAATCATTTAGTTGTAAAAGCAACTACCTCCGATAAACTCCTTGACAATAGAATTAATAGGCACATCTTTGCAATCTATTGCAACAAAATAGCTCAAAAATTCTATCAATCTTTTTACTTCGCTGTAGTATTCACAATCTTCTCCAATCTGCATAAGTAAAGGTTCTGCATAGGACTTAAGGAGACATAATTCATATACAAGCGAAGAGTTAAACATTATATCGGCATTTTCCTGATAGGGGAATATATTCTTTTCTTCCCCTCTTCTAACAGAGGGCCATCTTTTTATTGTATTGAGCGCAGAACATCCTCTAAACTGGTTATCCCTAACAATTCGCCTAATGACTCTAGTATCAGTTGATGGTATTCTGTTGTGCTCGTCTATGTTCATGGCAGTTAACGCACTGACATAAATTTTATATTTATCCTTTGGAGCAATGGATTCAGTTAGCTTATCATTAAGACCATGTATACCTTCTATAACAAGAATATCCTCCTCATGCATTCTCAGTTTTTTACCAACCTTTTCCCTAGAGCCGGTGGTAAAATTAAAAGTAGGAATCTCAACTTCTTTTCCTTCTAGAAGTTGTGATAATTGAATATTAAAGTACTCAACATCAATTGCCTCAAGAGCCTCAAAATCAAATTCTCCATCTGCGTCCCTAGGAGTTCTATCCCTGTCTACAAAATAATCATCAAGTGAAATTGTTCTAGGTGTATAACCATTAACTCTCAGTTGCACCCCTAGCCTATTTGCAAATGTGGTCTTACCAGAAGAGGAAGGCCCAGATATTAGTACAATTCTCTTTCTCTCTTCATGGTTTGTAATGTTATCGGCAATCTGCGCTATCTTCTTCTCATGCAGCGCTTCATTGACTCTAATAAGCTCACTAATTCCACCCTCATTAATTATATGGTTTAGCATCCCAACATTACCAACGCCCAATATCCTTGCCCATTTTTTATGCTCTATAAATATATTAAACAGCTTTTTTTGCTCCTTGAATGGAGGTAATACTTCAGGATTAGATTTAGATGGAAATTGTATTACGATCCCCCCCTCATAATACTTTAGCGCAAAGCATTTAATATAGCTGGTATCGGGTACCATATATCCATAATAGTAGTCCTCATACCCACCACACTTGTAGAAGGTAACATACTTCTTCTGCCTATGCTTAATAGCTTCAAACTTATCTGTTCTTCCCTGTTGTAAATACAATTGCTGCGCATCTTTTGTTGGTACAACAGTCTTTTCAAATGGAAGGGCTTGCGCAACTATCTGCTGCATCTTCTTTTCCACTAAAAAAACCTCTTCAGCTGTAAGCTCAGTTTCACCATTAATCTCACAGAATACTCCGTTATACATTGGATGGCTTACTATAGCCTTACGATCCGGGAATAGATCATTGACAGCCTTAATAAAAATGAAATATAGGCTTCTCCTATATATCCTCATCCCGTCCTCATCTGTTAAATCAATAAAGTTGATGTTTGCAGGTGCATTTATCTCATAATTTAATTCCTTAATTGTATTATTAACTCGAGCTGCTACAATTGCAGCCTTTGCTCCGGTATCAACCATTTTGCTTATTTCTAAAAGCGTTTTTGCTTCAGACAGGGTTATTTCATTTTCATTTATTGTTATGTTAATATTATTTGTGCTCATACTAACTCCCCCACTTTAAACATTTGTAAAATCCTTAAGGTATTAACTATCTTTATTATAGCATACCTGTTTACCCCACTTTGAACTGTAAAATCCTTAAGCTATTAGCTATCTTTATTATTACATACCTGTTTTACCCCATTTTGAGCATTTGTAAAATCCTTAATCTTTAATATTCTATACCATTGTTTAATAATCCTTCCAAAGGGCTGATGTTTTTATTTGACAGCCAAATGGCTATACTATAAAATGTAACTGCTATTGCTTTTTAGCATATATTTAGATGATTCTGAGAGGTTTAATATCATGGCTGATTTAAAAGCTGAAATAAAAAGAGAGGTTTCAAGAAGAAAAACTTTTGCTATAATTTCTCACCCTGATGCCGGTAAAACTACATTGACAGAAAAACTTCTTCTTTATGGGGGAGCTATACGATTAGCAGGTTCTGTAAAGGCAAGGAAAGCCAACAAGTATGCGGTTTCTGACTGGATGGAGATTGAAAAACAAAGGGGCATTTCCGTAACATCAAGCGTAATGCAGTTTGAGTATAACAATTATTGTATAAATATCCTTGATACTCCTGGTCACCAGGATTTCAGTGAAGATACTTATAGAACTCTGGTAGCAGCTGATAGTGCTGTAATGCTAATCGACGGTGCAAAGGGTGTGGAAGCACAAACAATAAAGCTTTTCCACGTTTGTAAGCTAAGAGGTATTCCAATATTTACATTTGTTAATAAGATGGACCGTGCCAGCAAGGACCCTTTTGAGCTTATGGAGGAAATTGAAAACGTTTTAGGTATACGTTCATATCCTATGAACTGGCCTATTGGTACAGAAGGTGACTTCAAAGGGGTTTACGATAGAAAGAACAAGCAGGTTGAGCTATTTGGAGGCGGAGAACACGGTCAAACTCAGGTTTTATCTACAGTTGGAACAGTTGATGACCCAATATTCTGTGACCTTTTGGGAAGCCATTATCACGATAAGCTGGTTGAAGATATTGAGTTGCTGGATATGGCAGGAGATGAATTTGATAAAAAGAAAATTATGACTGGAGAATTAACTCCAATGTTCTTTGGAAGCGCTATGACCAATTTCGGTGTTCAGCCATTTTTGGAAGACTTCCTAAATCTCGCTCCATCACCAGGTATCAAAGATTCAACAGAAGGTGAAATTGACCCTGAGGATGAAAAATTCTCCGGATTTATATTTAAGATACAGGCAAACATGAATCCAACCCATCGTGACAGACTTGCATTCCTGAGAATCTGCTCAGGTAAGTTTACAAAAGGTATGTCCGTTAAGCACGTTAATGCTGGCAAGGAGGTTAGACTTTCTCAGCCACAGCAATTTATGGCACAGGAAAGGACTATTGTTGAAGAGGCTTATCCAGGTGATATTATTGGTCTGTTTGATCCAGGTATTTTTAATCTAGGAGATACACTTTACGAAGGCAATGCACCAGTTAAGTTTGAAGGCATACCCATATTCCCTGCTGAATATTTTGCTAGAGTAACTCCTGCAGATACTATGAAGAGAAAGCAATTTATTAAGGGTATTGATCAGCTATCAGAAGAAGGTGCAATACAGGTATTCAAGCAGATTGATATAGGCATAGAAGCCTTGATTATTGGTGTTGTTGGTGCTTTGCAGTTTGAAGTTCTAGAGTATAGACTCAAAAACGAATATGGAGTCCAGCTCAGAATACAGCAATTGCCATATAGGCATGCCCGTTGGATAGAAAACGCCGAGCTTGATCCAAGAAAACTCAATCTTCCAAGTACTGCAGTAATTGTTGAAGATAAAATGAATCGTAATGCAGTCTTGTTTGAAAACGAGTGGTCAATCAGAATGGCTGAAGAGAGAAACAAGGAATTGAGGTTGATTGACATAGCAACTCAAGACTTTAAGCTAAAGAAATAATCTTGTTGTGAACTGTAAAAGTTTTTTAGGAAATAATTGTAAACAAATTATTTCCCAAAAATTTTATGACTGTTGAAGCACTTATATCTTAATACATTTAAACCGATTTTTACAGTTATATTTAACCTTTGGCTGCTATTAATAATAGTCAAAATCGGCATAATGTATCAGAAAAAGATTAATACTATACTATCTAAACCACGCGTAGAAATTAGGTTTAGAAATTTGTCAATAAAGCTTGACAAAAAGACTAAACCTCATTATAATAGTCTTTGCGCTTAGAAATTGGGATGTAGCCAAGCCGGTAAGGCACCAGACTTTGACTCTGGCATTTCGTTGGTTCGAGTCCAGCCATCCCAGCCAAGCGACCCATTAGCTCAGTTGGCAGAGCACTTGACTTTTAATCAAGGTGTCCGCAGTTCGAATCTGCGATGGGTCACCAAAAAACCTTCAAACTACTTAGTTTGAAGGTTTTTTATTTGCATCTCACTTGATTTTGCTTTATCTGTTGCTATTACTATATATTTACTGTGCTTTTTAGTATGTGCTATCTAGAATCTTCCATTATTTTTGTTCAGGATCATTATTATTTGGCACATTACTATTTGCTACATTGTTATTTGGTATATTGCTATTTGGTATATTGTTATTTGCTACATTGTTATTTGGTATATTGCTATTTGGTATATTGTTATTTGGTATATTGTTATTTGGTATATTGCTATTTATACTATTATATTTATTTTGAGCATTCGTTTGTCTCTTTAAATTACCCCTTCTTATGCTCCTCTTTACCAATAAGAATACTATCAGTACAAAAGCTGCTATAGGAACAACAACGGGTATTGAAGCAACCAAAAATACCAATAACCCCTGTGCAAGTTCTATCATGCCATCTGCACTGTTCTTAAAGCCATAGGACATTCTGCTCAAAAGGCCATTCTTCTTTTGTGGCTCAGGACTTTTTATCTGCTCCACCTCTCTTAATTCCAACGTTATTGTAGAATACTCTACCAGTCCGTCCCATTTTTTAAGAGTTCCAGTCAAGTTCTCAATATCGTAGCGTACTCTTTGAAGTTCCTTTTCTAAAGAAATTATGTCCTCCATTTTTGTTGCTTTTTTTAACAAATCCAACAGACGTTCTTCCTGGATTGTTAACGACTTAACTCTTGCCTCATTATCAAAATACCTTTCAGTAATATCCTCACCTGAAGACTGCTGTGAAACAACTGTTCCAAACTTCCCCATATCGGTAAACACACCATTATACTTTTGTTTGGGTATTCTAAAAACAAACTCTCCACTCTTTAAACCTTTATAGTTTATTCCGCCTCCATCGATTGAGGAATTTTGCACAAAACCTCCAATGGAATCTATGTAATCAAATATTTCTTTCCTGCTTTTTTCAAAGTCTAACGTCTCTAGCCTAATAGTACCCGTAAAAATAACCTTTTGCGCAATATTATACGTTGCCCCTGTAACAGAAGGTTCGGCTACGTTTGCAGTGGCTTTAACGTCTGCCAAATCCTCTGCTATTTCACCTTTAGAAATAGCGGTGGTTGAATTTTGTGCCTGCCTAGCACCTCCGTACTCCGCTTCATATGGCACGGATACAGCAGTATCGTTTATTGAACTCCCACATCCTGAAATAAGCATTGCCAACATGCAAATCAATAGAATAAATGATAAATGCCTCTTCATATGATCTCCTCCAATTTTTTTAATTCTGATTATCTTTTTTTAAATTACTTACGCCTTGCTAATTAGTTAACCATCAATACCTTATATGTTTATTTCCCTAGTACTTAGACAATATTTTATAGAAAAAGTTTCATAAATGCAAAAAAAAATAATTCAAACATAATTGCTTGAATTATTTTTTGGGGTGAATAGTGGAATTCGAATCCACGGCCTCCAGAGCCACAATCTGGCGCTCTAACCAACTGAGCTATACCCACCATATATGCCGTGTCCCGCGAGACACATTTGATATTTTAAGGCACAATAGAGTATTTGTCAATAGAAATATTAAAGTATTTATAATTATTTTTTGTTTACTAAATTATAAGTATATTGAATTGTATTAGAAAATATACATAATTCTTGAAAATACCTTGCTTTTCTTACCAAAAAATAGTATACTAAAATTGCTTAGGCTTATAATGTCTTATTCTTAATTTGTACATCCTTTTTCGTTCTGCAATGTTTAAGGTCTTATATGCTCAGCAATACTATTTTATTTTCAGGAGGTAATCCCCATGCAAGACAAGACTCTTACTTGTAAAGATTGCGGCGCAACTTTTACATTTACTGTTGGTGAACAGCAGTTCTACGCAGAAAAAGGATTCACAAATGAGCCAGCAAGATGTCCAGATTGTAGAAAAGCTAGAAAAGCTCCAAACAAGAACTTTTCAGGCGGCTACAACAAAAGAGGATAATTAGTTGCAAAATCAAACCCCTGAGTCTATCAGGGGTTTATTTTATTTATTATTATTTAAAAACTCAGATGACTTTTCCACACATCCTACACACGAAAGCTTTCTACTAAGCTTTATATCCTGACATGTAATTGCTCCAGCTTTTTCTGAGAATAACTGCTCTAGCTTTTTTGCCTCGTCGTGCTGATTGCTTTTTTCGAGAATAGTTTTAGCAGCATATAATGCTCCACACATTCCTTTTGGAGCGCGACCTCCTCCACACATTCTAAACGAATCCACGGCTTCCTGAGAAACGTCATATTTTTCCTTGAAAGCATCTGCCACAGACTGAGCACAATTCATTCTAATTCCATTTTTACCAATATAATTGTTCCGTGCCTTTTCCACTGACATCTTTTGTACCACCCTCTAGCTAAATATTTATATTAACATAATTGGAATTATATCAAATTAATAAATTTTTACAACTCAATAAATTTTTATAACTCCATATTATAGTTGACCTATTCGGGATAAACATATTGTTCTACTGGCGTCTCAATCCTCCTTAATGATTTGGCGCTGATTACAGCTATTTCTTTTCCATTATATGTACCACTCGAAATTACTCCTGAAACAGTGTACCATCCTCTTTCCTCAAGAAACTCAGATTCATTACAGCTTACTAGCAATCCAACTGGGCTTGCATCAGCGGCACAGCACACCATAAGCATTCTTGCAATAACAAACTGATTGTTTTCCAACATTGAATTCTTGTATATAAATCCAGAAATCTCAATACTCTTGCCTTGATATTTTTTATAATTATTTGTTATGTCACTAATACTACTCAAAAAATTATTGTCATTTACTACTATAGTATTATTTTCTGCAAGCTTTAAAGTACCAGTTGATTTATCATTTATAAAAACCAATTCCTTTGTCTGCTGCCGATGTGATGCAGAACCATGTTGCACACCTATTACTAAAATAATAGCCAATACTAAGGGAATTATGAATAATGCATATCCTGAGCACTGCTTCAAAAAGTTTGTTTTGTTTGCTGCTGCTTTTAAGCTCATATATATAGAGTAAATACTCATAAGTGCCATGATTGCAGAGCATACTTTTAAATAAATAATCAACCTTGGATGAACATAATGTATCACCTCACCAGAAATAAGCAATATAATAAAATAAGTAGAAAATCCTCCTATAATCAATCCCTTAATAAGCCAATCGTTATTTAGTAAAACCTTTTCTTTGTTCATAATCAAACCCTCCTCCAAAAGAAAATATCCTATCATGCTTATTGAAGTAAAAAGAGTATAAGAAATGAAGTCAGAACAATGGCTAAAACAAGCCTAATTACAAACGCTTTCTTAAAGCTTGAAGATAGCATGAGTAGGTTTTTTATATCAAGCATAGGCCCCAAAACTAAAAAACCCATTATTGAGTTCATGGTAAATTGGCCTAAAAAGGCTTTTGCAACAAATGCATCAGAGGTAGAACAAACAGAGAATATAAAAGCAGCTAGCATCATTACTATCAGTGCTAATACTTTATTATCCGAAAGTGTGGAGAGCATATCCTTAGATATAAACACTTGAAATATCGCCGAAATGAAAGCTCCTACCACGAGATATCTTCCAACCTCAAAGAACTCTTCTAAAGTATGATTTAAAATATTGCCACAGGTTCCAAAAAGGGTTTTACCTTCATTGGGGGTATTCTCAACACAAGTAGCCTCCGCGTGTCCACAACAGGTACATTGGAATTCATACTTAACTATGCTTTGCTTGATTACTTTATTATTGTGAGGGAACAGTGAAAATATCACACCAACAGATAATGCCACCACAACTCCAAAAAGCACTCTAAAAACCATTATAGAAGGCTGGGTGGGGAATGCATAATAGGTTGAAGCTATAACGATGGGATTCACAATTGGAGCAGCTAGCATAAACGTTATTGCACAGGGTAATGGTACACCCTTTTTTATCAACCGAGATGCAACAGGTACTATTGCACAATCACACACAGGAAAAAGCAATCCTGCTAAAACTGCAACAACAAAACCAAAACCACTTTTTTTAGGAAAGATCCTAATAATTGTTTCGGTTGAGATTAATTCCTGCATCACAGAAGAAACAATTACTCCTATTAATAGGAATGGAATAGCTTGAACAAGAATGCTGACAAACACCCTCCCCAGCAACTCAAGCCAAGCAAACACCCCCGAAGTATCAAAACTAACCGTAGCTCGTATAATCCAATACATAAAGTATACTGACGTAAAAAATGCAAATATAGCTAACATCGCATTGCTTATATTGTAACGTTTTGCTGTTCTTTCAATGCTCATAATACATAAATCCTTAAAATGATTTGCTATTATAAAAATAAAAAAGGTCTATTATTATATATAGACCTCATCTTTTAAAAATATTAATATTTTATTTTGTATTTTTACAGTCCTTGCAATATCCGTATATTTCAAGCTTATGCCCCGTAATATCAAAATCCAAACCATTTTTTATACTGTCCTCGTATTGTTGCATAGGACAGTAATCAAAGTCAATGAGCTTTCTGCAACCCACACATACCAAATGGTGCTTGTGCTGCCTAGATTGAAGCTGATACAGGGCTTTATTATCATTAGGAACGGACAGCGCATCTATTAACCCTTTAGAGGTGAGAATATCCAATATTCTGTACACCGTTGAAAGGCTTATGGATAGATTCTTTTCCTTACAACGTAGAAAAATATCTTCGGCAGACAATGGTTCCTTTGTTTCATCTAGTATTTCAAGTATTGCTGCTCTATGTTTTGTACTTTTAAGCCCTTCCTTTTTAAGCATGTTACTAAGTTTATTATTATCTTTCATAATTGCTCCTTAATTCTACCTTGCCTCTCAAAATGCATTGTTTTTCAATTCTGCATTAATCCTTAATTCTGTCTTCCCCTAAATGCAAATGTCACAAAGAAAAACAACCCACTAATAAGTACTATCGTTGCTCCTGTCGAGGTTCCCCAATAATAGGAGCATATCAGGCCGCCTATACCAGAGGCCAATGACAGCAACACTGTAAACAGATGATACTGCCTGATATTAGAAGTAATATTCCTGCTTGCAGCAGCGGGTAATACCAAAAATGAATTTATTACCAATAGCCCAATCCAAGACATTGATATTGTTACCACTATTGCAATAGTTGCTGTAAAAATAGCCTCAATCAGAAATGTTGGTATTGCTCTGCTTTGTGCTAAGGATTGATTTATCGTAACCAATAATAGCTTGTTAAAAATAAAAATCCACATAAGTAATACTACAACCAATACTGCAACCAATAAAAGTATCTCTGACGGCGAAATACTTAGTATATCTCCTACCAAAAAGGCATTTAGTTTTGTGAATGAACGCCCCCCTGCTGTAGAAATAAATATTCCGAGTGCCACTGCTATAGATGAAAAGACGCCTATAATTGTATCAGGTGCCATCTTGCTCTTGTATTTTATAGTTGTAATTACTAGTGAAAACGCTATTGAAAATAATATTGCACACCATAATGGCTGAATAAAGCCAAGTATTGCACCAAGAGCTACACCTGTAAATGCGCCATGTCCTAAAGCATCTGAGAAAAAAGCCATCCTATTGTTTACTACCATTGTTGAAATCAGCCCGAAAATAGGAGCTACAAGTATAATAGCAAGAAGCGCATTTTTCATAAACATGGTTCCATTTGAACCAGCCCATTCGAAGGGCAGAATAAATTCAACCAACTTATACCAAACATCCACTATTTCTCACCATCCTTCTCTCCATGCTGACCAAAGAAATTCTTTAACCCAAAGGTATTTAAAAACGCCTCATGCCTAAATACCTTATCAGGTTTGTCATTACATAGAACCGTCTGATTAATGAGAACTACCCTGTCTGCATACTTTCCGATAATATCTAAATCATGGCTTATAAGTATAATGGTAAGATCATAGTTTTTACGAATGTCCGAAACGGTATTGTAAAACATCTCCATTCCATTTTGGTCTATACCTGAAACTGGCTCATCCAGCAAAAGTAAGTCTGGAATGGGTTCTAGCGCAAGGGCAAGCAGGACACGTTGCAATTCTCCTCCTGATAAAGCTCCTAGCCTTCTATTTATAAGGTGAGCTGCATTAACCCTCTCCAAGCTTTCTGTAACCTTCTTAACCATCTTCTTTGAGATGTGAAACCAAGTGGGATAATTTGTGCGGCTAGCAGCAAACAAGTCAAGCACACTTGTAGGAGAGCCACTATCCAGATTTAACGTTTGAGGAACATAGCCAATATTAGGTTTTCCATCCCTCACACCCTTAGAATCAAGAAACTTTAGTTCACCTGTATGGCTTATTTCCCCTAATAAGGCCTTAAGCAGTGTACTTTTTCCGGCACCGTTAGGCCCAATGATAGCTGTAAGCTCCCCGCAGTGTATGTGTAAATTTACATTCTTTAATATCTCGTTCTTACCTATTGTAACACCAAGATTCTCAATCTTGGTGCAGCATAATCCGCAGCAACAGGTTGAATCATCATGGTGTCTGCACTTGCACTTATCGTTCATTGGATTTCTCCTTTTTCAAAAATATAACGCTTTAACATATTGAAATTTGTGTAATACCATTTTTATTAATAATAGCTTAATATTTTTAATAATTTAATGCCTCTTTAAGTGACTTTATATTTTGCTCCATAATTTTAATATACGAATCTGCTGAGCCATCACCTGTCACTATAGGGTCAAGTGTGTAAACCTTGGCACCTGTCTCATTGGCAATTGTTTCTGCTGCTTTTGGAGAATATTGAGGCTCAGCAAACAGTGCCTTGATATTGGATTGTTTAACTATATCTATGGTTTCCTCCAGTTCCTTTGGACTGGGCTCAGAACCAGGTTCCCTTTCAATAGTTGCTGCTATATTAAAATTAAACTCTTGTGCAAAATACGAAAAAGCTTCATGAAAGGTAACAATGTCTCTGTTTTTAATATCCTTAAGCTCAGTACCCATCTTGCTCTTTAGACTTTCTAGCTTTGCCACATATTCATCTGCATTCTTCTGATATTTGTCTTTGTTTACACTATCCAGCCTTATCAACTGAGATGTTATATTTTCCACCTGCTTGATTGAGTTTGTGACGCTCATCCAAACATGGGCATTTTCCTCGTCCTCATGCTTTAGTAGGGGTATGTCTTGTGATGCTTCAATAATACTAAGGTTCGGTTGCTGTTTTATTACCTTATCCATAAAGGCTTCCATTCCAGCGCCATTTACCACAAATATATCCGCGGTCTCAAGGGTTTTCATATCTGAAGGGGTAAGTGTATAATCGTGCAAGCAGCCAGTTTCGTACTTTGTCAAGTTTGTCACTTTTACACCATCAATATCTTTAGCAATATTTATCGCATCTACATAAATAGGATAAAAAGAGGTTACAATATTAATGACTTTACTTTCTGTAGGATTTTGATTTTTCCCCTCCTGTGGGGTGCTACATGAGCATAGCAGTGTAGTAAATATTAGTGTTATAGCTACTGCCAAACCTTTTTTCATTCTATTGATTCCTTTCTTTATATAGTATTTTAATTAAGTACAAGGTACTTTTATTCTAAGTAAGTTAGGTTTATTTTTAATAAGTTAGTTTATTTTTAATAAGGTTACTTTTATTTTAATAAGGTACTTTTAAAAGTATGTAGCTAATATGAGTAACACTGGGTTATCCCCCTCAAATGCAAACGATTCGCATTTGCATATATATTATATAGCATAAAATTGATATTTTAAACATCCATTTTAATAAAATTCTCAACTTTTACTGTTATAATATGGATATAAATAAATGAAATGGAGTAAAATATTATGATCTCACAAATAATGTTAGATATGATTGAGTACTTTCAAAGTGATGCAAGAAGGATAAACCATGCATTAAAGGTTTATGGTTATGCCGTTGCTATAAGCAGCTGCGAGCAACTGTCTGATAACGAAAAATACATAATTGAGCTATCAAGTATTCTTCACGATATAGGTATTAAGGTATCGGAGAAAAAATATAATTCTTCTGCTGGTAAATATCAAGAAATCGAAGGACCCGAAATTGCTTCTCAAATAATGAAAAACAGGAATATAGATGCAGAAATAATGAATAGAGTTTGCTATTTAATAGGTAATCATCATAGCTACAATAAAATAAACGGCCTTGACTTTCAAATACTTGTTGAAGCAGACTTTTTAGTAAATATATATGAAGATGATATGGACAAAACGTCTATCATATCTATTCGCAATAAATACTTCAAAACTAGAACAGGTATCAGAACAATTGACATTTTATATTTATAAAGCACTAAGGTGTAACGCTTGATATTACTATGTTTCAAGAGTCAAATTGATAGTTTATATTTATAAAACACTAAGGGCTATCTAGCCTTAACTAAATAACCCTTAGAGTTTTATAGTATTATGTTTTTACAAAACTTTGCTGAATAATAAAAAGCTTTTTATTCCGTTTTAATTACTTGCATTAATTCGTTGGCGGTCTTCTCAATAGTTTCAACAGAAGCACTAACCTCTTCCATCGCAGCTAGCTGTTCCTCACTAGCGGATGCTATTGACTGAAGATCACTCTGAGTTTTACTGCTAATTGATCGTATATTCTCAATAATATTTACAAGTTGATCACTGTTCTTAGCTATTTTCTGTGTAACACTGTTAACACTATGTACCATTTTATTTATCTCGGAGTTAGATTTTGTGAGATCCTCAATGCTTTCCTCAGTCCTTCTTATGGCTTCTACTCCATGGTCTATCATATTATTGCTATTATCAATTACCTCAACAGCCTTAGAGGTATTATCAACAATACCAGTAACCAGCTCTTTGATTTCTTTTGCAGCCTTTTGAGACTGTTCTGCTAATCCTCTAATCTCAGATGCGACTACCGCAAAGCCTTTTCCCTGTTCTCCTGCTCTTGCAGATTCAATTGATGCATTTAGGGCAAGTAAATTAGTCTGCGAAGAAATATTAGTGATTACTTCTACAATTTGTCCAATAATATTAGTCTTTTCTTCAAGCTGAGAGATTATTATCTTGCTTTCCTTTACTGACTCAACAATAGCATTCATTTCAGTTATAACGTTTTCCATGTTTTGCATATTATGTTGCTTTATTATCTGCGTATTTTCAGATGTTTTTTCCATACTCAAGCTTTCAGAGGCAATATGATTTAAGTTTTCAGATATTTCCATTATTGAGTTTGCAGCTAGATCAATATTATCAAGTGTTTGCTGCGACCCAGCAACCACATGAGATGTATTCTCGGTAATCTGTTCATTTGCAATTGTCGTTGCACGAGTAATATCTGTCAGCTGCTCAGCTGATTTCGTAAGTGTATTGCAGACCTCAAATGACTTATTACTTACATCCTGCATATGTTTTAAAATCTGTGCCTGTTCCTCTGCACCCATCATGTTTGCCAGCATAGAATACGTTCTTTTTGATAGCAATATAAACAAAATGGAGATTGCTAATAATATAATCATTCTAGGCAATATACCAAACATAATTGTATCAGGTACATTAGTCAAGTTTTTATCGGCTACTCCTCCTGAATACAAAGAAAGAATCTGACTGACTGATACTAAAATCATATTAATAATAGTAGTAAACCAGCTTAGCTTTCTTGAAAAGAAAAGACTTGCTATAGCTAGAGGAAAAAGATACATCAACACTACATGATAAGACAGATATGTACTAACAAAAAACACCATTAGTATTGCGCACAAAACAGATGCATATTTAACCCATGGTTTATAAAGTTTTAAAACACTAACAAGCAGAGTGGGAATAAATAATAGAATAGCAGATGGTACTAAAGCAATAATCATAGTATCAAATGGTACTACAAATATTTTTGCAATGTTAAGCACAAATACTAAAACCAAAAATGATATGGTTGCAAGCATAAAACGAGAAGCTAACCTATTAGCTTCTTCCTCATTCTTAATTAAAATCGTATTATTATTCATTTGAGGGGCCCCCTAAAATTTATAAAATCTGTAGACAATAGTATTATTATACTTGTATTTTTTTATGTATACAAGCAGACGTTGTTACTTATTAGTAATAATATTGATACTGACCACCTATATTACTGCTTTGCCTAAAATAAGTATGTAGTTATTGATAAAATTCTATAATTATTTTACCTGTTCTATTACAAAAAGCGTTGACTACATAATGTAATCAACGCTCCTTTTAATCTTCAATCTTGTTACTCTACAATCTTCTTAATCTACTAAGCTTCCATCTACTAATTCTTATCTGTTCCCATCCTAGATTTTTAATGATTAACTCATTTAAACAGCTTAATGGTACCCGTGTCATTCAAGTGTCGTAGCAGAGAAAGCACTATCGGGAAACCAAATAGACCAAATACCCCGAAAAGCTGTACCCCTACAAACATACTAGCCAAGGTGACAACAGGATGGAGTCCAATCTGACTCCCTACAATTTTAGGTTCCAATATATTTCTGATAATTGTGATAATTATATAAATAATCGTCAGTCCAATTGCCAGAGGATAGTTGCCCTGTAAAGCGGTAATAACCGCCCACGGAATCATAATGCCCCCAGTACCCAACACAGGAAGAATATCAAAGATAGAGATTGCTAGTGCGATTAATATAGCCTTGGGAATACCCACGATGGATAAACCAATGGAAAGCTCAACAAAAGTAATACTCATGATCAGAGCATAGGAGCGGATACAGACAAATAGTGTCCCTACAACATACTCTTTTATTTTTACTAATAGTGCTATGACCTTATCGGGCATCTGCCTGTAAGCAAAACCCACAAGCTTATCGTAATCACCCGCAATAAAGAAGGTAGAAATAATCATAAGCAGAAGCTTGATAAAAAGCCCTGGAAGCGAGGAGGCGTAACCAGATAGCGCCCCAACTGCTTTCATTGATAGGTTTGTTACAAGCTCACCCATTGACTTTACAAATTGCGAAAACATATCGTTAATAGTAGCTACAAGTGCTGGGTCCATATCATAAATAGTCCGCTCTATACCGCTAAAAAGAGCGCTGAGAGCTGGTTCAATTTCAGTTTTGTAAACAGCTGGCAGTCCCGATACCATGTTAATAGAAGATGTTACAATCTTTATTCCAAGTAGCACTAAAAGCAAGCCAATGGTGCTGTAGAACAAGAGTACTAGTAACAAAACCACAGGTCTATAAGGCAGCTTGGTTTTTCTTGAAATAAACTTCGCAGGTGTTTTTAGGAGATAGGCAATCAAAAAAGCCAGCAAGAACGGAGCAAGCAGCACAAATCCGTATTTTAGAGTAACGTACACCAGCAAAGCAATTATGCCAGCATATATTAAGTTTACAATAAATCGTTTTCGTTTTTCGTAGTTCATTTAAATCCCTTTTCCCATTTTATTACCAATAATATATTTAGCCGTTTCCATTTTGCTAAAAAAGCACCCCAATACGAAAACAGTAATTGCTTCATATGGTACCAAAAGTACGGCAATTCGTCAATGAACGCTTTGTAAATTTTCAAGCCGCAGCGTTAATAAAACGTGCTGAATGCACGTTTTTAGCGTAGGGTCCCTTCCGAAGAAGCCGAGCCGAAAATAAGCTATGCTATTTGGACAAACCAATTCGGCGATGGCTGATTCGAAGCCAAACAAAAAAGGTATCCAAAGTATTGGATACCTTTTTTGTTGGTGCGGATGAAGGGACTTGAACCCCCACGGTCGCCCGCTGGAACCTAAATCCAGTGCGTCTGCCAATTCCGCCACATCCGCTCAAGCAAGATTAATTATACTGGCAAATAACCTTTGTGTCAATACACTTTTACATATTCATTTATTTACCAAAATTACATATTAATAAACTCAACTATTGAAATATCAATGTGCTTTAATAGATCTAATTCAGCATAGTAGCTCTTCTTGCTACCATCTGCATTGTATACAATTCTCACAACAGGTCTAGTAGGATAATCTTCCCTTACATATTGAACAATGCCTCTATCCCCATTACTTAATGTTACAACCGTTCCAACTGGATATGGTGGAACAATTCTAAGGAAAGAAAGTAGTACAGTATTATCGAAGGTAGCCCTAGCAATACCTGTAAGGTATTCAATAGCCTGAGCATTACTGATTTTCTTTCTGTAAATTCTATCAGATGTAAGAGCATCAAATACATCAGTTATAGCTACAATTTTCGAATAAATATGAATATCACCTTCAGATTCTCCATTGGGATAACCTCTTCCATCCATTCTCTCATGATGCGATAATGCAACTCTTGCTGAAGCATGGCTAATATTAGGGATTTTGCAGAGAATTTCATAGCCTAGCTTGGAGTGCTGCTTAATTATTTCATATTCACTATCCGTTAATGTGGAGTTCTTTTTTAAAATTTCTTCAGGAATCAGTATTTTCCCAATATCATGTAAAATGGCCCCGATGCCCAGTTCCAAAAGCGAGCTTCTGCTTAACCCCAACATTGAACCGGTTGCGATTGATAAAATCGCTACATTTACACAGTGTGAAAAGGTGTAATCGTCGCAATTCTTAATGTCCATAATATTTAGAATAATGTGTTCATTAGAAAAAATGTCATCAATAATACTATTTATAACCTCTAGGAGTTCCTTTGTATATACTGAATAAGTTGCACTATATTGCTCCATTACATTTTTAACATAAGTAACTGCTTCTATTCTGGTAGAATCCTTAACTAAGTCATTTGGAATAATATCTTTAGAACAATCATCTTCTATATAAATTTCTGAAATGCCCATATTTCGAATTCTATTAATATAATCGGAGGTGAGTATAGTATCTTTTTCTAATAAAACCACAAATCCCTTGTGATATAGTGGCCTGGCCAAAATCATACCAGGTATGCAATCCGTTACATTTATCTTTATCATTGTAATTCCTCATAATTACAAATAGTATAATTGTCAACCATTATACTTATTTTGTCAGAATATAGCAATAGAATATTTTACTTTTATTACGTACAATATTGCTATATACTTAATTTTGTCATAGAAAGACAAATAAGACTATAGGAGATATTACCTATATGATATACTATTTTTTGATATTAATCGCATTTTTTTGTTATATGATGCTTGAAACAAGACTTTTGTGCATAAAATTTGTTCATTTTTCTTCCAATTCAGCAGGCTTAAAAATTGCACATATTTCTGATGTTCATATTAATTTACTTTTTGTTCCTGAGAAAAGAGTATTAAAGGCTCTTTCTAAGATTCAGCCTGATATAATCTGTCTTACTGGTGACTATATTGAGAAAGAAAAAGATGTGGACAAGCTTTTATTGTTTTTGAATAAACTAACACAGCAATACCCAGTATACCTAAGCCTAGGCAACCATGACCACAAGGCATATAAAAATAATCCTGAGGGATTTAATAAGTATCTTAAAAGTATAAGTTCCACTGGCGCGATACTATTAAATAACACGGATATGATTTTAACTAAAGGTATTAAACTATATAGATTAATTGGAATTGACGATCTTAAATATGGGAAGCCTGATATTAAAAAAGCAATACAAAATATATCTAATAATGAGATTAATGTTGCATTATCCCATAATCCTGATATTGTGCTAGCCCTAAAGAATTCAAAAATAGATTACCTGCTTTGCGGCCACTTCCATGGTGGTCAAATATGGATGCCCTTTGATCTTGAGTTCAGGCTTCTTCGCAATGAACAACTATGCAGACAAGGCATCAAACGTGGTAAGCACAAGGTTAACGGAATAAACATGTATATTAACAAGGGGCTGGGTAATGTTCTTCTTCCCTTCCGATTGTTTTCAGTTCCTGAAATTGCTGTGATACAGCTGCCATAGCTTAAAACTCAAACAAGAGACTAACTAAGAAAAAGGAGCTATCTAACCATATCTTGTTGCGCCCACAGAGAGTTAGACATAAAAATCGAACTTATTGAAGGGCAGTTCAAAATATAGTAGATAGCTTCCTAATGTTTGTTACTTATAGTTCTATAGTTCCTTATATTTCTATTGTAAATATAGCTCAAATTTATTGAAATACTAAATACCAATCAAAACTATTTAGCAAGCCTAGCTTCAAGCTCTTTCTTCTGCTCTTCATAACCTGGCTTACCCAACAATGCAAACATGTTCTTCTTGTATGCTTCAACACCCGGCTGATCAAATGGGTTAACTCCTAGCAAGTAACCGCTGATACCACATGCTTTTTCAAAGAAGTAAACCATTTGTCCAAAGTAGTATTCATTTAACTCAGG
This sequence comes from Bacillota bacterium, assembly GCA_023439045.1. Taxonomy (GTDB): domain Bacteria; phylum Bacillota; class Clostridia; order Acetivibrionales; family DSM-1351; genus Ruminiclostridium. The sequence continues at coordinate 17,680 of JAEXOY010000032.1, read as the reverse complement.
AACACTAATAATGAGATTTGGCACCCCTCCATCAGTGTGAGCAAGTAAAGTTCCTTCAAATGCTTTATTATTTACAAAATCCATGGTCTTACCTGCCAAGAAGTTAAGTCCGTCGACATTGTCCTTATCTTCTTTGATAGTAATAGATTTCTTTGGTGCACCAACATGTATAACAGTTTCAAAGAGATTTCTTAATCCGTCCTGGATATACTGTCCCATTGAGTGAAGGTCAGTAGTAAAGTCAACTCCAGCAGGGAAAATGCCCTTCTGGTCCTTTCCTTCGCTCTCCCCATATAACTGCTTCCACCATTCTGTAAAGAAGTGAAGTGAAGGTTCATAGTTAACCATAATTTCAATGCTCTTGTTTTTATTGTACAAAGCATTTCTAGCAGCAGCATATCTATAGCAATCATTGTCCTTAAATTCTGCTGTCTTGTATGTTTCATACGCATCTGCTGCACCCTGCATTATCTTATCAATGTCAGCCCCGCAAACGGCAATTGGAAGCAATCCAACAGCTGTAAGTACAGAAAATCTTCCGCCTATATCATCAGCTATTACAAAAGATTCATAGCCCTCTTCATCAGCGAGCTTCTTGAGAGCGCCACGAGCCTTGTCGGTAGTAGCATATATTCTCTTCTGAGCCTCTTCTTTACCATACTTTGTTTCCATGTATTCTTTGAAAATCCTAAAAGCAATGGCTGGCTCGGTGGTAGTACCTGACTTGGATATAACATTTACTGAGATTTCTTTACCTTCAATCAGTTCAAGTAAATCAGTTATATATGTTGAGCTAATATTGTTTCCTACAAAGTAAATTTCAGGAGTATTTCGTTTTTCCTTTGGAAGCATGTTATAAAAGGAATGTGAGAGCATTTCAATAGCAGCTCTAGCCCCAAGATATGAGCCTCCTATACCTATAACTATCAGAACATCTGAATCAGATTTTATCTTTTCTGCGGCCTTCTTAATCCTTGCAAACTCATCTTTGTCAAAACTTATAGGATGGTCAACCCAGCCTAAGAAGTCACTTCCTGCACCTGTTTTTTCGTGCAGCATATTATGTGCAACCTTTACATATCCCTCAAAATTATTAATCTCACTTTCACTCAAAAAGCCAGCAGCTTTAGAGCTATCAAATGTAATTTTTTGCATATTAATACCCTGTCCTTTCAATAATTTCAAATAACTCTATACATTGTTAATGTTTTTACAATAATATAGTATACCATTTGAATATTACAAATAAAAGTTTTATTTTCCCAATTTTCTAATCTAAAAAAACCAAAATCATCAAATATTGCTACGAAAGAAAATTACTTTTTTGCAAACAATAATATTGAGTTAAATGAAATAAATAACTATTATAATGAGAATAGGAGACGATAATATGTCAAGACCAAAAACACCCCTTGTTTCAGATAGTAGAGAAGCACTAACACAATTCAAACTTAAATGTGCTGAAGAGATAGGTAGATTGCAATACTGCAAGGAAAACAATGACCATTATAAGGGAGACCTCACAAGTAAACAAAATGGTTCAGAGGGTGGCCCTATTGGCGGTCAAATGGTAAAAAGAATGGTTGAGATGTACGAGAATCAAATCAAATAGTTATTAAAACAAAGGGGCCATTAGGCCCCTTTTAATATTACTAATGCTTCTGCTCTTCAAGGATTAGTTCAGTTGTTGCAAGTATTTCCTCATTCTTTGCTGCAGTCTCTTCAAAGGCCGCTGAAATGTTACTAATATCTGTATTTACTCGTGTAGCCCTATCGTTTAGTTGCTTTGCAAAACTAATTATCTCATCCATTATAACAGCTATTTCACCTTGGTCTGATTTAGTACTATTAGCAGCTAATCTCGATTGGTCTGCGAGTTTTCTCACCTCATCAGCAACAACGGAGAAGCCTCTTCCCGCCTCTCCTGCTCGGGCCGCTTCTATTGCTGCATTCAAAGCAAGAAGATTGGTTTGCTCCGATATGCCAACAATCTCATTAGTTACCTTTGAAAAATTCTCTAGACTATTTCTCATGATGTTAATTTTATCATTAAGTTGTGCCGCAATATCTAGCAACGTTGTAGAATCACCACTGATATTACCAACGCTCATTGAGTTCTCGTTTGTTGCCTGAGACATTTCATCAATAGCTATAGAGATTTCCTTCAGTCTGTCTGAGAGCAAAGAATATTTAGCATCTTTACGTTTATTCAATTCATTAACTTTCTCAAGCATAATAGTAATCTCTTCATTTTTCTCTTCTACCTCTTTTGTCATTGAAGAAACAGAAACATTGTAATCCATACAATTTCCTACATAGTTGTAGCCATTGTATATAGCTGTTGCCATTTCTTCACAGTAGCTATACCCGCAAGCTTTGCAATTTTTATTTCTAGAAGCCTCGTTATGCTTAAGAAGACTATTGTATATCTCATCAAGTTGCATACTGTTAGGAATTTTCGTGGTAGATAGGTGTTCTTCTGTGTACGTTCTCTCAAAATCACCAAGATTTAGATTTTTGTCAAAATAGGACATAAGCTTTTTAGGTTTGTTATGATATTTCCCACGCTTTTTCAATTTAATTTTGTTGGTGGCTCTCTCTATATCTGTTTGTTCTACATTGTCACAGATAGCGCTTCCTACGTTGCAACCATGAGGGCAACTAAGAATATCCAATATATCAGGTAACGGCTTATTTGCCTTATATCTATTAGAATATTCATTTAAGTATTCATATGCATTTTCTGTACCTTCTATCTGCTTTACCCAGGCATTCTCATTGTAGTGAAGTACATTCTCCTTTAGTCCTCCCGGCAAACAATATATCTCACCCAGTGTGAATGGATCTACAGCAAAATCCACGTCCTCGTATTTGCTAATGTCTATATTATTTTCTTCTATGTATTCAAATAGATTCTTGAATGTAATGTTATAACTGATATATCCATTTGTCTCCTTGGAGTCTATTTCTGTCTTTTTAGCAATACAGGGAGAAATAAAAGCTAATTTGTTGGAGTTTTTTAGGTACCTGTTTACGTAAATTGCTGTACAAAGCATAGGGCTGTGAATAGGTGCTAATGCTGGCAATAATTCATGATGAAATTTCTTTATGTAATTTACTATAGAGGGACATGGCTGGGCAACAATACTTTTGAGATTATATTTTTCCATTGCCCTAATATACGCCCAAGTTGTTATATCTGCACCCAGAGAAACATCATAACAGAGTTTTACACCTTTTGAAACAAGAAATCCAAGTATTTTTTTATAGTTCGTATAGTTAGTCTTAAAAGCGGGTGCCACCAAGACCGATATCTCCTTGCCATTATTTAAATCCTTAAAAAAGGCTTCTGTATCATCATCAAATATTCGTGCTCCATGATCACATTCGGTAATACACCTTCCACAAGTAATACAAGATGTCTCGTCTACCTCTATTTTGTTATGTCCATCAACTAACTTTGCATGGTTTGCATTTTTTACAGGACATACATGGATACACTTATTGCATCCCTCACATTTTTCTATAATAGTTCGAACTAGCATTTGCTTTTTTTTCCTCCTTAGAGATATAACCATAGTATAATATACTTATTATACTCCCAATCTTTAAACAAGTTTACTATAATTATTAAAGATTTAATTTATAATGTCACTTTCATAACAAGTTTACAATAATTATTAAAGATTTGATTTATAATGTTACTTTCATAACAAGTTTACTATAATTACTAAAGATTTGATTTATAATGTCACTTTTATAAGAAAAAATAAAGTGCATTTCAGTATAGAAATACACTTTATTTTTATATCTAAATATTCTCTATAAATTATCTTAATGAATATCCCTTGGAGTTCATAAACTCAATAATGCTATTTGAGAATGAATTTATGTCCTCACTTGATAAGGTCTTTTCCTTTGAACCAATAACAAATCTGAAGGTCATACTCTTTTTACCCTCAGGCAACCCCTTACCAGTGTAAATTGTAACAAAATCACTGCTTAGTAACAGAGATGATTTAAACTGTGCAATATCTGACATTATTGAATCATAGCCCGTATTTACATCAACCAAGAAACTAAAATCTAGTATTACCTCTGGGAACTTTGATGGCTCCTTGTATTTTACAGCTGTAAAATCAATCTTCTGCAGAAGCTCTCTATTAATCTCCATAACTGCTATATTAAGCTTCTTGCCAATGTTAGCCTTTATCTTAGGGTGAACAACCGTAATATAACCAAGTACTTCGTCATTATACAGTATATCTACCGACTTAACAGGATGTGTCCAACTAAAACCATTTGAACATTCTTTGTACTGGAGCTGTACATTCTTGAGGCTTAGTCCGAGGAATGTAGCAACACCCTTAACATTGTAAAACAACTCGTCCTCGCTCTTTACCTTGCTAGCCATGAGGAAGGTAATATTCTTGTGCTGCTCGCACTTTTCCTTTGTGCTTGTAGCCTTGAATACACTACCTATTTCAAATAAGGAGAATTCATCAAAGGATTTATCATTCTTTTCAGCAAAAACAAGCATTGCAGGTACCATACTGTCTCTCAAGGTATTTGCGTCCTGCGCCTGAGGATTTAAAACCTTGACATTTGACTCTGCTACGATACCATTCTTCGCATTGAAGGTGCTATCATACCAAATATAGCTGTTTACCTCACTAGCACCAAAGCGTTCGGACAAGAGTTCCTTTATCTTGTGGTCAAGCAATCTGTCCTCATTGTACTGCAAAGGAGTAAGCGCAATATCCAGTGTTTGTGGCTCGATATTGTCATATCCATATATTCTTGTTATTTCCTCGATAATATCGACCTTCATAGTAACGTCTTTTGTTGCTCTAAAGGTTGGCACCTTAATGTGGAAGGTATCTCCGTCTGCTTCAACTTGGAACTCCAGAGACTTCAGGATTTCAAGCATTCTTTCCCTTGTGAGCAGGTTTCCAATATATTTATCAATATAAGGCTTTGTAATAGTGATATCAATTGGCTCAAGCTTCTTGCTGTAAACATCTGCAAGTGCTGAAGCATATCTGATATCTGGTTGCATATCCTTTAAAAGCTTTATAAACCTCTTTATGGCATCAACTGTAATGTTAGGGTCTAGCATCTTTTCATAACGAGCACTTGCTTCAGTACGTAGTCCAATCTTTGTAGAGCTCTTTCTTGTAGATGAACCCTCAAAGGTTGCAGACTCAAGCAGTATAGATGTCGTATCTTCCATAACTTCTGAGTTTTCTCCACCCATTATTCCTGCAATTGCAACAGGCTTTTCCTTGTTGCAAATGAGCAATACATCTTCTGGAAGCTTCCTTTCAGTGGAGTCAAGGGTTTTGAACATAGTTGGCTCTTTTGTAGTCCTGACAACTATTTCGTCCACCTCTCTTGAATCAAAAGCGTGCATTGGTTGCCCCATTTCGAGCATGAGATAATTTGTGAGGTCAACCAATGGAGAAATGGATCTCATTCCGCAGTAGAACAATCTAGTCTGCATCTCTTTTGAAGTTTTGAGGTCCTTAAGTCCATCCAGTTTAATAGAAGAATATCTCAGGCATTTCTCAGTATCTTCAACTACAACGCTCACAGGTGCTAATTTTTCTGAGCCTTCTAGGGAATCCATTTCAATAGGCTTTAGATTTCTTCCATATATAGCAGCAACCTCTCTTGCTATACCATAATGGCCCCACAAATCAGGCCTATTTGTAAGGGATTTGTTGTCAATCTCAATAATGACGTCCTCAATAGGGTATATTTCTTTTATATCTGTACCAATTTCATACTTATCATCTAGTATAAGAAGTCCACTGTGGTCATCGCTTATTCCTAATTCCGAGGCAGAGCAAAGCATACCAAAGCTCTCAACTCCCACCAGCTTAACCTTCTTCAATTGCATGCCCTTGACACTTCCACCTAATTTTGCAAGTGGAACCTTTATTCCTTCAACAACATTTGGGGCACCGCAAACAATTTGTATAATACCTTCGCCAGAATCAACCTGACAAACCTTGAGTTTCTTGGATTCAGGATGAGGAACAACGCTCATAACCTTTGCAACCACTACATCTTTTATATCCTGGCCAACAAATTCTACTTCTTCAACTTCAGCTGTTGCCATTGTGAACCTATACCACAGCTCTTTTACATCAATTCCGTCCAAATCAACGAAATCTTTTATCCAATTTAATGATATTTTCAATTTTATTCCCCTCCTATCTCACTTTGAATTGTTGCATAGCTCTTAAATCTCCAGAGTTAAGCACTCGAATATCGCTTATTCCGTATTTCATCATTGCCAGTCTTGTTAAGCCAAGTCCAAACGCAAAGCCAGTATATTCTTCTGGGTCAATGCCTCCATAGCGCAATACATTTGGATGCACCATACCGCAAGGTAACAATTCTATCCAGCCTGAATGCTTACAAGTTGGACACCCTTTACCGCCACAAATCATGCAGTTGAGGTCAAGCTCAAAACCTGGTTCAACGAATGGGAAGAAGCCTGGTCTAAGACGTATCTTAACTTCTCTGTTAAATACCTCTGAAAGCAAAAGCTTCATTACGTATATAAGGTTTGCAATGGATACGTTCTTATCTATCATCATTCCTTCTAGCTGAAAGAATGTGTTTTCATGTGAAGCATCTGTGCTTTCATTTCTGAAGCATCTGCCCGGCGCAATAACCTTAAGTGGTGCACCGTACTTAAGCATAGCTCTTACCTGACAAGGTGAGGTATGAGTTCTGAGCAGTGATCCATTTTCAAGCCAGTAGGTATCCTGCATATCTCTTGCAGGGTGGTGTGCAGGAATATTGAGTGCTTCGAAATTGTAGAAGTCCTCTTCAGCCTCTGGACCGTCAACAATGTTAAAGCCCATTCCTGTAAATATCTTTTCAATTTCCTTTTGTACTATTGTAACAGGGTGCAAGGATCCAAGCTGATATTGTGTACCCGGAAGTGATATGTCAAACCCTGAGCCCTTTATTTTGTTCTTTACATCGCTGTCGCTTATCTCCTTGAATTTTGCTTCAAGAGCTTCAGTCAACTCATTTTTCAGTGTATTGGCCTCCTGACCAAATACCTTCCTTTGCTCAATATCCATATTTTTAAGGTCTTTGAGCATCTCTGTCAATTCACCCTTTTTGCCAAGCAGCTTTACTCTTAAGTCTTCAACTTCAGCAGAGGTCTTAGCTTCTTTGATTTTATTAAGGGCATCCTGTCTTAATACCTGAATTTTCTCAATCACTATTAAAAACTCCTTTCATATTGATTACTAATGCATATCATTGTTTTTAGTTAAACCATTATAATGTGTAGTAATACCGTCAATATTTATAGCTAAAACTATCATATTATGCAGTTAAAACCATCATATTTTTCAGTAAAAACGGTTATTTTACTTTGCACTTTCAAACAAAAAATAAAGCCTCCATCCCAAAAAGGGACGAAGGCATTTCTCCGTGGTACCACCCAGTTTCTCAAAGATAAATGTAAAAACAATAAAGCCTAGTAGCCTAGTTTATACATTTAACTTAAGCACTTAAAAATATAACGGTTTTAACCGGTATCACCTACATCTGCCTAGTGAGGGCATATAAAGTTCAGGATACTGCTCATGGAGGGAACTTCATCAAAGTTATTAATAAAGGTACTTTCAGCCGCTGATACCTTCTCTCTGAAACAACAAGCAGTGATTACTTTTCTCCGTCATTGCATTTTGTTTGTTATAAATATTTTTAACACATTATAGCACAACCATGCATTTTTTCCAAGCATAAATTTATTCTATCTCCTATTTCATAACTACTACAACATTATGAGTTGTTCCCGCTCCAAAAACAGGTATTTTATCTTGTTCTACACCGTCCACAATAATCTTGGATATCCCGCAATTTACCCTATTTGGATTCTGAACTTCAATATTATAAATAGCTCCCCTGAACTCTCTCATAGCCTTAAAACCATTCCACTGAGCAGGAATACAGGGTTCAACTATCAAGCAGTCATACCCCGGTCTGATGCCTAGGATATATTGGCTTGAAGCCACCATGTTCCATGCAGCTGTACCCGAGAGCCATGAATTACGTCCTGTTCCAAAGTGAGGATGCTCTTTACCTAATATATTCTGGCAGTAAACATATGGTTCTACCTCATAAAGCTCAGCATCATCATTTCTGTTTGCGGGCAGAATTTGCTTATAATACTGATATCCCTTTTCTCCGTTGCCCATCATAATTTCTGCAATCATCATCCAAGGGTTGGTATGCAGGAATATACCTCCGTTTTCTTTTGCACCAGGATAATATGTAGTGACACCGCCCTTTGTGTCATCATACTTGTTATAGGCAGGGTACATCGTAACAATTCCGTGCTTTGAGTTAAGGTGCTTTTCGACTGATTCCAGACATTTCTCTGCCTTCTCTTTATCTGCAACACCACCGAGAACGGCCCATGATTGAGAGTTAATGAATATCTTACCAAATTCATTTTCCTTTGAGCCTAACGGCTGCCCATTGTCATCAAAGGCTCTCTTATACCATTCTCCGTCCCAGCTACTAGCATTAATAGCATTCTTCATGTCCTCAAACATGGACGTGTATTTATCCTTTAATGCACCTTTTCCTAAATAACCACACAGCTCTGTCAGCTCCATTGCTGCCCTGCAGTATAGCATTGCGGTAAATACACTCTCTGCTATTCCCTTACCGGTATCAAGGTTTAATGTATCATTCCAATCAGCACGACCAGCAAGTGCAATGTTGTTTGGACCCCTATGGTTATTGGTAAACTCAAGTGCCATATCTAGGTGCTCCATCACAGTAGCAGATGTTTTCTTGTCATTATACATTATGCTTTCATCCAAGAATGCAAAGTCGCCGGTTTCCTTGACATAAGCATTTACTGCAAGAATAAGCCACAAATGATCATCAGAGTACCAGTCATATTTTTTAATTGGAGCATCGCCTTCTCCGCCTTCACCTGTTAACGGGAAGAACAAGTGGTAGGAGCGTCCATCAGTATATTGGCATTTCAGCAGCTTAATTATAAGCGCCTTTGCTTCCTCTGGAATTGTATGCATTACACCAAGAGTATCTTGAGCGCTATCTCTGATACCCATTCCTCTGCCAAGTCCTAATTGATATAATGAAACAAATCTAGACCAGTTAAAAGTAGTCTTACATTGGTACTGATTCCACACATTAACAAAGAGATCCATATCCTCATCAGGTGTAACAACCTTTAGTTTCCCAACATAGCTATTCCAGTAGTTATTTAATCTATTGAGAGCTTGATGAGCTTGTTCAACAGTCAAGTAATCCTTTACTTCCTCTCTTATTTTAGCTCGCTCTTCAGCAAAGCCCAATACAAATACTATTTCCTTCTCTTCCTGCGCTTTTAAATCAATGTCAATACAGAAAGCACCTACTCCGTTCATTCTATATGAAATTGAGTTGCTGCATGCTCCTTGCTCAACCGCAAGTGGATTGCTCTCTGAACGGTATTTTCCTATAAAGGCTTCAAGGTTTGTATCAAAGCTGCTAACCTCTTCACCGGTAGCAAAGAAGGTTGCATTATCGTTTATGTGGTGAGGGTACCAAGTGATTATTCCGTCCTCATATCTTCCTTGATTTATCTGCTGTACCCAGTCTACGTTCTGCTGGTCCATAATTGCCTGCCAGAAGCAGAACTCAGCGTATGCAAACACCTGAAGATTTTGAAAAGTATTCCTAAGATTTTTTACCTTTACAAGCCATATTTCAAAGTTCTTGTCATCTGGCACAAAATATGTAACATCACTTACTACTCCATTATGTTCTCCGCTCAGAACAGTGTACCCCATGCCATGCCTGCAACTATAGTTGTCAAGCTTTACACCGGATGGCTGAAATCCTGGGTTCCAGTACTTGCCTGTAGCCTTATCCCTGATATAAATATATCTTCCCGGTCTGTCCATAGGTATACTATTGTACCTATAACGAGTGACCCTTCTGTTCTGTGGATCCTTGTGGAAGCTATATCCTCCACCAGTGTTTGATACAATTCCTCCGTAATTCCCACTTCCAATGTAATTTATCCATGGAGTAGGTGTATCTGGTCTTGTAACCACATATTCCTTGTTTTTTTGATCAAAATAGCCGTACCTCATCAAAATACCTCCTGTTTGGGAACGTTTTCATTTTTTTATAAAAAAATATTACTAAAAAAGTAATATTTTATTCTCCTATATATTCAAACCTCTGAGCACAAGAATTCCCATGTGTAAGGCATGTGTCAAAAGATACCAACTGTGGTTCTAAGCTGTTATTTTCTATATTTTTTATAATTAATTCAATGGCTTTTTGAGCTACTAAATCCATTGGCTGCTTCATAGATGTGAGCAGGACACTTGATGGAATATAATTGAGAACTTCCGTAATATTATCAAATCCAACAATTGATATATCCTGAGGTACTCTTATGCCTAATTCCGTCAGTCTCTTTACAACTTCATAGCCTATAACATCATTAAATGTAAATATTGCTGTTGGCGGTTGTTCAAGATGTATGAGCTTATCAATGGCAAAATACCCGCTATCCTTTCCTGCATCTGTCTCAATAATGTATTCTGGTATCGAGAGTAAGCCGAAATCTTTTACTGCAGCCAAATATCCCTGTAGTCTATCAACTGATGCCCTATGCTCCATATTTCCAGTTATATGGGCCACTCTTTTATGACCAAGTTCGGCAAGGTGCTGAACAGCCTTCCTAGCGCCATTAACATTATCAATAATAATGTTATTTATATTTATATCACTAAAATGGTTTTCTATCATTACAAATGGAAAAGATGAAGCTTTTATTTTTTGAACTAATTCCTTATCCTTTGTATCACTACAGAATAGTATTAAACCATCTGCGGCGCCACCTGTGAAATACCTTATATACTTTAACTTCGATTCAAAATTGTCATTTGTGCTGCAGAATACTACGTTATAATCAAATTTCTTTGCATACCTCTCTAAGTGATTTGCTAATTCTATGTATACTGAAACATCCAACTCATTATATATAACCCCAATAACGTTTGTTCTGCGTGTTACAAGTGCTCTAGCTGCTTGATTTGGTGTATACATAAGCTTCTCTATTGCTTCAAGCACCCTGGTACGCGTTTCTTCCTTAACCCCAGGCTGGTTATTCATAACTCTTGATACGGTTGTCTTTGACACACCTGCCATTTGTGCAATATCAAAAATGTTACTCAATATATCACCTCGTTGGGAACGTTTCCCTATTCCAATTATAGTATTGTTAATGCTATATTTCAAGTGTAATCTATTTGCATTATCATTTTAGCATATCCAATTGGGTCTATCCAATCGATATTATCAATATAGCATATCAATTTGGTCTTTCCAATGGGTATTATCAATTTGGCATTTCCAATTCAGTCTTCCCTATCGGTATTATCAATTTAATATATCCAATTGGGTGTATCCAATGGGTATTATCAATTCAGTATATCCAATTGGGTGTATCCAATCGGTATTATCAATTTAGAATTACCCAATTCAGTGTTAACAATTTTATATTAATAAATTTCTATTAACCGATATTGTGAAGCATCCTCTGTCTGGTTACCTCGTACATCATAACAGCAGCAGCTATTGCCGCATTCAAGGATTCTGCTTTACCAGGCATTGGTATCTTCACCAATATATCAGCTTGTTTTACGGTGATATCGGATATACCATTTGCCTCATTACCAATAACAATAGTTGTTTTCGCTGTAAGCTCTGTTTCAAAGTAATTATTTACCCCTGCCAAATGGGAGGCCACAATCTTGTGCCCAACAGCTTTTAAGGTTTGCAATGCCTCTTCTATCTGGATTCCATCAATTACAGGAACATGAAATATAGAACCCATAGTTGCTCTTAGTACTTTTGGAGAGTATATATCGACACAACCCTTTGAAAGTATAATACAATCCGCACCAGCTGCATCCGCAGTACGAAGTATTGTACCAAGATTGCCTGGGTCCTGCAAGCTATCCAGCACAACTACAAAGCTACTTTTTTCTATAGTACTCGATAAATCGTACTTTTGCTTTTTCATTACAGCCATAATGCCTTGAGGCGTCTGGGTGTCGGATATTTCGCAAAACAATTTATCTGGTACCGCAATACATTTAATGCCTTTTGCCTCAACATCTGTAACCAATAGAGCACTTTCGCTTTCCTCAAGCAGCCTTTCGGATACAACTACCATTTCTATTTGTTCTTGTAAATCAAATGCTTCTTTGACAAAACGTAAGCCTTCAATGAAAAAAAGTCCTTTCGAATCCCTATTTTTTCTTTGCTGCAGTGACTTTATATCCTTAATTGTTGAATTCTTATTGCTTTGCAAATACTCCATATAAATTTCTCCCGTTTTTAAATAGAATAAGCTGTATAAGTAGCATAAGTGGTTGATTACCCTATAATAATACCATATATACTGGCAATCAATAGCTAATAGCAAAAAGGGACTCTTCATTAAGAGTCCCCATTATTATATAAATAATTACTTAGCTGACTTAGCCATTTCTGCAAGCTGAGCGAATCCTGCTGCATCATTAACCGCCATATCTGCTAATACTTTTCTGTTGAGTTCAATGCCTGACTTCTTGAGTCCATTGATGAATCTGCTGTATGATAAGCCATTGATTCTAGCTGCTGCATTTATTCTAGCTATCCAAAGCTTTCTGAAGTCTCTCTTCTTTGCTCTTCTATCTCTGAAAGCATAGTTTCCTGACTTCATAACAGCCTGATTAGCCATTCTAAAGAGCTTGCTCTTTGCTCCAAAGTATCCTTTTGCAAGCTTTAATATCTTTTTATGTCTTGCACGGGTTCTAACCGCACCTTTAACTCTACCCATATCCTGTCAATCCTCCTTCTATTTATACGGAATAAGCTTCTTTATAGTACCTTCGTTTGCTGGTGAAACGTAAGCACCGAGTCTGTGATGCTTCTTTGCCTTTGTAGCCTTAGAAACAAGTCTGTGACTTCTCCAAGCCTGACCTCTTTTAATTTTTCCATTTGCTGTAACCTTAAATCTCTTCTTTGATGCACTATGTGTCTTTAACTTTGGCATATTTTTCTCCTCCTATCCTACTGCTTTGGATTAAGTATCATAATCATACTTTTGCCTTCAAGTTTCGGTCTCTTTTCGACCGTTCCAACGTCCTTTACTGCCTCTGCAAACTTATCCAAAATTTCAAAACCTATTGAGGTGTAATGCATTTCTCTTCCTCTGAACTTAACAGATACCTTGACCTTATCGCCATCCTGCAAGAACTTGTATGCGTTCTTGACCTTGAACTCAAAGTCATGATCTTCAATCGAAGGAGATACTCTGACTTCTTTTATGCTTATGACCTTCTGATTCTTCCTTGCTTCTTTTTCCTTCTTGGCAAGCTCAAACATGTATTTACCGTAGTCCATAATCTTACAAACTGGCGGTACTCCCTGAGGAGCTATTTTAACCAAATCAAGATTCTTTGAATAAGCAAGCTTTTGGGCATCCTTTACTGAAACAATACCTAGCTGTGCGCCATCAGTATCTATCAATCTAACTTCTTTGTCCCTGATTTCCTCATTGATCATTAATTCATTTTTGCTAATAACTGACACCTCCGAATAATATAGGCATGAAGTATTTCTTCAAGTCCCAAACATTAATTTTAAACAATAAAAAAAGTGGATAGAAGAAAGTATCCACACTTAAACATAGTTAAACATACAAAGTATGTCTTTAAACCATATTAACCCTGCAAATCAATAAGTTCGCCAGGTGAGAAGTGGAATAACTTCTTCTTTATTTCGCTCACTAATGATAGCATACAAAAAATGTGTTGTCAAGAAAAAAATATTTTAACATAAAACAACTATGAACGATAAGTGATAAAGTCTTAATATACCATTTTTGATTATGTCCCAAACCTAATATAAATATAGTATAATTCAACCTCATAAAGAAAATTTATTGAGGTGATCATAATCAGAAAGGTAAATTTAACAATGACTGAGGAACAAAAATATAGGGTTATTAAAAAACTAGTTGAGGTTGACGGTAATAAACATCGAGCCGCTATTGAACTTAATTGTTGATTAAGACATATAAATAGAATGATTGGTGGTTATAAGCGAGTGGATAAATCCTTCTTTGTTTACGCAATAAAGCGCGAAAACTTGAATCACTTAAAGAACAGGTGGTAAGAAAATTTCACAACTTATCAAATGCTAATATGAAAAACTATTTAATTATAGTAAAATTTATACAAATAGTTTTTGTGTAAATAATTGGGCAAAAGGTGGAAGAAAAAATGGGATGGGCAAAACCTAATGAAGCTTATGCAGCTTTACGATCAACAAGTGTCGAGTATGCGGATGAACTAATTAACAACGGAACAATAGTTTTTAATTGTGCCAAATCATGGGTTCAAATGGAAAGAAAGAACGGAAAAGGTCAAGGTGACTTATACGAGGGCGTATTTGCAGCTTGCGAGCTACTAGACTATGAGCTTGCACTATCATATAAGCAACGGTTTTATGACGTAGAAACTGAATTTGATGGAAAATTAGTATACTTCAGACGAAAAAGCGTAATGCAAATGCCAGCTTATTGCTTTTTTATTCTCAAGCAAAATTTTTTTGACTGTCCTGAGAAAGATGGTAATCAAAAGATTACCGGACATATTCCCGGTATATATTTTCAAGATTTCGCAGGCGGAAAAACGATAGATGAGGTAATGCTTCTACCCGAAAAGAAACGTCCTTCTATAGTTTTAATGAATGACATTGATAGGTTCATAGGTATGATAAAGAAAAAGCTTATTTCAATAGGCGTTAATGAGAAGGACATTTTAGTATATGCTATTGACTATAAGGATAAGCATACACCTTTTCTCTATTATGGGAATTCTCCAAGGGAGCTATTCCTCAAAGATATATCATTTTCGCACCAATCTGAATGTAGAATTGTGATTAATACAACTGATAAATTATTAATAGATATGCTTGTAGGCAAACCAATTAACATTGGTCCAATTAAGGAATTCGCTCAAAAATGCGACACTTACCTTAAGGAAGGTGCAATTGTCAAAATGAATGTATTGGTAGAGGCTATTGAAGAATAACCACTGAGAACAAATTACGATTAACCATTGTTCCATTACTGAAAAAAAGTAAAAAATGCAGTAACCCTGAAAAACACAGCCCCTACTATAAATAAGTCATTTAAGGTATTCTAAAGTCACTAAAAACAATAGTAGTACACAACATAAAAGTGGAATGTATTTGAATATGGAATACACTCCCACTAAGACAGTTTTTCAAACTGAACGCCTGTAAATATTATATAGCTCACATTCTCCCTAGAACCCTTTGAATTACAGGGTTATTCGGACTTGAATGGATACTAATGTTGCCAGGTGTTACATCGTTGCTTATCTATAGCTTTTTACACCAAACTGCATATTTAAGGGCCTCCGAAGACATGCATATACGATTATATAAAAACTGCCCCCACTCATACTGCGCAGCCTTTGGTATAAGCTGTTTTTACGTGTTGCATAGTAAAGTATGCTATTACAGTACAAAATAATGGTATACCGCTTTATAAAGCTACTGCATAAAGAAAACCCCGAAACTGTATTGCTACAGTCCGGGTAATTACATTTTACATTATATCATTTAACCAATTGCAACCAAATCAATCCTTCCAACATTCAAATCAACAATTTGTCCAACCTTTATGCCTCTTTCTTCCATTTCGTTAGGAGATAATAGATATATACCTTGGTCACACTTCAAACCTAACCAACTTTTCTGGAAAATGTCGTTCTTCTTTTTAACCCAAGTCCGATTTAATTCCTCTTGATTCACAACCTGACCATGTAGTTTCTGAAAATTTGTATTTGCTAAACCATCCTCACCAATAAAACCAGCAAGTAGTAGTACATTTATTTTTGTCGATTCCTTGCCTCGCAAGTCAAAAGTAAGTGAATCAAAGATTCTACACTCTTTTCCGTTCTGTGTTTCAGCTTCAACCCAAAAATCAAATATTCTACCTTCATATTCAGCCCCATTTTCAACCTTCTTAACTAAAATTTCCATCTGCATTCTCCTTCCTGAATTATGGTGTATATGGATGAGCTGTTACAATAAACCCATTACTTCCAGTTATAACTTCCATTTGCTTTGTTACACCATTAACTGTTACATTATATATGCTATCGCCAGTTCCAATTACGTTTGGTGTACCATTTTTGACTGCATTTTCAATAAATGTTGACACAGCTTCCTGTGAATTTAATCCCCAGCTAGAAAATTCCGTCGAGTGTCTTAACATTATATGTTGTAATCCTGCACTATCATTGCCTATTTCAAGCCAAATTATATTACCTGATGGTGTTTTGCATATCCATTGTGTTGCTTCTCTAGTAAATTTTATACCATTTACCTCCAACTGTGCAAACAGTTCTTCTGCCTCAGCCACAGTCTTTATTAGTGAAGATGTTTCACTGAGTATTAATCTTTTATCTGTCTCCAATATTGCATTATTATATCTCTCCATCTGCTTAAGAAGTATCTCTCTTGATGTTGCCTTTGCTGAAGCACCTGTTATTGTAGTAACCACTGATGCAATTTCACCAAGAAACATTGTTGCGAAAATCGATAAGGTGTTAATATTACCAGTAACTCTTTCTATATATCCATATGTTCTTCCATCAATAGCTGCCGCTAATAGTGAGGTCTGGTAAAATGAGAGTCCATTTGCATATGCTTCATCACTTAAATTTAATCTCATATATATAACCTGAAGCGCGCTATTCGAATTTGGATCATAATAATCACTTAAAAGCGCTCCTCTACCATTTGTAGTACATTTTAGCATATCTCTTATAACATTAGATATGCTAATATATTCTTCAAATGTATAACCATTATTTTCGTATTTCAATCTTACATCTTTTAGCCAACAAGCTAATATATACTCCCAAACTGGTCCATTATGAGCATAATAGTTTTCTAAAACATACATAGGTTCATCAGTCACACTTTTTCTTTGTTCTAAGTAGACGGGATCATCCAATAATAAAGTATTAAGAATAAATTTATCTAATTTAGTGTCAGCACTATAGTGGTAAATTTCATTGCCAAATTTTATCGTGAACTTACTTCCACTATTCCCCGTCTCCTTCTTCCCAACCTCAACACAAACCTTCTCCGTCTGTGGTAAGGCACCGCCTTCATTCGCAGTAACAGTTATGTAGTAGGTTCCAGACTGTGCGGGTTCAAATTTATAGCTTATCGTACTACCCTCTGAAGTTATACTTCTATAGTATTCAGGTCCTGTAATAAGTAATTTCATGCTAGTAGCATTTGTGGATCTTGCATATATTGTATCATAATCACCAATTGTGAGCTTATTTTTTGCAGATATATATACGCTCTGGGCAGGATTTAGATATTCCTTGTAAAGCTGGTCTAGGGCTATTTTAGTGCTTTCATTACTGTTAATCAATGAATAGATTTATCCCAAGTTGTATTTTGTGTAGTACCTTTCTCAACAGTCCCAGTGACTGCTAGACCACAATACTTTTGTACGGCCTTAACAGCAGCAGTTGTTTTCTTCCCATAGTCACCATCAACATCTCCA
>JAEXOY010000020.1 GCA_023439045.1 Bacillota bacterium | reverse complement strand
TGTCAATAATTTTTGATTATTTCACCCTAAATGTGTCAATTTTATCGCTTGATTATTTCACTATTTGTAAGGTGATTATTTTCGCATTTATTCCACGATCCTCTTGACAATGAGCCTCTTATGGCATTCATTATGGCAATAACGACACCACCTGAACAGGTAATGCCTTGGCATTAAGCCTAGCATGCCATTGCTCATTATCAAGAGGCTTTCGCGGCATAAAAACTCTTTACACTTAACAATATAATTTCGTTTTAAGTTTAAGCAGCTTTAGCATCCTTTAAGAAGTATTCCTGTATAAGTTGCTGTATTCCTTGAGACAATAAGCGTCCTTTTGGTATCTCAGCTCCTTTATCAAGATAATCCACATCAACCACCTTATATACTTTATCCTTGTAGAGTGCTTTAATACCAGCATCTTTGCTGATTAAAACCGTAACTTTTGCTTTTGGAGGTACATCCTTAGATTCAATGGCAAACTTACAGTTGTTAATGGAAAACACTCCAGCATTATCCGTAGCGCGTTGGATTTTAACACAAAGCAAAGTGTCCAGATTTATATTGTCTGGCAATGGGATAAATGCCGAAGCTTCGTCTTGAGGGCTAATAGCAAACTTTTTGTTATATTTCTTTATGTACTTAGGCAAGAATGCGTTTGCTTGCTCGATGGTGGTTATGCCATTAATGCGGAATTCAGTGACCAGTCTACTTTGCAAAGTCTCCCAAAGGCGTTCTATTCTTCCTTTAGCTTGTGGAGATGAAGCAGGGAACATTTCCACACCTAACTCGTCCATTATACGACCAAATTGAGTAACAGACTTCTGCATTCCTTGTAGTTGCTCTTCAATGGTCAATTGCTGCTCTTTACCAATTGCAGGGAAGAATACACTATACTTATCAGGATATAGGCTTAGAGGTATCCCGTAGATTTTAAGCGTTTGTCTAGTCACCTCAAGGTATCCTAGGAGACATTCTCGCTCACACATGTATAGACCTGTAATAGTTCCTGTAGCATCATCAATAAAACCGTGTAGAGATTGTTTCTCACCAGTTTCAAACCAATCGTGAGGGGTTCCATCGGCTTGAAGCATCATACCAGCGGCTGCTTTTCTTTTTCTTCTATGGTGTTTCTTAGTTTTGCGATGTTTTTTGGGGCTTTTAATATTTGCATTATTGAGAATGTCATAAAGAGCAGAGTATGAAATCTTAATATTTTCATATTCCTCAAGTAGTTCTTGAAAGTGCAGGAAATTAGCTTCTTGATACTTGTATGAATTTTTAAGCTCAATAATTTTTTGAGTAAGCTTGTCATCAATTGAATGAACTGGTTTGCGCCCTCTATTTCCATGAATAATGGATTCCGCGCCGTTTTCTTTAACCTCCTTTTTCAACTGTTTGACACGGCGCTCTGACAACCCCAGTGCATTAGCAGCCTCTGAAACTGTGATCTTCTGTTCTAATGCGCAAGTGATAACATGTAACTTTTTTAGTTCCTCATCAGTCATTGTATATATCATTCCCTAAGATTACCATTATTTATGATAGGGTGAAATAATCATACGATAATCTTAAGGGTGAAATTATCACAAACTAAAGACAAACTAAAGACAACTGTCTTTACAACAAAAAACGATTATGTTATAATGATTTACGCGTTAATCGGGATGTAGCTCAGTTTGGCTAGAGTACTTGCTTGGGGTGCAAGGGGTCGCCTGTTCAAGTCAGGTCATTCCGACCAACAAAACAAGCCACTTTCATAATTTGAAGGTGGCTTTTGCTTTGCATTTTACCGATAATATACCGATAATTATAAATTTATATGCAATTCTTGTTCGAGTCTAAGGCTATCATATTCAAGGAATAATTTCATTTGTTCTTCAGTAAATGAATCTAGTAGACCTCTCTCTATTTGTAAACCATTTTAGTCCCCCCTTTTTTGTAATATAAAAAGGACTATCCTTTTATTGGATAATCCTTTTATGATATAATTTAATTGCTTATAAGCAACAGCTCATCTTGTGCCGGAGGGTGAAATCCTAGATACCGCATGATGAGCTGTATTACTTCGTATAATAAACCAATTACGATATAAAATTAGATATTAATCTCTATTTTGTTATTAGTGTTGATTCTTCTTTGCCTAAGCTTTTCCATTGGTTTAATAATAAATCTTACTAAAACAATAGAGAATAACAAAGTGAAGATAATGCTCAAGATAGGTAATAGATAAGTTATTCTACCATTAATAAACCTACTAATAATAATATTTGTTAATTGCAAAACCAACATATGCGATATATATATTGGATAAGACAACTCAGCTAAATACCTATCAAGTTCTGAACGTTTAGTATAGCTAAATATAAATGGGATAGATAACATTATTACAATGTAATAAATCCACTTAAACATCTCATGTCCAAATGAAATTTCGGAAAATAACAGGTCAATATACTGATATAACAAAGTAATAATAATTGCTATAAAACATGCCCACTTTGAGTATTTTTTTAAACATTCTCTTGAGTTCTTGAGATTTGCATAAATTTTATATGAAATAGCACCAAATAAAAACAGTGCTACTTCTGTAGGGAAAAACCTGTATACCCAAGGGTCATTATATAACCCATTGTAATATATAAATATTCTTAATGCTAAACTTAGAGCAATAAATATTGTAATAATAGAAGTTCTTTTCCTAACAATCACAGGAGCAATTAAATAGAATAATAATTCGACACCCAAACTCCATGCCTGAGGAACCAGTAAAAAAGTATACAGCTTAGGGTTTGAGTTTAAAAAATTTTTACAAAATTCTAACATGCCCTGTTGATTTAATTGTAAAAACATAACCGAATCTTGACCAAACATAAAAATATTAGTAAAAATCAAATAAATAAACGAAAGAGGAGACATATTACTATCTGTAAAGTTTGTAAAGAAAAATGAATTCCTATTTAACATTGCTAATGCAAGATTTACTAGAATTGCTAATATAGCAACTGTCCAATATACTGGATATAACTTTAAAAACCTATTTGATATAAATAATTTGTAATTATTAGTGCCAATATATTTTTCGTTTAGTATTAGTGACATATAAAATCCAGATATAATAAAAAATGTTTGAACAGCTACTAAACCACCTAATCCACTATATCCAAATATGGAACCCGCATGGGCAAGTATAACTGTAATTGCTAGAATTAACCTTAAAACACCCACAATCTGTCTCCTAAGAAAGTATTATTTTAAAAAATGTAGCATAATAAATGTTATCATGTTTTAACTTGAAATAAAAGTCATTAATGCACGATACTATCTCTAGCATTTTGCCTATCCACTAGTAATTGCTGATATTCAACATCTGTTAAACTAGTTTCTTGCCCTGCTGCTACTTGATAACGATGCCTTAATACCATACAATCAGTATCTTTTAGGTACTGTTTCGCATTGATATTAATTATTTCTTGCTCCGTTTTTGGTTCAAACAATGGTCTTATCATACTATACTATCTCCCCAAGCTAAAGCTTGTAGCTCAACATCACTATTTAAAACTGCTTTTACAACAATATTTGTGCCACTTGGTTGTTTTGAAATGTCCGTTATAGTATCAAGAGTACATTGAGTAAAGGTTGTACCACCGTCTCTAATATAATACGTTGCTGTTCCAGTACCTATCATAGCCTGTGCTTCAATTACTGCCTTTTTTTATGTACCCTCTGAGACAATAGGATTCCAAACTATTGTTGCCACTTCATCACCTTTACTTGTATCTAAAGAAAAATAAGTATAGTCGTATAATACCGTTCCAACATCAAAGCATCCAAAAGCATAATATTTTGTTGTGTTGGATTTTAAAGTAGCATAAGAAATAGTTCCAAGTAAAATATCGTTTTGATAAACTTTTGCACCGTCAGTTGAATTGAGTGTAACGCTTAAAGCATCAATATTAACGTCATTAATCGTGTATAGTAAATATCCAGATGCACTTAAATTTATTGTTAACTGACTATTTGTTACTGAATCTGTTGGAGAAGCTGAAACAGCTCTAGTCCATGCTGGGCTTGAATTTTGAGGCTATCAGCTGCACTAGGCTTTTATGAAAGTGACTTGGTTGAATCTGATAGGTCCAAATCCCCATTTACTATTGAAGCACATAAAGAAATGGTCATAAGAAAATCTTTCCCTTTAAATTCTTTTAATTAATGATTCTTTAGTAGGTGATGAAGTTGACAACAGTAACAATACTCCGTCAGTAGATGTAGAAGTTATTACTGAAACCTATACAAAAGGCTTTACTCTAGATAAGTTCTAACTAAAAAGCAGTAAGAACCTCGCTAAATGCCATAGTACTTCCTTACTCAGAATTTTCTAGATACATTTCGAGCTATTAAATATCCTTACCGCATGACTTGCAAAACTTTGCGTCCTCATCATTTAAGGCGTCACAGCTGGTACATCTAATCTTTATTATTTCCTTTTCGGTAGTAGACTTGGATAATGAGCTGGTTAAATCATTTATAACATCGATATTGCTGATAACATCATTTATCATTCCACCCTTTGCTTCGTTAAACGGCTTCATATCCTCTCTTTCTTTTTCGGGATCAAGTACCAGCCCTGCACCAGCAGCACCTCTAGCTCCAACCTTCATTACAAAGGAACCTGCTATAATCAAAGCCATGCCAATTACTGCATTTGAAAAAGGAGGTATCTTTTCAGAAAACGGCTCACTACTTATGCTAAATGCAATAAAGAATACTGACATAAACAAAATAAAGCCTAGTAGCACCATGCCAATACCTATGTAATATGTAATCTTTCTCTGTTTAGAAATTTTGCTCATTATAGCACACCATCCTTTATTATATGTGTCAATTTAATATTACTACATAACAAATATACCCTATTATCTACCAATCATCAAGCAATATATTACCATATATTTGCATGATTTTTATACAAATATGTAAATAATTAATTCCCTGTTCCCCCTAAATCACCGCTTCACTGTATTTTCTGCGAGTAATAATATAGAAAAATGCCTGAAACACAAAGTATGCAAGTACAACAATGGTAGCCTTTTGCATGAATTCTCCTAATACATAATCTCCCCCAACCAGACAAGTCATAAAGTATATATATACATATCCCATCAAAGTCCCAAATATCATAGGCGAGAAAAATGTCAACAGTAGTTCTCTAGAAATAAGTTTCTTTGCTTCCTTTTTTGTAATACCTAATTTAAACAGCTTGTAAAACTTCTGCTTGGCATCTCCTATTTCTGCATATTGCTTAAAGAATAATACGCTGCCCGCTGCTATGAAGAACAATAATCCCATAATAGTAGTGACAAACATAAATACTGAGTAACCGCTCTTAAGGGAATTGTAACTGTTAAGCTTCGACTGTATTACTACAAGCTTAGTAAGGGCCTTTTTATCATCTGGAAGCTCTTGATTAGCCAAATCCAGTTCTACGTTCAATGCATCTAAAAAATCCTGCGAATAAGTCCAATCTTTCACCTTAAACAAATAATAAGTACCTATATCCTGAGCTTCTGATTTTTCCTTCAACAGTTTATAATCCTCGTCGTTTATTATCATTCCAGAATTAGAAGGGTAATTCAGTCCAGCGCTTACCCATTTTGATTTCACAGACTCCATTACTTCAAATGACATATTTCCGTTTGAAGCCGTCAATGTAAGCATACTTCCAGGTGTTATTCCATAATCCCCTGGCATCCAAAATGTTATTGCATTGAAAACCTTTCCTTTTGGCACACTAATCGGGTCTGTAACATATTTATTATAAGTACTCTGACTTATTACAGGTTTCCCACCCAAATAATCGGTTTTATCGGGGTTTGGTATCATAGCGGACAAGAATTCTATTCTATCTGTTTTGGTAAAGGTGGTACCTGACTTCAGCGCAGCATTTTCTATAGCATTATCTGAAATATTATTGATGCCATAAACACTTGCAAATTCTATGTCATATGTCTGTCCCTCATCTGTAATTCTATATACTAAAGAATACAGTGCGAATGATGAGGCCACCAACAGTACTATCATTGAACTTAGTAGGCTAAGTAAGAAAATTATTTTTTTATCTTGATTAAATTTTCTAGCAGTTTCAGTAACTAACAAAATATTACTATAATACGTGTTTTTTCTTTTCTTTGTAAATGCCAGTATAGACATTCCAAGGTAGTTAATAGTTACATACACCCCAACAACCATAGCCATAATTGTAGGTAATACTAGAGAGAAATTATCAACTAATTTTTTATCACTACCTATATAGAGCAATGCTGAAATTGAAGCTATAAGAATTGCTACTCCTATTAATAATGCTATCAGCCTTGGCTTTATCTCTGTTTCATTTTTTCGGGACTTCTTTATTAAATCACCAATTTCCAGCTTAGAGGTTTTTCTTCTACTAAAAAATATTACTAATATGAATACAAGTGAGAAGAAACCTATCGTTGAAGCAAAGCTTAGTATATCCAAACTATAAGTAATATCCTTTATCTTGAGCAGGGACAACACAACCATTTGAAATAACCTGGAAAAAATAACACCTGAGAAAACACCTGTAACAAGTGATGCAGACATAACAGCAACATTCTCAAGTAGAATAATTCTCTGAATGTCCTTTGATGTCATACCAAGTGTCATGTAAACACCAAACTCCTTGTATCTAGACTTTATAAATGAGGTATGAGCATAGTTAATAAAAAATATAGAAAATACGCCGATAGCTACCAATGATATATAAAAGATCATTGCTGAATAATTTTCCATTCCTTCTCCATTACCAACTACTGACTTATTAGTAAGCATCGTTGCATATATAAAGAAAAGCATTATAGAAAATGTTGTACACAAGAAATAGGTCAAATAATTTCTTACATTAAATTTAAAATTCTTTAAAACAATATCCTTAAAGGTCATTTTTCTCACCCCCTATAACTGCTAAACAATCAAGGATTCTGTCAAAGAACTCCTTTCTGCTGCCTTTGTTATAGATTTCCATGCATATGCTGCCGTCTCTTATGAATATAATTCTTTTGCAAAAGCTTGCAGCAAAAGCATCATGGGTTACCATCAAAATAGTTGTATCCAGCTCGGTATTCATTTTTGTAAATAGCTTCATTACGGCATTTGATGACTTTGAATCAAGGTTTCCGGTAGGTTCATCTGCAAATACTATTGCAGGATCGTTTACTAGTGAGCGGCTAACTGCTGCTCTTTGTTGCTGCCCCCCTGAAACAGCATAAGGGTACTTATCACCTATATCAGCTATTTCAAAAATAGACATGATATGTTTTGCCTTATCTTCCATACTTTGCGCTGATTTCTTGTCAAGAATCATGGGTAGCATAACATTTTCTTTTAGTGTAAGGCTATCCAGAAGATTAAACTCCTGAAATACAAATCCTAACTTCTGCCTTCTGAATAAAGCAAGCTCATCCTTTGTTAGCTTACAAATATCCTTTCCAGCTATCTCAATAGTGCCGGTAGTTGCATGGTCTATTCCACTTAAGATATTGAGCAAGGTAGTTTTACCGCTTCCCGAGGGGCCCATTACTCCAACGTATTCTCCCTTATCTATATTTAGGTTAATGCCATTTAATGCCTGAGTTGAATTTGCATTTTCTCTTCCACCGTATATCTTTGTTATATTATGTGTCTGCAATATTGTCATATTTCTTACCTCCAAATCTAAATGATAATGTGCGTTAAGCTTCAGGTCACAGTCTGCCAGCTCGCCACTCTAAACACCTAACTTCATTTATTAGCCATGCTTACAATATCATTTTATCTATATGCGAAGTATCAAACCATCGAATTAGCTAAAGAAAGCTTACAGTTTTGAAAGGTAAGTAATCCTTACTGTAGTGCCACGGCACTGCTTTGATTCTATTTCCAGCTTATGACCTAGCTTAGAAGCTATCTCACGAGCCAAATACAGCCCAATTCCTGTGCTGTTTTGTAGCTTACGACCATTTTCGCCGGTGAAAAACGGTTCAAATATCCTCTTTTGGTCATGCTCAGCAATGCCAACCCCTTCATCGGTAATGGAAAGCACAGTGTTCCCCTCTTGCTCATAGATATCGAAGTAAATGCTTTTTGATTTGGCAGTACTTTCACCTTGAATACTTTCATTTTGAATACTTTCATTTTGAATACTTTCACTGCTAACTAACTCGTCCTCATTATCAGTGATATCTTCTGATACACCGTCAATATATTGGCTATCAGAAAAAGCATTACTATTGTCAGCACTCTCGTCAGTTGCACTGTATTTAATAGCGTTATTTATAATCTGCTCAACAATCATTCTGTTCCATTTTTCATCGGTAAGAACCATATGAGGGCTGCTGATATTAAGTTTTGGGTAAACATGATTGTAAATAAACTGGTTCTTCTTTGAGTTAATAATACCTCTTAGGCTTTCAGTTAGATTGACACTTGTAGGCACATAGTCATTCGAGAAGTCATCCAGCCTTATAAGCGTCAACACTTGCTCAAGATGAGTAAGCAGCTTTTTATTTTCCTCTTGTAAGCTGACAATATCCTCTTCACAAAGCATCTGTTTTTGTAATATCAGGTCGCTAACCGACACAGGTGTTTTCATATTGTGTATCCATTGTGAGATAAACCTATTCTTGTTTAGGTTATTTAGTTTTAACTGTTGTAGACTTAAAGCATAGTTGTGATGTATCGCATTTACCATTTCTTTTACATGCTTATGCTCACAAGTTGATACCCTTAAATCATAATTCATGTTATTTATACATGAATTAAGGTCCTTGTTAAAAGAATAATATCTACAAAAGCTTATGATAAAGTATACTAAGAATACAAAAATAGAGATGGACATTGGATATATTATTTCAACTTGACCACTTGTAATCAAGTAATAGAACAGAATAATCAAAAAGCTTGAAGTAAAATAAAATATAAGGAACAAGCTTTGGTCCTTGACAAAATTTCTAAATATCTTGTTCATATGTTGTTTCCTTTCAACGCTTGTGAATCAAATAAATAGCCTACACCCCTTTTGGTCTTGATGGCATCTGCAATGCCTGCCTCGCAAAGCTTATTCTTTACTCTGGTGACATTTACGGTAAGCGTATTATCATCCACAAATGCACTATCGTCCCATAGCTCTTCTAGTAGCTGCTCTCTTGGTAAAACCTTGTCACAGCTCTCCATTAGCTTTTTGAGCAGCTTAAACTCATTCTTTGAAAGCTCAATTGCGCTTCCTTTCCAAAGAGCTTTAAAACTATTTTCATCCAATAATAAGTCACCAATGGAAACGCTATCATTAGCAGCAACATACTCCCCATAACACCGTCTGATAATGGCATTTATCTTTGTTATAAAAACATTAGTGTTGAAAGGTTTTGTAATATAGTCGTCTGCTCCCATTTCGATGCCCATTATCTGAGAGGTATCTTCACTCCTTGCGGATAGTATGATGATGGGCACCTTGGACTTTCGCCTGAATATTCTGCAAAAATAAAAACCATCAAAATAGGGCAGGTTTATATCCATCAGCACCAAATGGGGCTTAAGCTTGTCAAACTGCTCTTCTATATTTCTAAAATCGTCTACTAAATATGTAATATAATCATACTTCTCAAGCGTTTCCTTTATCGCCAGCTGAAGCTTTATATCGTCCTCAACTACAAAAACTTTATACATAAAATCACTCACATATCATATATTTGTTCAATACCAATTATATATTATAGAAATTGTAATTACTATTTAAGTTTAAATATAGAATAAATTATATAAAATGCTATCAATATAATGACTAAAACACGTAAGATATTAATGCTATTTAGTATAGGAAATTGAGGAATTTTGTTTATGCTATTGTAAAAAATTATAAAAGTAATAGTTTCAAAATTTATGTAAATATGATATCTTTATGTTGTTAATTAATTATCTCAGAAAATTGCTTTGTTGCTGGATTGTGAACTAATAAACTGCTTTTAGGAGGAAACTACTTTGAGGTGCACCAGATGTAACACAATAATTAATTATGAATCAAAATATTGCTCCGAATGTGGGCATAAGGTTAAACACAATGAAAATCATAAGCCAGTGATTACCCATACTAAAGCGGGTGATATTTATCTGCTTGTAATGCTCTGTGTTTATGGAGCTGCAATATTGAGTACCTTTGTTGTTAATTTAGCGGTAAGCCGTACTCTAAATTGGTTTTTTATTGTACTGATTTCTGTTGCTATGGCGTTTTGTATCACTAATCTTCCTTATTTGATTACAAATCACAGGGTCTCCATCTCATATGCTTCCTTGTGTTTCTTTTTGGTCTTATTATTTAAAGTAATAGCGTGGTATGTTAATGAACCAGAGTTGTTTCCAATCTCTGTTCAAATAGCGTTACTGCCAGTTTGTTTAGCAGCTGCTGTGCTTGCAATTATCCGGTTGAAAAAAATGAACTGGATATTGAAGTCAGGCTTATTTTCAATCATTGCAGCTATACTTTTCCTACTTATAAATCCTACAATAAACTTTATTTTATCAGGAACACCTGTTGATCTATCAGGATATTTTGAAGTGAATTCATGGGAGGCAGATATTATAGGTAATAAGCTGGCATTTTGGGCCGCCTTGTTATATGGTATTGTAGCATCTTTCTTTGGAGCAATAATTAGAAGACCAACCTGGGGAAAAGCGGGAAATCAACATGGAAAAAACAATGTTTAATTTACTTATTATCGAAGATAATCATGATGTCAATTCTATGCTACGAGAAGTTCTCATTAATGAAGGTTATGTTGTTGATTGTACTTATACGGGGATTGATGGCCAAACAAATCTCTACGAAAGCCATAACATATAAAGATATTGTGCTTGATGACAAATACAAAAAGATAACTGGATAAATAACGGTACCGCCAGTGCTAGAATGAATGAAAATATACTGACACTAGAAATTACTCTGCCTGAGTTCAGAGACTAATATGGTAGACTTTATACAAGTTTTACTGCGTTCGGAAATACCATGCAAGTTAAGATATCTCTATTTAGCAGTAAAAGTTTTGCTATGCATATAGGGATAACCTGCTGATGGATTATATACTTCTGAAAACAGCAAAGCTGCAACAAGTAGTATTTTTTGAGGGATACTACTTGTTGCAGCTTTTTAAGTGCCATGAAATGATGCTAATATCTGGCCTTATTCTTGTTAATAAGTTTAAATACAATAAATCCGATCAAACCTATAACAGCTAATGGGAATATTAATCCTAGAACCCATCCAACAATTCTGAGAGCTATTATACATAAGAAAATTAAAACAATAATTGTAATTATCTTTTTAAACTTAGCGTCCATAAAAAATTACCTCCGACCTATATTATGGTTAAATTATACAATAACAAAACTCATTTGTCTATAGATAAATTAAATATTTTTATTAATATATTAATTTTTTTAATATATTAATCAATTTCATTAATCTATTTTTACAATTTTGTTTCATTTACTATTTTTGCCATACTTTCAACTGTATAATCAATTTCCTCATAGGTATTAAATAATCCCGTACTAAATCTAATTATACCAGATTTTAGTGTATTAAAAAACGCATGAGCCAAAGGTGCACAATGAAGTCCCGACCTGCACGCAATTTTGTACCTGTTATCAAGTAAATAACTTATATCGGAAGAATCACAGTTATTTATATTGAACGCAACTATGCCGGAATTCTTTTTCATATCTGCAGGGCTATAAAGCTTTATACCCTTTATCTGGGATATTCCATCGTAAAGCCTTTGTGTTATATCACACTTCTTAGAATGTACTTCATCAATACCTGTTTCATTCAAATATCCGACAGCAGCTCCTAAACCAACTATTCCTGGGGTATTTAGAGTGCCACTTTCAAACAAATCAGGCATTATATTCGGCTGAAGGAGAGATTCTGATTGGCTTCCTGTTCCGCCTTGCATCAAAGGCTTTAGCCTTATATTAGGAGAAACATAGAGCCCACCTGTCCCTTGGGGGCCAAGTAAGCCTTTATGTCCTGGGAAAGCTATCATGCTAACATACATTTTTGAAAAGTCTATGGGAATACTCCCCAGCCCTTGAGACGCGTCCAGTAAAAAAAGTATCCCCTTTTTTTTGCAAATCTCTCCTATTTGATAAATAGGCATAATTATTCCATTAACATTGGAGGATAATGTGCATACAACCATTTTGGTTTTTTTGTTAATCTTTTTTAATATACTATTGGGGTCAATTTCACCAAATGAATCCCCTTCTATTATTGAAAGATTGATCTTACCATTTTTTTGCAAGGTATGCAGAGGTCTCAATACTGAATTGTGCTCCATATTCGTAGTTATAACATGGTCACCAGCAGATAGACTGCCTATTATAGCAATATTAAGAGCCTCTGTTGCATTTTTGGTGAAACATATATTTAGGTCATTGTCCAAATTCAAAAGCTTTGAAAGCTGTTCTCTACAATTATTAACAGCCATGGCACTTTGTACTGACATCGCATGGCTCCCCCTTCCGGGGTTTGCGCAATAGGTTCTCATACAAATATTCATTTGCTCATATACACAATCTGGTTTTGGATATGAGGTTGCTGCATTATCAAGGTATACCATATATTAATCCTCAACATAAACTAAATTTGAATAGATACTATATGGTATGTACATAGCCTGAACATGTTTACTCATTTGATTGTTTACATGTGCACTTATTTGGTTACTACAGTTACTTATTTTAAGTAAGTTATTGGAGCTCATCGTGCAGTAGCTGTCCTATTATAGCTATGCCCTTGGTGATTTTATCCTCTCTAACACCGGAAAAGTTTAATCTCATTGTATTCTTATGGCCTCCGTTCGGATAAAATGCCTCTCCCGATACAAACGCAACCCCTCTATCTAATGCTTTTGGCAATAGCTCACGCGAATTAATATCCTCAGGCAGGGTAACCCACAAAAATAGTCCTCCTGATGGACAGGTGTACTTCACAGACTTTGGAAAGCTTCTCTTGATCTCATTTATCATTGCATCCCTTCTGCTTCGATAAATATCGATATTGTGCTCAATATGCTTCTGGTAGTCGTATTTTTCTAAATATTTAGCTATCTGGATTTGTGAGAAAATATTAGAATGTAAATCCGTTCCCTGCTTAAAAAGAATAAACTTGTTCAGTATTTCATACTTTGCGCATACCCATCCAATTCTGAAACCCGGACAGACGGTCTTAGAGAAGGTGCTTAGGTATATTACCCTTCCCTCTGTATCAAAACTTTTGATGGGAGGCATTTGGTTATTGTCATAGCAAAGCTCTCCGTAAGGGTTATCCTCGATTACAATAATATCATACTTATTTGCAAGCTCTATTACCCTTTTACGCCTCTCAATGGACATTTGACGTCCAGTAGGATTCTGAAAATCAGGAATAGTATAGAGGAACTTGGTTTGTGGATTTTCTTTTAGCTTTGTTTCTAGGTCTTCTGGTAATAGCCCTTTCTCGTCCATCATAATCTCACAGAATTGAGGAAAGAATGGTTTAAAAGCATTTATAGCAGATAAGTATGTTGGACTTTCACACATAATTACATCGCCTTCATCTATTAATACCTTTGCAGCTAAATCAAGCCCTTGCTGCGAGCCTGTTGTAATAAGTATTTCTGAAATATCTGCTTCTATTCCCTTTTGCTTCATCAGTTTGGCAACTGCATTGATTAATGGTACATATCCTTCTGAAGCTGCATACTGCATTGATTGTACGCCACAGCTCTCAATTACCTCCTTGGATATTTCAAGCATTTCACAAACAGGAAAGGTCTCCTCTGCAGGCAATCCTCCCCCAAAAGAAATTATTTCCCTTGTTTGTGTTAATTTTAATAATTCCCTTACTTCGGATGCTTGCACTGTATTTGTTCTTTTTGAAAATTTAGTTTGCATAATTAACCTCCCTATATTCTGTTTAACCATATACTAATCTATAAAAATGATTTGACCTTTAGTAATATTGACCTACCACCTGAATTTGCTCACTATATAAATGGATTGACCCCTGCGAGATTGCCATATACCGCCGCACTCTTTTTAACTGTAAAGTTAGCAATACAATCCTGAAGTAAAGCAATTCCCCTTTTAATATCCTGTTTTTCGGGATAGGTAAAATTCAGCCTAATATTATTACTCTCAAGGCTGTATTGCGGATAAAAAATATCCCCACAGGTGACACCCACACCTCTTTGAGAAAGTTCCTTGACAAATTCTCTTGCAGGTACTCTTTTGGGTAGCTGAAGCCAGATAAAGTACCCACCCTCAGGCATATTAAAGGAATATCCCAATTCTTGCTCCCTCGCAGTCAACAGCTCGGCAACCAAATTGCGCTTTTCTACATATCGTTTGCGTATTGTGTCAATATGCTTGGCAAAATGGCCCTGTGATATAAACTCACTGATAATCAGCTGGTTAAGTGTACTGGTCTGTATATCGCAATTCTGCTTATACCTTATAAAGCGACCTATAACCATCTCTGCTGCAACAATAAATCCAATCCTTAAGCTAAAGGATACAGTTTTTGAAAATGAGCTGATATAAATAACATAGTCATTGCTATCCATACTTTTTAGAGAAGGGAGTGATAGCCTTCCATAGTTGAGCTCGGAGTAAGCGTCGTCCTCAAGAATAGGAACGTTGTACATATATGATAATCTAAGCAGCTCCTTTCTTTTCTCCAAGCTCATGGTAATACCACTTGGATTTTGGAAGCTTGGTTGGGTATAGATGAATTTGGGTCTGTATTTTAATAAGCACCCTTCAAGTATATCCATCTTCATGCCGTCCTGCTCTATTGGAATGCCTATTATTCGTGCTCCATAGCTTTCAAATGCCTGTATGGCACCCACATATGTAGGCTCTTCCATGAGAACAACATCACCTGGTTCAATCAAAAAACGAGCAATAAATTCAATAGATTGTTGTGAACCTGTTGTAATCATCATATTTTTATTATGAGTGACTATCCCCTTATGTTTAAGGTGAGTTTTAACAGCGTTTTTCAATTCACTATGTCCATCCACCGGCGAAGGCATAAAGGTCTTTTCACGGTATTTGGTTATGACACTGTCACATACACTTCTAAAAAGCTCTATGTCATTGTATTCATAAGGCGAAATACCAGCAGCAAACAATATCATTTTGTCTCGGGTAAAATCGGATATCAATTGGTTTACCGCATCGTCCCCCTGCCGAGAGAATACCCTGCTTTCTAGTTGGTTCCATCTCACCGGAGGAATATATGTATTCTTTGATGTCTTCACATCCTTAGACAGCTGTGACAATACAACAGTACCGCTACCTACCCTAGATTCAACAAGTCCATCGGCTTTTAACTCCATGTATGCCTTTATAACAGTAGTGCGATTTACCCCCAGGTGTTGACTCAAGCTTCTTTCAGGAGGAAGTACATGATTGTGCGGCAGTTCGCCGTTTAATATCATACTTTCCAGCTGTTTTTTTATCTGTATGTATATTGGAACATTTGAATTTCTATCAATAATAATGTTATTCATTATTATCACCTTCCTTTGAATTGGTACCATCCAATACTATTATACTATCTTATATTCCATATTTTAACCACCAATTTAAATAAATTGGGGCCATCCAATTTATTTTCCACGCAGCCTTAAATTAAAAAGTAGATTTCAGTTGTAAGTGGTCAAATATTAATTGAACAACACCGTGCTGTTAAGTATCACAAGAATAAGACTAAAAGGCACTATTGCGCCAACGAGAAGACATGCTTGATTTATGGTTATGCAGCCAGCAACGTTGTGACAAATTATGCAAAATAATAATAATATAATTAACATATATTCCCATTCTCTATATACATTATCAAAAGATAATTTGAGTTTGTTTCAGAAAGGAGGATGAAAAATTGAAAAAGCTTATAATAATATTAATGATTTCAATTCTTATTTTATCTAGTTGCAGTAATACAACCGCATCGATTAGTACTAATATACAGGTATCAAGCAATTCACAAAATAATGACAATATACCAATACCTTCTTGGACAAAAGAATTAGTTCTTAACTATGGTGGATATAGTTATGATGTAACAAACAAAACAACCAAAGATATTGAAAAGAAAATTGGAATTATTTCTTTTCATGGCAATTTGGGTATTAGCTTTGAATTGTATTCCATTAAAGACATTGATGACTATCGAAAGATTGCTGTTAGAACAAAAGATGGTTACTTAATAGCAGTCCGAAGCAACTAATATTACCCATTAACCATACATATCGAGTAGCAGCCAAAGACTAATAATTATGATACAGTATTATAATTATACGTAATATTTATCTACACGCTACTCTTAAAACGATATAGAATCCTATGATAAAGCGAGAAATACAAATGCTGCCTTTGCTAGGGGCTATGGGTCCTGCCTTAGCTGGGGTCCTGCCTTCGCCGGGGGCCTGCCTTTGCTAGGCACTGCTATTGCTATGGACACTGGCCTTCTTTAGGGCACAAAAAAAATTCCAGCAGTACACTACCCTCTTGTTAGTGTACTGCTGGAATTTTTATCTAGCATTATAAATTATTTTGTATTTAATTACATATCAGAACTACTTTTACTCTTGTCATATTTCTTTAACTGTATTACTACTGGCAATGCAATGAACCCTCCAATTAGTGCTGTAATTAATTGCGGCCAGCTAAACATTGCTAGTAATTTTTCTGCAAACTTTGGAAAATCAAATAGGTTCAAGAAGAGATTAATTGCTCCATACAACAAGCCAAATTTTAGCACAGCTCCGGATATGACGCCAACATACATATTCTTGTTGTACATATAGTATACACATACTACAAGAATTACATTGGCTAACGCAATAAAAGGTGCAAATGGTAAGAGTGCTGCCGCAATTGGCGCATGATTGTTAATTAGTGATGTAAATGGAGAAAGTACCGCTATGGTTACCCCACCCCAAATGCCGGCAGACATTGCTGCAAGAATCAGACACATATTTACCAAAGGTCCGACTATAAAATTGCTGAAGGTTCCCGGAATTAATCTTCCTAACATCTGTACTACCACAACTACTGCTAAAAGGACACCCGTTCTAGTTAAAAATTGAATTCTCGCTTTATTCATAAAATCATACTCCTCATAAAAATGTTATTAAGTGTCTAGATGATTTTTACATCTCCAAAAGTACAATTGAAATATTTAGACAAAATGTGTGCTTCAAAGCTTACTCAAAATATGTACTTCAAAGTATTACTTAAAATATGTACCTCAAATGTGTACTACAGATATGTACTCAAAACATGTGCGTAAAAAAACTCCTGCCCTAAATAGCAAAGAGTTACGTAAATACATCTTTCATATTACATTCCCCCTTCGTTAAGAATAGCTCTTTGTGCGTTAGGTTTATTATTTTACATTTCCTCGGCTTTAGATTTTGATTACCCTAGACCTTAGAAAAAAGATAATAATTCTTATCTAATTTACAACCAAAGAATTTAGCATCTAGCTAACTGCTACAACCTTTGCCTTTACCCCGCTTATGTTGCCAAGTTTACCTGAGATAGCTCCAATTTGGTCATTTGAGCCATCCACAATAATTGATAGAACCGATATCCCTCTATCCTTATAAGGCAGTCCCATCCTCCCCACAATAATATCTCCGTAATTGCTTAGAATTTCATTTACCTTCTTTGCAGCATCTTTTCTTTCACTAATGATTATTCCTATTATTGCAATTCTAGTATTTGCCTCCATAATGACCTCGAGTCTCATTATTTGTACAGTCAAATTGATTTAAAATATACAACCTCTATTAAAAGTAAATATCGTACATTTAATAATTATTTAAACTTTATTAAAAATAAAATACTGCCTTTGTTAATAATAAATATACCACCTTTGTTAATAATAAAACAATACTTTAGTAATAAAAAGTATAGATAAAAAAATTTGGAAATTATAAATTACCGCTCACTCTAGACTTTTTTATCAAAAAGAGGCATAATAGACCTGTATGAATTCTATTGAATAATAATATTATAATACATATATTGAAAGGGGTCCTGAAAGCAATGAATATTTCTATTACTAAAACACAACATCCAAAGCAAAGACCGGATCAAAACAATCTCGGCTTCGGACAGCATTTTACTGACCATATGTTTATCATGGATTATACTGAGGGAAAAGGCTGGCATGACGCAAGAATTATACCTTATGCACCATTACAGTTAGATCCTGCTAGCATGGTACTGCACTATGGTCAAGCTATATT
Organism: Bacillota bacterium; assembly: GCA_023439045.1. Classification (GTDB taxonomy): domain Bacteria; phylum Bacillota; class Clostridia; order Acetivibrionales; family DSM-1351; genus Ruminiclostridium. The sequence goes on along the minus strand of JAEXOY010000020.1, from coordinate 46,597 downwards.
TGAGGGATTAAAAGCATATAAAACCAAGAATAATGATATCCTTTTATTCAGACCTGAAAAGAACATGCAGAGAGTTAATACTTCAAATGACAGGCTGTGCATTCCACCTATAGATGTTGATTTTGGAGTTAAGGCTATTAAGGAACTTGTTAAGGTTGATATGGATTGGATACCAAGTGCTCCTGGTACTTCACTTTATATCAGGCCATTTATTATAGCAACTGATCCATATCTGGGAGTAAGACCTTCTGATACTTATCAGTTTATTGTTATTCTTTCACCTGTTGGAGCTTATTACAAAGAGGGCATCAATCCAGTTAAAATCTATGTAGAAAGCAACTACGTTCGTGCAGTGCGAGGTGGCCTTGGATTTGCAAAGACTGTTGCTAACTATGCTGCAAGCCTTAAGGCACAGGTTGAAGCTAAGCACAATGGATATACTCAGGTACTTTGGCTTGATGGAGTTGAAAAGAAGTATATTGAAGAAGTTGGAACAATGAATGTATTCTTCAAGATTGACGGAGAAGTTATCACACCATCTTTAGAAGGAACAATACTGCCAGGCATTACACGTATGTCTACCATCGAATTACTCAGAGATATGGGTGTAAAGGTTACTGAACGTAGAATTACAATCCAGGAGATTTACGATGCGCACGCTGCTGGCAAGCTTGATGAAGCATTCGGTACTGGCACAGCTGCTGTTATATCCCCAATTGGTGAATTCAGTTGGGATGGTAATGTTATCTCTGTAAATAATGGTAAGATTGGTGACACGGCTACTAAGGTTTATAACTGCATTACTGGTATTCAGAGTGGGGAGCTTGAAGATACCTACGGATGGACCACAAAGGTTGATTAATTTTTTATACTAAAATTTAAAGACAATTTAGTTAATGATTTTAATAAAAAAGAGGCTACCGTAAATTTACGATAGCCTCTTTACTCTATATTTAAAAAGATCTCTCAATTTTTTCGATTATTTTTTCCATTTCTAGTACAACATGGACATTATCGTTTTTGCTATTATTTTTTACGATTTCATTTATAAGTAATGTAACAAGTGTAGTCTTCTCCCTCTCTGTCAATCCCAGTACATACACAATACATTCCTCCTTTTTTTAAATCATTCTCTTCTTTAATGCTTAGTTATCTATTATTACACTTTCCTAGTTATATTTTAAACCAAAATTTTATATATTTTAAATGGATAATTCGTATTAGATGGACCTATATGAATATAGTACTTCTTTCATGTTTATGTGCTATCGCACTACTATTTTGGTTACTACAGAAAAAATCTTACACTATATATTTGAAACTAACATTGCTTCCAATATTAGCAGCTATTTTTATAGGTTGTTTGATTGCCTACCCAAAAGTATCAGTAGCTTCAGCGCTTAGAGGAATAAGACTTTGGCTGGATATAGTATTCCCTTCCTTATTCCCTTTTTTTGTTGCCTCATATATTTTGAGCAAATCCGGATTTATAAGAGTAGTAGGTGTATTGCTTGACCCTGTTATGCGTCCGGTATTCAATGTTGCCGGAACTGGTTCTCTTGCACTCGCTATGGGTATAACAAGCGGTTACCCAGTGGGTGCAAGTATTACCACAGACCTATATAAAGATGGCATGATATCAAAGATAGAAGCAGAAAGACTATTGACCTTCACAAATAACTCGGGTCCATTATTTATTATGGGCGCTGTTGGGGTAGGCATGTATGGTATACCAGTAATAGGCTACATTTTGTATGCCTGTCATATTCTTGCCTGCCTGACAGTAGGAATAATTTTGAGTTTCTTTAAAAAGACAAAAGAAAAAACTTTAAGAAATAATAAAAGAAGCATGCTTGCAATGTTAAAGAAGGAAATGAGGTATCTTGCTAATTCAAAGATAAATGCAACAATTCTTTTTGGAGATGCAATAAAAAACTCAGTACTGACAATCTTAAATATTGGAGGTTTTATTATATTCTTCTCTGTAATAATTAATATCCTGATAAATAGTGGGGTCACTGGTAAAATAAGCAGCCTCTTGTACCATATAACAGGTTGTTCAGCCAAATTGGTAGAAGGTACTTTATGTGGGCTATTAGAGATAACTTCAGGTACAAATATTATAACATCAGATACTACTTCCTCACTGACTATAAAGCTATGCCTGACAAGCTTAGTAATTGGCTGGGCTGGTTTTTCAGTGCACACACAGGTAATGAGTATAACAAGTCAAACAGATATCAGTGTTGTCCCTTACCTTGCAGGTAAAATGCTCCAAGGAATTTTAGCAGCAATATATACCTTTGTCGGGTGCTCAGTATTCAAAGAAAAGCTAGTAACCGCAATGAGTGTATGTACTATAAATCCCAATTCAACACCAGCATTTTTTTGCCCATCACCTCAAAACATACTGTTGGGTGGAGTAGGCATTTTAGCTGTATTAACGATATGTATGGGATTTATTTATATATCTAAAGCTATGTCAAAAATGCAATTACTTTAGTTCTTCTCTGTTAGTTCTGATTACTGCTGCTGTATCATTAAGTATTTCCTCAACCTTTGACAGAACACCATCCGCATACTCCCTCGCACCTAAACGCATTTCTCTAGCATTTTTCTGTGCGTTTGCAACAATTTCATTTGCTTGTTCATATGCCTGTTTTGTAATTTCATGTTCGTCTACAAGCGAAGCTATCTTATTCTCTGCGTCCTTAAGAATATTATTGGCTTCTTTCTGAGCCTCCAACAAAATGCGTTGGCGCTCTTCCTTTACCCATTTTGCTTGCTTTATATCATCAGGAAGCTTCAGTCTCATTTCCTTTACAATCTCAAGTACCTCTTCCCTGTCAATCAGACACTTGCCTGAAAACGGTACGCTTGTACTTCTTTCAACTAAATCTTCTAACGTCTCAAGTATAGCTAAAATTTCCATTTGATGACCCATCCTTTCGTGATTACTTTTGCGCTCTAAATTTATTGATAACGTCTTCAATTATTGCTTCAGGCAACAGCCCTGATATATCTCCTCTGTGTCTAGCTAATTCTTTTACCATGCTAGAGCTCAAAAACGAATAATTGATATTTGACATCATGAACAATGTCTCTATCTCAGGAGCCTGATTTTTATTTAAAAGTGCCATCTGAAGTTCATACTCAAAATCAGAGACAGCTCGAAGCCCTTTGATTATAACATTTGCCTCTTTCTGTTTCACATAATCTACCAGCAGTCCCGAAAAGCTCTCTACACTCACATTTTCACAATGTTCAACTGCCTTTTTCAGCATGTCAACTCGTTCATCAATAGTAAAAGCAGGATTTTTGCTATTATTTATAAGAACAGCAACAATTAACTTATCACAAATCTTTGCTGCTCTTTCTATTATATCTAAATGACCGTTTGTCACAGGATCAAAACTTCCTGGATAAATAAATATACTCATAATTTACGTCCTTATGCCCATTTGTAAAAAGTAATCTTGGTACTGCCATAACATTCTATTCTGGAAATGCACAAGCCCCCTATTATTTCTGGTAAAACAGTTTCAGCATCAGACTCAACAACAATTATAACTTTATCATTTAAAATACCATATGACTGGAGTAATAGCAAGATTTCAGGTACCACTCCTAACTTATATGGTGGGTCTAGAAAAATTATATCAAATTTTTTGCCATGTTGGGAGAGTTTTTTTAATATTGTATCGTATTCTCCCAAATATATTTCGGATTTATCCAAAAATCTGGTATGTGTTACATTTTGTTTTATAATCTCAATGCATTTCTCACTTTTATCAGCAAACACTGCACAAGCTGCCCCTCTACTTAGTGCCTCAATTCCTAAACTACCGGAACCCCCAAATAAATCAAGAACAGCACAGCCTTCGAGATAAAAGTTTAATATATTAAATAATGACTCCTTTACCCTATCAGTAGTAGGCCTTGTATTCATACCGTCTAGCGTTGCAAGCTTCATGCCCTTGGCACTTCCTGAAATTACTCTTAAAATATTGTACCGCCTCCAGATTTAAAACTTAATTTGTAAAAAAATAATAAAAACTTGCTAAAACATATTATATTGGCATTTATCAATTTATCAGATTGAAAAAGCACCCTCGTTTATACTTCCACCGAAATATACCTTGATATACTGACTTAATGCTGCATTCTCTATTTTTTCAAGTCTCGGATCGTCCTCAACTATTTTTTTTGCCAATTGCTGAGCAGAAAGAAGAATATCCATATCTCTATAAAGGTTTGCAACCTTAAGCTCGGGCAACCCATGCTGTCTTGTACCAAAGAAGTCACCAGGCCCCCTAATTTCAAGGTCCTTCTCCGAGATTACAAATCCATCATTAGAGCTTTGCATTATGCTCATCCTCTCTTTTGCAACCTCAGAAGATGACTGATTGAAAAGTATACAGTACGACTGATGAGCACCACGCCCAACTCTTCCTCTAAGCTGATGTAATTGTGCCAAACCAAACTTTTCTGCATTTTCTATTACCATAACGGTTGAGTTTGGAACATTTACTCCAACCTCGATAATGGTGGTGGACACAAGTATACTTATCTCATGGTTCACAAAGCTTCGCATTATTTCCTCTTTTTCCTTGGACTTCATCTGTCCATGAATAATGCCTACCTTTAAGTCTTTGAACACACCTGTCTTAAATTCTCCAGCAGTTTCAACCGCTGATTTTGCATTAATCTGCTCGGATTCTTCTACCAAAGGACAGACAATATAGACCTGCCTACCTTCTAACACTTTCTCCCGAATAAATTTATTTATTCTGTCACGCATTGCTTCATTTACTGCATAAGTCTTGATAGGCTTTCTCCCCGGTGGTAGCTGGTCTATCACAGATATGTCCAAATCTCCGTACAATATAAGTGCCAATGTCCTTGGAATAGGAGTAGCAGTCATAACTAATACATCTGGGTTTGCTCCCTTAGCAGCCAAAACTGACCTTTGTCTCACTCCAAATCTATGCTGCTCATCTGTAACGACGAGGCCTAGTTGTTTGAACTGAACAGTATCTTCAATTAGTGCATGTGTACCCACTATAATATCAATCTCGCCCTGAGAAAGCTGCTTTGTAATCTCCTGCTTCTGCTTTTTGGGCAGACTTCCCGACAATAGCTCAACCCTTATAGCGAATTTGTCCAATATAGGCTTAATAGAATTAAAGTGCTGTTCTGCCAATATTTCCGTGGGAGCCATCAACGCACCCTGATAACCGCATTTTACAGCCTTAAATAATGCAATGAGTGCAATTACTGTTTTACCTGAACCCACGTCCCCCTGTACCAATCTATTCATTGGTTTGTGGCTTTCCATGTCAGTCCTTATCTCCTGCACTACTCTCTTCTGAGCCTCTGTGAGCTCAAATGGCAGTGCTAACATTAAATCTTCGCTGTAATCTACACCCTTGAAGCTAATCCCTTCTAACGAGTTATTAAGAACACTCTTAAACGATAATAACCCAAGCTGCATTAGAAACAATTCTTCAAATGCTAGTCTACTTCTGGCTTTTTGCATACATTCTGTATTATCAGGAAAATGTATATTTTTAATGCTAAAATCCAAGCTCTCAAGGCCTTGTTCTTTTATTATGGTATCAGGAAGTGTATCTTCAACCTCCGCAACAGTATTAAGCGCTTCTCTAACCAGAGTTCTAAGTGTATTCTGTTTTAAATCCTTTGTTAGTGGATATATGGGCAGTACCTTCAAGCTGTTGCTGGGTCCCCTTTTATCAACAAGCTCGTATGAGGGATTGATTGTCTGTAGCTTATTACCTTTACGCTCAATCTTTCCAAAAAAATAATAGCTTTCCCCGACCCTTAAAGAAGTCTTTATATAAGGTTGGTTAAACCAATAAGCAGTTATGCCAGCAGAAGAATCCCTAATTGTAACCTTCTGGATAGTCATACCTTTTTTGGGTCGTATTTCTCCTACATTTGATACAATGGTACCCTCAAATGAGCACACTTCCATATTTTGAAGGTCAGCTATGTTTTTAATTTTGGTCCTATCTTCATAGTCCTTCGGGAAGTATGTTAAAAGCTCATATACATTGCTAATACCAACTCTACCAAGTAGTTTTTTTCTCGCTGCACCAACGCCCTTAACACTATCTATTGACTTTTCTCGCAAGCTGTCCAATCTTGTACTCATGATATTCTTCCATTAATCTTTTTGTCTATTTATTAATATAACCTATTTAATGTAAACCAAATGTAGCTTTATTTTAATTATATCTAAAAAGACTTTAGGTTAATAGTCATTCAACAAAAAAGAAACAATAATTTAAAATACTGCTTGCAGTAAACTGGTTTTCTGTGTTAAAATAGTTATTGCTTGTTGTTGTGACATAACAATGAAAAATTCTCCATTAACCAAAGGAGGTGTAATATATGGCAAAGTGTGAAGTATGCAGCAAGGCAACTACTTTTGGAAACAATAGAAGCCATGCTTTAAATGCTACAAGCCGTACATGGAAACCAAATGTAAGAAAAGTTAAGATAGTTGAAGATGGCACACCAAAATCAATTAACATATGTACAAGATGTCTGCGTTCAAACAAAGTAACCAGAGCGATATAATTGAATTTATGGCCATAAATTTAAAATAAAAAAGCGTATTCTTAAATATACGCTTTTTTATTTTAATCTTTTATATTTATTTGGGTACAGAAAAATAAACCGTTTACAATACAGTCTATTAGTATAGTTATGTAAGCACTTGATGATAAGATTAGCCTATCTTAAATACTTTCTTTAATATGCTTCCAAACAATTTAGGCATTTTGACTACTACTATTCTCATAAAAACACTCCCCCTAAAATGGCTCCTCACTCTAATATATTCAACTCTTTTTAATAAGTGAATCATTTTTTATAAATAAATGAATAAAAATTTAATAGATACAAATTAAAAAAGAGGATAAGTTGTGTATTTAATAGTTGTAACACAATACAAGAAAAAAGCAGCACTGTTTATTACCATGCTATGCATTTGGATATGTCTATTTTTTGCCATAGTTTTATTTATAAATAACACTATCCGATATACCGCAACAATAGATAACTCCTTAAGCTTTGACTATTCATCAAGCCTCAAGATAAAAAGCATATATTCACAAAACAGCAATCCTATTTTGACTGTGAAAGCTTCAAGTACAGAGGTCAAACCCTATGTCCATTTTAAATCTGACCAAAATAATATTGAATTCAATTACCCTGACTACTTTAAGCTTGATTTTCAGGATTTCCCAGGAAGTAGCATTAAGTACCATGTTGAACTTGGAAACAAAAACATTCCAAATTGTACAGGTATAATACAAATATGGGATTTGCCTTATTCTCTAGATAAATTTCTAACCGCCTCAAAAAAAAGTTCTTCAACAGATTTTATTAACTTTACCAACAAGAAGGTAATAGTAAATGAAATGCATGGATACTCTTGGGAGTATTCAGTAAATACCCCGACTGGGAAATATCATGCACTAGAGGTCTTTATACAGAAGGATAAATGCATGTACAGAATAAGCTATTTCTTACCAGAGAAATACTTTAGTGCAAAAGAGAAAAAGATATTTTGGAATATTGTCACTTCATTGAAGGTTAATTAGAATAGACCTTGACGCAATTTCTACCGCTTTCCTTGGCAGTATATAGAGCCTTATCAGCATGTTTTATCAGTTCATGCTGTGTCATAGAGTTTTCCGGGTAGCATGCTACACCAAAGCTTGCTGTTACAGAAGCAGAAATAAGATTATCATTTACAACCGTAGTTTCAATCATCTTTCTAAGGCTTTCTACCTTTTCAAAAGCTTCATTGAGATTTGTTCTAGGCATAATAACAACAAATTCTTCTCCACCAAACCTAGCTACCGTATCTGTGCTACGAATTGATGATTTTATTGTCTGTGCAACTGTTTTTAATACTACATCTCCAAACAGGTGACCATATGTATCATTAAACTTTTTGAAAAAGTCTATATCACAAATAGCCAAAGATAAATAATAACCTTCTTCCTTTGCTTGATTAAAGTCCTTAATAATTTTTTCGTGGAAGTAAACTCTGTTGTTGACCTGGGTAAGTCCATCTGTATTAGCTACTTCTTGTAGGTTTGCATACAACTCAGCATTTTCTATTGCCATGCTCACTTGCTTTCCGATAGTAATCAGTAGCCTTAAGTTTTCAATATCAAAAGTATTCTGATATTTGTGCTCAATTAAAACAACACCAAATTTTCTAGACTTTGAACTCAATGGGATACAAATAAAAGAGCCCACCTCTCTATTACCTATAAACTCATACTTCTGAGGGTTCGCATTATTTTCAAGAATAGGTTTTTCATTGTTAAGAACATCATAAATAGTACAACAGTTTATATTATCGGTGAGTATTGCGTACTCCTCTTTGTTTACAATATTAGTAAACTGCACTTTGAGAAGATTTCTCCTAGTATCGTTAACTATTATTGTACAATAATTAACACCCATAACGCCCATGATAACATCATTTACGAATTTAAGCAGCTCTTCAGGATCGAAAATAGATCCTATAGCTTCACTTATCTGTTGAAGTGTGTAAAACTCAGCAATGCTACTTGTAAGTTTTTTATTTGATTCCTCTAGTCTTTGATTTGTATCTCTGAGCTTTTCATACTGCGATTTAATTTCCTCTTTTGCAACAGCAATCTGCTCATATTTTTCGCTCAGCTCAACCACCATTTTTTCATTATCTTCTTCATTCTTCTTGTTGTTTTTATAGATTGCAATAATAATTGAGCACATTATTAAATAGCCTAAATATACACTTATTACTTCAAAAATATAAGATACTAAATGATTGTAAACTATCTCGTGTCCATATATTATAATCATTATACTCTCCATTATAAGCTTCAATCCCATACTGAAGCCTAACAATGAATAGGTTAACTTGTTTCCAATGTAACAAGAAAATGCAATAGATAGAATAAAAATCAAGTATACTAGGATCTCATCTTGCAATAAAGAAATTAATACAGTTGATATAAAAATCTCACTTACACGAAAAACTATAAAAATCTTTTCGTTATAAATTGTTTCTTTACTCAGGCATATATTTTTCGAAAAATTGAGAATTATTAGGAGCAATGTAAAAATAATAATCTCTGTAAAGAACTCTTTTGAGCGTGATAAAAGAGTTATGTTGTTTACTATGAGCATTTTCATAATAAAAACAATAATTATTCCCCAGGTTAGTTGAGTTATTACTTTCTCATAATTTTTTAACTTAGTCATTGCTCCACTTCCTTAATTTTTATTGCTTAAATGCTTCCCAATAAACTTCAATGGTATCGTTTGGCTTTATAGCATCTGTAAAATTAGCACAGTTACCATTAAGCTTCAATATAATGTTACCCTTAGGTAAGGTTAAGTCAAAATTAATATAGCTAAAAATATCTACAAAAATATACGATTTTGTATTATCCAGTAATATCTTTTCTCCATTTACCCAAATTATAAACTCACTTGACTTTGATTCAATATTACTATTTGATGCATTATCAATAATGATGGATTGTTCTGCAGTTTCCTGCTCATATGTATCTTCTTTCACTTGCTGGTCAAGAAGAGAAATTATTTCATCTTTATCTTGAAGTACATATTCCGTTCCGCCATTTGTTCCGTTTATGTAGAACTGGTAATTCTCGGTAGCAATCGAGTACTTATATATGAAATCACCAAGCGTGTATATTTCTAAAATTGTTACTCTATCTCCCTCTGAAATCTGCCTATCTAGTTTAACCTCTTTCTCATTAATAAATGTCTTAGGCTCCAAGGTATATTGGACACCATTAAAAGTAATGTTTATAGGTGCTTTTCTTTTAACATAATCGCCAATGAACTTCCTTGCACTTTGACCATTGACAGCAGGTTTTATGCTTATATTGTCACCAACAGTAATAACCGTTTCCAAGTTTGCAGGAGAATTATTAACTGTAATTTGGGCGGCCTCACCATGTTCTCCCTTTTCAAACATAGATTGTTCGTTAAGTAAAAACTTTAAGGATTTACCTGTTCTTCCTATTAATTTATCGGGATTAAATCCAATTAATATTAGTGAATCTGCAACTGTTAATCTTTTCGAATTAAATAATCTTACTTTTTCACCATTTACAGTGACACACATGAAGTCTTTGCCTTTTTGCATATATGCCATCATTGCAATACCAAATGGCGTAATTGCATCAGGACCGCTTAGCTTTTTGATCTTGGTTTTAATATTTTGAATAACATCTCTCCCTCGAACAGCAACTCTATCTTTACTCATTCCCAAGTGCAGAGCAATCCTATCCACCAAACCAGGAATTTGGCTGCCCCCACCAATGAGAAATACTGCATTTGGTGCCTTCTGATTAAACTCCATTATTTTCTCAGCAATACTATCACCAAGTATTTCTACTGAAGGTTTAATTATATCCATTAATGTGTTGAGGGATATCTCTTTCTTCTTTCCAAGGATATCGGTATACTTAGTACTATTTGCCCCCTTTGAAATAGATAACTTTATTTTTTCTGCGGTGTTAAAATCAACTAAAAGTTCATGTGCAAGCTTTTCAGTAATTTCATCCCCCGCAATAGGAACCATACCATATGCGACCACAGATCCATCCCTTGTAACAGCGATATCAGAGGTTCCTGCTCCAATATCCACCAACACAAGATTCAAAAGCCTTAAATCCTTTGGAATAGTAACATTTATAGCAGCAATAGGTTCAAGAGTCATACTTATTACCTCTAGACCTACTCTGGACATAACAGTGTATAAGCTATCCACAACTACGTGTGGCAAAAAGGTCGCAAGAACTTCCGCACCAATTTTCTTGCCCTTATGTCCAACTAGTGAAGAAATCACGTATCCATTTAAAAAATAATTTATAACACTGTATCCTACACAATAGAATTGTAGTTTCTCCTCATTTTGAATGGTCTCGTCCAACTTCTGCTGTGCTTGTTGAATAGCATCTACCTCAAGGCTTCCAACTATTTCAGCCGTTATCTCTCGGCCCTGTTCTATATCATATTCAAGCTTAATTTGGCTGGTTTTTAATACACGCCCAGCAGCAGCTATTGCTACCTTTTTAAGACTAAATCCCAACACAGCTTCAAGCCTGTTTTTAACCTCTCTCACTACCTCTGCGACCTTTTCAATATCATGTATCTGGCCGTCCATCATAGCTCTACTTTTGTGTTCAAAGATTTCAGCAGCTAAAACGTTGAAGTAATTTTTTTCATATATGCCCACTATTCCGATTACTGTTCTAGTACCTATATCCAATGCAAAAATAACATCATCAATATTAATGCTCTCTGTTGATATTTGCTTAACAGGTGATTTTTGTTTTGTTGTTGTAGATAATACTTGCTGTGCTTTTGGTTTCATTGGCATACTAATCCCCCTTGCCTTTGCTTGTCTCACGTATTCTTTTCAGATTATAAACACATACGCTGCTTATAGTACATTCTTCACACTTTGGCTTTCGAGCATTGCAGATCTCTCTACCATGAAAAACAAGTTGATGGCAAAAATCAGCCCATCTATCTTTGGGTACTATCTTTTGAAGATCATATTCTATCTTTTCAGGGTCTTCGTTTTTTGTCAGACCAATTCTTTGTGAGAGCCTCTTGGCATGGGTGTCCACCACTATACCCGGTATCTTGTATATTTCATTAAGAAAAACATTGGCTGTTTTCCTTCCTACTCCGGGTAATTCTACTAAATCTTCTAGCTTATTTGGTATGACACCGCCATATTTCTCTACTAGTATTTTACAACAGCTTAATATATTCTTTGCTTTGTTTCTATAAAAACCTGTTGATTTAATGTCTTTTTCTAATTCCTTAATATCTGCATTAGCAAAGTCGTCAGCAGATTTATACTTCTTGTAAAGGTCTTTTGCAACAATATTAACCCGCGCATCGGTACACTGTGCTGCTAGCTGAGTTGAAATCAACAATTGCAACGGGGTTTCATAGTCTAACGAACAAACTGCTTCAGGATATACTCTATCAAATTCCTCTAAAATTTGAAGCACCTTTTGCTTCTTATTCATCTTTTCACATCCTATAGTTATTGGTTATTTTCGATTGCTTTGTAGTAGATTTCAAGATACTTATTACAAGGCTGCTTCCAAGAGAAATCACTTTCGAGTGCTCTCACTATTAGTTTTTCCCACTCCATCGAATTATTTGCATATATATCTATAGCTCTCTCAAAAGCCTTTTTAAATGCTCTTACCGTAAAATCATAAAACTTAAATCCATTAGCACTATTTCTATCCTCATCATAGTCAATAATAGTTTCAGCTAATCCACCTGTAGCTCTAACAACAGGAATAGTTCCATATCTCATACTTATTATTTGCCCAAGTCCACATGGTTCGAAACGTGATGGCATCAAAAAAATATCGCAAGCTGCATATATTCTGTGAGCAAGTGTACTGTTAAATTCAAAGAAAGCAGCAACCTTAGCAGGATACTTCTTTTGTAAAGCAGTAAATGCGGTTTGATAATACTCGTCTCCTAAGCCCAATACAACTAGCTGAGCATCATGCATTACTATCATTTCATCTATAGCCCCCAAGAGCAATTCCAAGCCCTTTTGACTACTTAACCTTGTAACAACACCACACAAGGGGCCATTTACGTTTGATAACCCCAGCTCTTTTCTAAGCATCTCCTTATTTTTCTTTTTAAGTACCACACTGCTACTATTATAGTTTGCATATAAATCACTATTATTTTCAGGATCAAACTCGCTATAGGATATACCGTTTACTATTCCGAATAAATCCTTCTGCCTAAGCTGAAGTACTCCCTCCATCCGTTCACCGTAAGCAGGAGTAAGTATTTCTTTTGCATATTGTTTGCTTACAGTATTGATAACATCTGCATACACAAGTCCGCATTTCATAAAGCTGAACATCCCATAAAACTCAGCCTTTTCACTAGTAAAATAATCTGAATCGAGATTTAAGTATCTCATTATGTCCGATGCAAAATTGCCTTGATACTCTAGATTATGAATAGTAAAAACTGTGGAAATATTTTTATAGTGTTCCAAATTCTTGTATTTTTCTTTTAACAAAAGGCAAATAGGACCTGTATGCCAGTCATTACAATGAATAATGTCAGGAACAAAATCTATTGCAGGCAGCATTTCCAATACTGTTTTGCAAAGCAGTATAAATCTCTCACCATCATCGTGATAACAATAGATACCTGATCTGTTAAAGTAATTATGATTTTCTATAAAATATACTGGAATAGTGCCGTCCTTATCGTCCGACATAGTATATTGCTTTATTATACAGGTTTCTTTCCTGTCACCTATAGTTACACCAATGTCACATACATACTGGCATTCTATATTTATGCTACCATACCTTGGCATCACTATTCGAACCTCGTGTCCAAGCTGAGATAGTTCCTTTGGCAGTGAACCAGCTACATCTGCTAACCCACCGGTCTTTGCAAATGGTGAAACCTCTACCGAAGCAAACAGTACCTTTAATTTATTATTTACCACAAATAGCACCCTCCAATAAAAAACCTATTTTTGTATTAACTCATTTATCATTTCTATGAATACTTCTGCGATTTCTGGATCAAATTGAGTACCCTTGCAGTTTTTTATTTCAGCTATTGCACATTCCATACTCATACCTTTACGATAAGTTCTATCGCTAGTCATAGCATCAAATGCATCTGCAATACAAAGAATCCTCCCATATACACTTATGTCTACTCCGTAAAGCCCTATAGGATATCCCGTACCATCATATTTTTCATGGTGTTCTAGAATACCCCTCAAACCCTCTCCTAAGAATTCGACATCCTTTAAAATATTATAAGATATCCTAGGGTGTCTTTTTATCTCTTCAAATTCTTCATAAGTTAGCCTACCTGTCTTATTTAGAATAGAAGCTGATACTCCAATCTTGCCAATATCATGTAGTAATGCTGCATATCGAAGATTCATTATATCCTCTTCAGAAAAATTCATCTTTGTTGCTATTTCACAGGATATCTCCATAACCCTCTGACAATGTCCGCTTGTATATGCGTCCTTAGCTTCAATAGCATTTACAAGAGACATAACAGTTTGAAAATAACCAGTATTGAGGTTATCAGAATACTGCTGGAGCTCTGTATTTTTCTGTCGTAGCTCTTCCTTTGTCTTACTCAGGTTATCTATGTAATTATTAAGCTCATCATTAACAGCAGCAGTCTGCTCATATAACGCTTCTATCTCCTGCTTTTGGCTATAAACATTATTAAAAAGTTCGGCCTTGTCCATAGCCACGGCACAGTAATTAGCCAAGCTTTTTAGAAATGACATATTAATATTTTTGAACGAATTCTTTTCTTTTGTTTCAATAAATATTACTCCACCTTGCTCATCAGCAATGCTGAATGGAATGGCAAGCTTGTCCCCAATAACACCACGTTTTTCAATTTCAACGCCAGTCTTTATAACAAGAGAATTGGTGTTAAAACAGCGGGTAACGACAGAATCTATACTAAAGTGCTTACCGACCTCACCCATTACTACTTCTCCTAGTTCATATCTGCATATAATCTCTTGAGAATTCTTTTCTTTATAGCACACGAGGCATCTATCGCAGCCGGTGAATTTATGAAAAACTTCATATATGTACTCTACAATACTTGATACATCAATGGTTGAATTAAATTTGTCCGAGGCTGCCCTTAATACTTCTAATTGGTTTTGTTTCTCAACTAGTAGCTTAAAAGTTTTAATAATATTTTTTTCATTCAACCTTTGTGGCGTAAAATGCTCTATATCTAGACTTTTGATTACTCCTGCAATCCTCTTTTTGGTGTGATTGCGCTGTTTAATGATAGTATATAATTCTATAAAATTGAGGCTTGTAAAAATAAAAAAAAGTATCAAACCTGTATATATCAATACGGAGTATTCGTTAATAACCCCCAATAATATAAACAGAATAAATAAAAAACTTATAATATGCTTAATTAGGTTAGAATAATATTTAGAATGCTTCATATTTCCTCCGAAAAATGTAACCTATTGCAATTCTATAAAATTCTCTACTTCTTCATTTTAAAGTTTTTTTAAACTATTGGCAATATGATTAACTCTTTTTTGTTATAAATACAAGAAAAAGTAATATCTAAACAGATATTACTTTTTTGTAAAAATAAATTATTTGGTCTCGCCCTAGATATATGATGTTAAACACTCTAATATTGACTTTTCATAAAAATAATTTATTTAGTCTCACCTAGTGTAATGGTGACTTTAATTGTCTTTCCATCTCTATAAACTTGGGCCTCTACCACGTCTCCAGGCTTAAACTTATTTTTCTCCTCCTCAAGCTCATCAAATGATTTAACCGCTTTGTTATTGAAGGATACAATAACATCATTTGCCTTTACACCCGCCTTTTGAGCTGCACCTAGCAACTCAACATCTGCTACATAAATACCCATAGGCATATTATTCTTCTTTGCTATGTCCTCAGTGTAGTTTTGGTTTACAATTATCCCTAGATATGGTCTTGAAATATAATTATTCTTTATAAGCTCATCAGATATCTTTTTAATTTCATTGACCGGGATAGCAAACCCTACTCCTTCAAAGCCCGTCTGAACCATTTTTATGGTATTAATTCCAATAAGTTGACCTTTTAGATTAACAAGTGCACCACCGCTGTTTCCCGGATTTATAGCGGCATCAGTCTGAATAAGCTTAATTTTTCTACCGCTATCCACCTGAACAGTTCTATTGAGACCGCTTACATATCCCCCTGTAACAGACCCCATGTATTCGAGCCCACCTGGATTTCCTATCGCTACTACCTGTTCTCCTACTTTAAGCTTATCTGAGTCGCCAAATTCAATCGCTGTAAGGTTCTTCTCATTTATTGATATTACTGCTAAATCCGTTTTTGCATCATAGCCTTTTATGGTAGCAGTATATGGCTTATCCATTTTGTTGGGCAAGAAAACCTCAACTTTAGCGCCCGACCTTATTTCCCTGGTCTTATCATCAAGTGCCTTTTCTATTACATGATGATTGGTAATTATAAGTCCATCACTGCTTATAATAATACCTGAGCCTTCACCATCACTAGCTTGAACACCGAAAATATCGCTAGAACTCTGGTAGGTAGTTCTAATCCCAACTACGGATGGTCCTACTTTCTCAGCAACCACACTTACCGCTTCCTCACCCGAGGCAACGATTTCTACCTTTTTATATTCTCCAATACCTATGTTTTTGTTGCCGGAGTCATTATTAGAAGGAGCAACAGGCATAAACAGCAACGCACTTGCAACTATAGCGCCACCAACAATTGAGCTTATACCTGAAACCAAAATATACTTCCATATATTTGATTGATTTTTAGTTTTCTTGTAGTGTTCCTTATAATAATTATTTATATTGGGATTAACATACTGATTATTGTTGCTATAGCCATTATATTGCTTTGGCTCATTATTCCCTTGAACGTTAAAATTAAAATAGCCAGTATTACTATTTTCATTGGTACTATTAGTAGAAATATTTTGTTCATAAGCATTACTACTTAAATTATCCTGCTCATAGTAAGACGTATTGCTCAGGTTATCCTGCTCAGAGCTATGGGCACTACTATTGTCCTGCTCAGAGCTATTAGCATTACTATTGTCCTGCTCAGAGTAAGAGGTATTATTAGTAAAACCGTCCCCTTCAGAATTATTAGTTAGTGTATTATCCTGAGGCTGGTCATAGTTCGAATTTTCTCCTGAATAAGCAGATGTTTGATTTTCGGCATTTATGTCTTTTGATTCATCATTATTATTAAACATATATAATGCTCCCTTCAGTTCCTATAGTTAGATTTTATCCACATATTTTTAAATAATTATGAACAAAATGTAAATGTTGCCTAAATATTTTTGTAATTATCCAAGCTGAAAATAAATTTTGTTCCTTCGCCTATCTTACTTGAAACAGATATATCTTGTCCATGTTCCATTATTATACTTTTTACTATAGCCAAGCCTAAGCCTGTACCTGTCTTGTCACCTCTGGATTTATCAGTCTTATAGAATCTATCCCAAATTCTCTTTTGTTCTTCTTCCGTAATACCAATACCAAAATCTTGTATTGAAACAAATACTTTATCTCTACTCAAAGAGGTCTCAATTTGTATTTTCCCCTTATTGTTTGAGAATTTAACTGCATTATGAATTAAATTAATAATTACCCTTTCAATGCTGTCCCTGTCGGCCATTACAACCATATTTTCTCTTTCAAAATTTGCTTCTATTTCAATGTCCTTGGAGGTAATAAGCGTCTCTAGTTTAATTACACATATTCGTATGAGCTCATTTATATCAAAAGATTGTAGATTAAGTTTTGTTTCTCCTGCCTCACGTCTGGCTAAGTCTAACAAATCATTTACCAATCTGCTTAGTCTATTTGTTTCATCTCTCACTATTGTAAGATATATGTGCTGTTTTTCACAAGGTATGGTTCCATCTAATATCCCCTCAATGAATCCTCTAATTGAGGTCATTGGCGTCCTAAGCTCATGAGATACGTTTGCAATAAATCCTCTTCTCATCTCTTCAAGCTTTTGCAAATCTTCAACCATCTGATTGAAGCTTTTAGCAAGCTGCCCTATCTCATCATCTGAATGTATTGCAAGTCTATTGCTAAACTCCCCAGCAGCAATGATTTTAGCCGCGGAATTAATTTCTTTCAAAGGTTTAGTGAATTTTAATGAGAAAATGTAGACAAATATAATTGCAATAAAAATTGCTACCCCACCTGAAACAATATAAAGGTTAAAAACAGATGTCTTTGCTTTTTGAATCTCAGGAATAGGAGTATGCAGAAATACTGCCGCTAAAGTTTCCTCTTTTCCATTAGAGGCTGTTACCTTAAAGGGCATTTTAAACGTTAGCCAAGAATCCCCTTTATTTGCAAAATACTCATCTTTAAAAAAACCATAGAAGTCTCCAGTTTCAGTTATATTAGTAGAATCCTCTTCCATTACGTCTTTATACTGTTTTTCATTAGGTAACTTCATATAGCTAGTTTCATCAACATATTTAGCGGTTATTGAGGCAGGCAATTCTGGTTCATTATAAATAATATGGCCATTGCTTTCTACTATCCATATCATAGAATTACCAGAAATACTAAATAGTTTTAGAGAATTCTCAAACAGCTTGAGCGCTACAGGATTACCTGCATTTTCAATATATAAATAGAATAATCCTTTAATATCATTGGCACTCTGCTCTAAGTTTTTTTGCTTCTCTTCCAACACAAAATTATTTAAAAAGTAATAAAGAAAACCACCTGTTATGACAAAGCTAAGAATTAGCAAGCCTAAAGTCATAGATACAAATTTCTTGAATATACTCTTTTTGAACATTATTTCACCTCGAATTTGTATCCAACACCCCATACAGTTTTTAGCTGCCAATTTTGCCCTTCAATATCTATCTTTTCCCTAACTCTTTTTACATGCACATCAACAGTTCTAGAATCACCGTAAAAATCAAACCCCCAAACTTGCTCGAGAAGCTGTTCTCTAGTAAACACCTTGTTAGGATTAGATGCAAGGAAGTAGAGAAGTTCTAATTCCTTTGGAGGAAGCTCAATTATATTTCCTTTAAGTCTTATTGTATAGTTACTCTTGTTTACAACTAGATTTGGATACACCACTTCTTTTGTATCAATATCTTTATGGTCAAACCTTCTAAGTACAGCTTTTACTCTTGCAACTAACTCTTTTGGTTCAAAGGGTTTAACCATATAATCATCTGCACCTAATTCAAGACCCAATACTTTATCAAACGTTTCGCCTTTTGCTGTCAGCATAATTATTGGAATTGAGCTTACTTTTCTAATTTCTCTACATACTTGCCACCCATCTATACCAGGAAGCATAATATCAAGTACAACTAGATTGGGAGATGTAGATTTAAAAAGTTCTACAGCACTAATACCGTTGTGTGCTTTAACAACCTCATAACCTTCCTTTTCAATATAAAGACCAATAAGTTCGCAAATATTAATGTCGTCATCAACAATTAATATCTTATTTTTACTCCCCATATTAAAATCCCTTCTTTTTAGCATTCTTTAGTTCAACTCTTGTACTCCTTTTATTATACCTCGATGTATATAAAAGTAAAATATCATTTATCCACTGTTCAATCATTGTTTACAATTTCCAGTCAAAAAAAACACCTTTATGAATACTGGCTTCAGTATACAAAAGGTGTTTTTTTTAAAATATTGTTTACTTAAGTTGATTTAAATCTCTTTAACTTAAAAATATGTACTTAGCCAACCTTTAATTCAAGTCTCAATTTGTCAGCTATCATAGCAATAAATTCGGAATTTGTAGGCTTGCCTTTTCCAATATTTACAGTATAACCAAACAGTGCATCAATAGCTTCAACCTGTCCACGGCTCCATGCAACTTCAATAGCATGTCTTATAGCTCTTTCTACTCTGCTAGGAGTAGTATTATACTCTTTGGCTATGCTTGGATAAAGAAGCTTGGTGATAGAATTTATAACATCTAGATCTTTAACCACCATCATTATTGCATCTCTGAGATATTGATATCCTTTGATATGTGCAGGTACACCAATTTCATGCATAATATTGGTAACCTCTATTTCAAGGCTTCTGCTTGAATTAGTAATGTGAGCAGGTTTTTTCTCAGTGTTTAAATACTCACTCTTCTTTGGGGTAGGTGTTGAGAAAGCAGCCATGGAAGACATGCTATTCATTGAGCCTACCGGTGGAGCATACGTATTATCCTTTAGCTGCCTAATCCTTGATACCAGGACGTCCATGTCAAATGGCTTGACTATGTAGTACTCTGCACCTAAGGCTAAAGCTCTCTGAGTGATCTTGTCCTGTCCAACAGCTGATAAAACTATGAACAATGGTTTCTTACTCATTGTTGATGAAGCAATCTTTTCCAGTACTCCAAGGCCATCAAGATGCGGCATAATGATATCCAGTATTGCAATATCTGGAGACTTTTCGAAAATAAGGTCAACTGCTTCAAGGCCATCTCTCGCGAGACCTACGACTTCAATATCATTCTGGTTTGCGAGATATTCACTCAGTATATCTCCAAACTCTCTATTGTCATCGGCAATCAAAACTTCAATCTTTTTGCTACTCAATTTAATCCCCCCAACATTTTTCCAAATTATGTCATGTGTATATTATATTTTGAAGTCGACATTTTTTCAAGTTTTATTACTAAATTGCCTAATAAAAATTTGGAAAAAATCAATAAAACTTTCAACACCTTTATTTTACCATATTTCTGAAATTTTGTATCATTTTTTCGCTATGTTTTATTTCCCATTAAAGTGTCAGCATAAGTCTATATATAACATATGCTGACATCTTATATTTGAGCATTTTGGTTTTAAGAAATCTTTTGCAAATCTACCTCACTATTTAAGCTTTTGAGCATCCATTCAATAAAGATACCATATCCTCTAGTTGGGTCATTAACCAAAACATGAGTTACAGCTCCAACAATCTTACCATTTTGTATAATTGGGCTGCCAGACATACCTTGAACAATGCCCCCTGTAGTATTTAATAATCTTTTATCAGTAACTCTTATTACCATACCTTTTGGCCCGCTGAAAGATTGACGCGAAACCTTTTCTATATAAATACTAAATTTTTCAGTATTTTTGCCTTCAATATTCGATATAATATATGCTGGTCCTACCTTAACTTGTCCTCTTAATCCAATAGGAAGAAAACTTTCTTCATTTTGATATATATATTTTGAGTCAATTTGTCCATAGATACCAAAATCACCATTTTTGTTTATACAACCAATACAGGGTCTATTCTCAATAAAAATTCCCTTGAGTTCTCCCGGTGTGCCTTGCTCACCCTTTCTAACAGAAATAATGTTTGATTCTATAACTTCACCTCTGTCCACTGGCATAAGTATACCGGTATCAACATCAGTTATACCATGTCCAAGAGCACCAAAGCTTTGCGTCTGAGGGTCATAAAAAGTCATTGTACCTATTCCGGCAGTACTGTCTCTAACCCAAAGACCAATGTGATACTTATGGTCATTAACGCTCACAGCAGGTGTAATATTTGCGGTACCGAGTGATGAGCCTCTTTTATACTTTATCTCCAGTTTGCTTCCTTGGTTATTATCTATCTTTTTTACTAGATCCTTAATACCGGTTAATCGTTCCCCATTTATTTCATAAATTACATCTCCTGCTCTTATACCTCCGTCCTTGGCCGGTTCAACTTTTTCTCCATTAGTGCCATCAACATCACTTATTCCTACAACCAAAACGCCATTCATGTAGATTTTTACTCCAATTGTATTACCACAAGCCATTAGCTTTTTACTGGGTATTATATCTACCTGCATAGTCTTAATAGGAATAATACCAAATGCTTTAAAATTAAGATTCACCCTCCCCTTCTTTTGTGTTTTTAGGTTTAATGGTGATAAAAGCTTTAAATAGTTTCCACTTGCCTTAATATCGGTGTTATTTACCTTGAGATAATCCTGTTGATCGGCTTTTATGTTTACAACAAAAAAACTTTTAAAATCATAAACATATTCTTCTCCTTCTATCAAGGTAAGTTTCTCTGGTATAATTGAAAAAGTTTGCAAATAACTTATAGATATTACACAAATACATACAAACAATAATACAAACAGCTTTTTTTTATTTGATTTTAAATAATGCATTAAATTCACTCTCCTAAATTTATAAAATACATTACTTGCTGCTTGCCATTTTCTTCCTTTTTGTACCATGTGATTTTTTAGTAAAATGCCAAAAAACGAAGCATAATTAACCTTAAAATCATAATCTTAAGTTAACCTTTCACCATTATTAATATTCAAGCAAAATAAAACATGAAAGGTAATTTAAGCAGAAAATCAGGTAGAATTTAATTTAAAAAATATTCAAAAAAAAATTTCCTGCAAAAGAAAAAAACATGCTTTTTTTAGCATGCTTAACTTATTTATAATTACAAACTAACTTATGATTTATTAAAAAAAGTATTGAATTGAAGATTTTATTTTTAGAGCTACATTTTCATTTAAAGTTGCTTTTTGAACTCAATGGCAGCTCTTATTAACTCTTCTGAGTGCTGTTTAGCTGCTTTTGTAACATCAGCACCGCCAATAATTCTTGAAATTTCTATTACTCTGCTATCTTCATCCAGCGGTATAACTCTGGTAAATGTGCTTTCATCCTCAGTATACTTTTCTATCAGATAATGATTATCCGCCATACAGGCCAGCTGAGACAGGTGAGTTACACAAAGCACCTGGTGTGTCTTGGATATTTGTGCAAGCTTTTGTCCAACTCTTTGTGCAGCCTTGCCACTAATCCCAGTATCAATTTCATCAAAAATCAAGGTTGGCACGAAATCAACATTTGCAAGAATAGTCTTTATAGCAAGCATTATTCTAGACATTTCTCCGCCCGAAGCTATTTTACTAAGTGGCTTTTGTGGCTCCCCAGCATTTGTCGAAATCATAAACTCTGCTCTATCAAGACCATTATAGTGAAAATGTCTCTGCTGGTCGTCCAAAAGCAAGTTTACACTAAATTTAGCATTTTTCATTTCAAGTCCATCAAGCTCGTTCGTTATTTTATCCTCTAATTGAGAAGCATAACACTTTCTCAAGTTATTAAGCTCTTTGGCCTTAGAGAACATTTTTGCTTCTAAGTCAATAATCATTTGTCTAAGCTTTTCAGAAACTTCTTCACTCTGTATAAGCTCATCATATTCTTTGATAGCACTGCTATAAAAGTCCTTGATTTCTGCAATGCTTGTACCGTATTTACGCTTCAAACGTGTAATAGTGTCCAGTCTTTCATCAATTTCAGCCAGTTCTTCTGGTGAAAACTCCGACTCATCACGCCTATTTCTAATTTCCTCAGAAATATCCTCCAATTGATATATAACTGATTCCAACTTTTCATGAGTATCTTTTAATGATTCATCATACTTCAGTGCATATGAAAGCTCTGTAAGTGCTTTGTTTGCATTGTAAACTATAGATTTTGTCATGCTGTTGCCCCCAGCTAACAAATCATAGCTGGTCGCAAGTGCGTTTACAATCTTCTCAGAGTTTGCAAGGAGCTGCCTCTTCTTAAAAAGCAGGTCGTCCTCTCCATCTTTAAGCTTGGCCGCTTTGATCTCTTCTATCTGGAACTTAAGCATGTCCAAACGTCTGGCAATCTCGCCCTTATCTCCTAATAGTGACTTCTGCCTATGTTTGAATTCCTTGTATTGTGAAAACATTAATAAATATTCTTTTTTCAAGCTTTCTATCTCTGCGCCACCGAATGCATCAAGAAATTGTATATGGCTCTCTGTTTTTAGTAATGATTGGTTATCATGCTGTCCATGAATATCAATAAGAAGCCCTCCAATTTGCTTGAGCGCAGACAGATTGACAAGTCTACCATTTATACGGCAGGTGTTCTTTCCATTTACCGATATTTCGCGAGAGAGTATTATGTTATCTCCTTCTTCTATCTCTACCCCAAGCTCATCAAGTAAAGAAATCAATTGTTCACTATCACTGGAGAATACCGCTTCAATGACAGCCTTATCGGTACCTGCTCTCACAATATCTTTGCCAATTCTGTCACCTAATACAGCGTTTATTGAATCAATCAATATGGACTTACCTGCACCGGTCTCTCCGGTAAGTACGCTAAGCCCATTTGCCATATCTATACTTATTTTATCAATAAGCGCAACATTTCTAATATCTAACTGAAGCAACATACTCAATACCTCGTTTAAATCTATTGATGCATCATTTTATTGAACTTGTTAACAATCTCTTCAGCTATTTTTTCAGCTCTGCAAACCATCATAAGTGTATCATCCCCTGCAATTGTGCCCAATATTTCAGGCCATTTCAGAGAATCAATTGCAAAGCAGGCTGCCTGAGCCATGCCTGGAAGTGTCTTTACAACAACAATGTTATTGGCATAATCACTCGAAACATAAGCTTCGGTTAAAATAGTTATAAGCCTGTTTGACATAGTATTTTCTGTCTGAGTAAAAGTGGCATATCTATACTTTCCATCTTCATTTAAGACCTTTATGAGTCGTAAATCCTTAATATCTCTTGATACAGTTGCTTGAGTAACCTCCACTCCCTGTTCCTTGAGCTTTTCAGACAACTCCTCCTGAGTCTCTATAACGTTGTTTTCTATTATGTCTAAAATTTTAGCATGTCTGTTGTACTTCATATTACACTTCCTTTCTGTTATATATTTTGTTTCTCAAAATTGTAAAAAAGTCTTTTGATTGTATTTTAACTATTTTGACTGTTGAATTTGATTTAGATACCTCGATATAGTCTCCGCCTTTTACTTCATAGCACCTTTGACCATCAACAGTAACAAGAGCGGTATGCTCATAATCTTCCGACAAAACCACCTTAATATGCCTGCTGTCCGAAGCTACAAAAGACCTAGAATAAAGCATATGAGGGCATATAGGCGTTATTAACATAAGTTGGGCGTTAGGTTCAACAATTGGCCCACCTGCTGAAAGTGAATAAGCTGTAGAACCAGTAGGAGTAGCAATGACAATTCCATCTCCTGGAAAGGTATCAATAAAATTTCCATCAATATATGTGCTAAGATGCAATATTCTCAAAATCTTTTCTCTTGAGATAACAACATCATTAATTGCTGAGTCAGAAGAAATCAGTTGACCATTTTTATATACATTTGCATTGAGCATTATACGCTCTTCAATATAATACTTATCGTTCATCAGGCACTCTATACATTTGTCAATCTCTTGAGTTTCTATATCAGTGAGAAAGCCTAAAGTACCAAGATTTATGCCTAAAATGGGTGTTCCAAAGGAATACGCCGTCTTTGCTGTCTTTAGAAAGGTTCCGTCTCCTCCCAGACAAATAATTATGTCACAGGCAGTACAAATCTCTGCCACACCAGCATCAATGCCTTCCATGCCACAAATATGAGCCTTTGCTGGAGTTATGTAAGCGCCCCCATGTTTCTCTATACTTCTTATAAGCATATCGGTATATTTGAGTCCCAAATCTTTTTGGGTATTGGTAATTATCCCTATTGTCTTCATCTATGTTCCTTTCCAAGGACAAGTAACGTTTTCCATTTTAAGCAAGTCCAATATAATTATAACATGAGGATAGCACAAGTTAAATTAAAAAAATTTTTATAATTTTAGGTTAAGCTGGAATGTGCATCAGAGACAGTACTTTTTATGAGCACTTCGAGCATATCGGGCGAATAATTGCCTTGCTGCTTTGATATATAAAGAAGGTACTCTATATTTCCTTCCGGTCCCTTTATTGGAGAATATGATAAAGCTCTAATAAATAACCCTTTTTCAGAAACAAAATTAATGATTTTCTCTATAACCTCAATATGAACATTGCTGTCCCGCACAACGCCATGTTTACCTACCTTTTCTCTGCCTGCCTCAAATTGCGGCTTTATCAAGCACACTAATTCTGCTTCGTCAGTAAGAAGGTCTAATGCAGCTGGTAAAACCTTTGTAAGCGAAATAAATGACACATCAATGGACGCAAATTGAGCTAGAAAACCTATATTCTCAGGCTTTACATATCTGATATTTGATCGCTCCATACATACTACTCTAGGGTCATTTCTTAGCTCCCAAGCTAGTTGTCCATATCCCACATCTATAGCAACAACCCTTTTGGCACC
Organism: Bacillota bacterium; assembly: GCA_023439045.1. GTDB lineage: Bacteria > Bacillota > Clostridia > Acetivibrionales > DSM-1351 > Ruminiclostridium. Next base: position 20,764 of record JAEXOY010000020.1, on the reverse strand, counting down.
GTTTTGCAGCATACAATCGGTAAAGCCACCTGTTGAAGCGCCAATATCTAATGCAATTTTGTCCTTCATGGATATTCCAAATTCTTTTATAGCCTTTGCCAGCTTAAGTCCACCACGGCTAACAAAGGGATTGGGCTTTTCTTTTATTTCAACAGTACAATCCACAGGAACCTTTGTACCAGGCTTATCTTCACGCAAACCATTTATCCATACAATGCCTGCCATGATAGCACTCTTACATTTCTCTCTAGAGTCAAAGTAGCCTTCCTTGACCAAAAAAACATCCAATCTTTCTTTTTCCAAAATATTGCCTCCGAATCTTCGTCACTCTATTTACACATGTACAATGTAATATAAATATTTGCTACATATTCATTTGTTACATTTCATCTGCTATATTTCATCTGCTACATTCATCTGCTATATTCATCTGCTGTATTTCATCTGCTACATTTCATGTTATATTTCATCTGCTACATTTATTTGCTATATTTACCTCTATTCATTCTTTGCACATTTCCATAGCAACTTCAGCGATGGAATTACTGTCCAATCCGACAAGCTTTATTAATTCATTTCTAGTACCATGATTAATAAAATCATCAGGAAGTCCCAGTGTCTTTACTCTGCAATGGATATCTCTTGCATTAAGCAAGCTGAGTACATTGCTTCCAAAACCACCCATCAAAGCATTATCTTCAATAGTTATTATTTTTTTATATTTTTGTGCACTAGCAATAATAGCATTACAATCAATAGGTTTAACAAATCTAGCGTTTATAACCCCTGCTGATACTCCCTTGCTCTTGAGTATCTCAGCAGCTTCAACCGCATTTTGCACCATACTGCCAACAGCTAGAAGACATACGTCACTGCCTTCCGAGAGGGTTACGCTTGTGGCACTGTTTACAGGATGATATTGTCCTATGCTTTCTAAGCCCCTTCCCCTTGGATACCTGATTGCTACCGGGCCTATTGTGTTATAAATAGCGTAGTGTAACATGTCTCGTAATTCGTTATAGTCAGCGGGAGCCATAATTGTCATATTTGGTATATGGCTGAGAAAAGACAAGTCAAATACCCCTTGGTGTGTCTCTCCGTCCTCTCCAACTATACCTGCTCTATCTATTGCAAATATAACATGTAACTTCTGGGTGGCAACATCGTGTATTATTTGGTCATAAGCTCTCTGCAGGAATGAGGAATATATGGCCACCACCGGCAGCATGCCGTTCATGGCAAGGCCAGCAGAGCTAGTAACGGCATGCTGCTCTGCGATACCCACATCAAACAGTCTCTTCGGGTATAGCTTTGAAAATTCAGTCAGGCCAGTGCCGGTAACCATGGCTGCGGAAACAGCAACTATCCTGTTATTAATTTCCGCCTCTTTGCACAGCGCTGCTCCAAAAACAGAAGAAAAATCTGGGGAACCGCTTTTGACTAGTGTTTCACCCGTTTCCACCTCAAAGGGTGCTATTCCGTGGAACCTATCCGGTCTCTCTTCAGCGAAAGAATAACCTCTGCCCTTTTGAGTAAAAACATGTATAAACACAGGCTTTTTTGATCTTTTTGCAGTATTTAGTGCCATTGTGAGTTCTTCAATGTTATGCCCATCAACAGGCCCATAATATTTATATCCAAAGGATTCAAATATTGCACCAGGTGTTATCAAATACTTTATGGTGCCTTTTATACGTCTGATTGCTTCTCTTGTTTTGCCACCAAGGTTTGGAAGCTTATCAAGGAAGTTATCTATATCTTCTTTGGTCTTTGTATAGAAAGGTCCTGTTCTCATCTTGCTAAAGGATCTTGAAAGACCACCCACATTTGGTGTAATAGACATTTCATTGTCGTTCAATATGACTATAAAATTACTATTAAGTCTCCCCCCATCATTGAGGGCCTCAAATGCCATTCCTCCTGTAAATGCACCGTCACCTATTACTGCAACAACACTATAATCTTCACTCTTCATATCCCGTGCCTTTGCCATTCCAAGGGCCGCCGATATTGACGTGCTACTATGGCCAGTATTGAAACAGTCATGGTTGCTCTCACAGGTCTTTGGAAAGCCTGATAAACCATTGAGCTTGCGTAAAGTATCAAATTTGTCTTTACGCCCTGTTACTATTTTGTGAACGTAAGACTGGTGTCCGACGTCCCAAACAATTTTATCTTTCTTTGTATCAAAAACATTATGCATTGCAAGTGTAAGCTCAACAACACCCAAATTTGATGCAAGATGCCCACCTGTCTTAGATACCTTTTTTAATAAAAACTCCCTTATCTCATCAGACAACTGAATTAGCTCATCTGTATTAAGCTTTTTTATATCATCAGGAGAGTCAATATATTCTAAATAGCCCACCTTATTTGTGCTCCTTCTTTTGCAAATAATCTTTTATATTACTCTTTATCGGTGTTCTTTTTCGTATTTATGCTATTCTTATTATTCCTCTTATTAGCTTTTCTACTAAATCTACCAAATAAAAATTTATAAACTACTGCAACCTTATAAATAATATAATTACTGTTTGAAAGTGCTACCGATTTCCCCAAAGCCTTTCCACCAACTGTTAGAGATGCCACCATAGCTGTAAGTGCCAATCCAAAAATGGAATTTTGCGCAGCGTCTCCAGCACCTATAAACTTATAAACGATGAAAGCTGCCGCTGTTCCGCTTATTACACCACATATATCACCAACAACGTCATTGCAAAAATTTGATACCTTGTCAGCATTTCTGATGAGGAAAATAGCCTGCTTTGCACCGTAGAGCTTTCTTGACGCCATGGAATGAAAAGGCGCTTCATCTGCAGCTGTTGCAGCAGTACCAATCAAATCAAATATTATACTAATAAAGATTATACCAAAAACTATGAGAAAAGAAACAACTGTACTGGCATGATTTAGTGTCTGATTTGAAAAAAAAGACATAAAAATAGAAATAAAGAATGTAATTATAGTAATTAACAACGTCCATATTTTAGTTTGCTTATCAGAACCAACCAGGTTATGCCTAAGCTTAATACGTTTTTCATCGACAGGACGCTTGCTTTTATCTCCCACTTAAATAATCCTCCAAGTGTGTAAAAAACACATAAATAATGAAAAACGGGTGGCAGCTCTTTAAGTAAATTTTGCGGCTTAGGTCAGGCAGGATTTCCCTTGAACGTACTGGAATGTCGCCAAACCAGAGGTTTCCCTTCAAACATTCAACCATAGTGTTACCACTTATGGGGCCTGATTACCACTTAGACCACACCTTAATCCCCAAAAAACCACTAAATAAGAACAGTCTAGGAGTTTTCCTCAACAATTCTCAATAATTCCTAGCCTCTTTTGCAAACAAGGTTTCAAACAGCAATAACGCTTTTCTATCGGCCAATAGACATAGCATGTGATCCATTATCCACCAGATTCACTCAAGGCAGGCTACTCTGTTCACAGCACCATAACGGAACCGCATAACAGGTTTAATCCCTTATCGTAGATGAGGTGGCAAGTACTAAACTTGACTTTTCATCCACAAGTCAGGGTCTCCACGGAAGAGGGGTCAACGCCCGCATGCCATTGCAGATCGCCCCTAATCCTTAACTTCCAGCATCAACCCACCACTGGGCGTAGCAAGCCGACACCAGAAACTTCATCGATGTGCCCTTTAACGGATTTTTAGGCCCGCTTTCAGAATCACCGAATTGACTAGAATACTGCGCCACCCTGTTTTTTTGTAAATGTAATAAGCTTAATAAGCTTATTGGTAAAATATTATACCATATATTTATACTAAAACAAAGTAAAAGTTATCTGTCTCTTTTTGCCATATCTAGGGTTAATTCTTTTAAAAACCATGAGTTACACTCAAGCTGATCTAATTTATCAAGACAGTTCAAGGCAGAGGCTGTAGTACACTCGAGTAATTGCTTAGCTTTCTCTAAGCCATACAGCGTAACATAGGTCGTTTTCTCAGCTATTGCATCGCTTCCTGGCTTCTTACCCATGGCTTCAATACTACCTTCAACATCCAGTATATCGTCCTTTATTTGAAATGCTAGTCCGAGATTAGCGGCAAAGCTTAGGAGCAAATCAACCTGTTGGGAAGAAGCATTACATATAATGGAGGCAGCTTCTATAGGTGCTTTAATAAGTGCTCCTGTTTTTAACCTATGCATTGCTTTTAATCTATCTTCCTCTACTAATTTACCTTCACAATCCATATCTATAACCTGACCGCCAATCATTCCATTTATACCTGCATAATTAGAAATAATACTAATAGCTTTAATATGGTTCTCCTTACACCCATAATCCAACGCTGCCCTCAGCATATTTTCATAAGCATAATTCAGAAGACCATCTCCAGCCAAAATAGCCATCGCATCACCATAAACCTTGTGGTTTGTTGGCTTACCTCTTCTATAGTCATCATTATCCATTGCAGGTAAATCATCATGAATCAGGGAGTATGTGTGTATCATTTCTATGGAGCAGGCGTAAGGGAGAACCTTGTCAATATCACCACCAAGCAGCTGCGCTGTAGCAAGACACAAAACAGGTCTGAGCCTTTTCCCTCCAGCTAGAAGGCTATAATTCATGGCCTCTTTTAGGTTGTAATAATATGCACAATTAATATCAATGGAATTTGATAAATAATTTTCGATTAATTCCAAATATAGTTTATATTGCTCGTTATATCTCACAGTAGCTTTCCTTTCAAAACCTCTTTAAAGTAATTAATTTCTCGAAATCTTTTAATATGAAAAACATGAGCTATGTTTTACTCATTCTTGACAGAAGTCCTGTTCAACCAGATTGCCATTGTCGTCCTGCAATAAAATACTAATCTTCTTTTCAGCCTCATCAAGTTTTGAGGAGCAGAGTTTTGACAGCTCAATACCTTTTTGAAACCCAGCTATTGACTCTTCTAGAGTCAGTTCTCCTCTTTCTAGATTATTAACAATCTGCTCGAGTTCAACTATAGCCTCTTCAAAAGTCTTATTGTCTGATTTGATATCTACTTTTATATCTGCTTTTTTATCTATTTTATTTTCTGCTTTCTTAGCCATTTTCTTTTACCTCCAGTACCTGACAATATATTTGCCCATCACTAACATTTATTTGAACATCGTTGCCCTCTATTACCTGATTGACCGATCTTATAACCTTTCCATCTGCTTTCTTTGCTATACAGTAGCCTCTTTCAAATATTTTAAGAGGACTTAATGCGTCCAATTTTCCAACAAGCAGCGAAAACTCTGTTTTCTTGGCCTTCAATTGTATCTCAGAATTTTTCCCTAGCAGCCTTAATAAATTATCAATCTTGAGTCTATGCTGGTTTATATTATCAAGTGGATGCCTAAAAACCGGTCTGGAATTAATTTTATCCAGCTCTTTTCTACCGGCATCAAGCTTTTTTACTAGTGCATTTTTTAATCTCACATTGTAATTTTGAAGCTTGTACTTTAGCATTTCACGGTCTGGAACTGCTAGTTCTGCAGCAGCAGATGGCGTAGGAGCCCTGACATCAGAAACAAAGTCACAAATTGTATAGTCAGTCTCATGTCCCACAGCCGATATAACTGGGATTTTTGACTCAAATATGCTTCTAGCAACTATCTCTTCATTAAAAGCCCACAATTCTTCTAGTGAGCCCCCACCCCTTGCCACTATAATTACATCGACTAGGTTAAGCTCGTTTAACTTTCTCACCGCCGCTGCTATTTGGGCTGCAGCTTGAGTCCCCTGTACTGCTACAGGATATAGTAGTATTTTCATGTTTTCATTTCGTCTTCCAGCTACGTTAATAATATCCCTAATAACAGCACCAGTTGAGGAAGTTACAACACCTATCTTGCTTGGTAATAGAGGTATGCTTTTCTTAAGACGCAAATCAAACAAGCCTTCCTTTTCCAGCTTTTCTTTCAGCTGCTCATATGCCATGTGAAGAGCCCCCACACCATCAGGCTGCATACTGCTTATATAAAGCTGATACTGACCGTCCCGCTCAAAAACTGAAATATATCCGCTTGCTATAACTTTCATACCGTTCTCAGGAGCAAACCTTAAACCTTGAGCACTTGATTTAAACATAACACATTTAAGAATGCTTTCATGATCCTTTAATGTAAAATACATGTGTCCTGAATAATGGTGCTTGAAATTTGAAATTTCACCTCTGATAGCTAAGGCGGATAATAAGCTATTTGAGGACATGAGCATTTTTATATAATTATTTATCTCTGAAACAGTAAATATTTGATTCAACGAACATCCCTCCGAACTAAAAAGGACTATTGCAAATAATATTGCAACAGCCCATTTTAAAGCTTATTCTTTCGCTTGCTCGTTTGTTATTTGGCCATCCTTAGTGACCTTAGCGAGCAATCCATTTACAAAGGCCCCTGCATCTTCGTTACTGTACTTCTTGGCCAATTCAACAGCTTCATTGACTGAAACGCTGTAAGGTATATCATCTCTCTTTAAAATTTCATATATACCAATTCTTAATATAGATAAATCTATTTTGGATAATCTGCCTATTTTCCAGCCAGTTGCCTTATTTTCTATAACACTATCAATTAACTCTATATTGTTATGAACTCCATCAATAATATCTTCTATATACTGTTTGTCCTTTTGAGTAAAGCTTTCATCCTCCAGGGCAATTGAAATTTGTTCTTTTTTATCATCCTTCTGAAATTCTAATTGGTAAAGCAGCTTCATGGCAGCTTCCCTGGATGCTCGACGTCCCATATAAATCTGACTCCTCCTGTTTGGATCATTAGTTTGTAAATCGTATCACATTTTACCTATATGTACCAGGAGGTAATATCCTGTCCAATAAGTTTTTTACATAATCTTTGTCGTGTGATAGCTTCTTACCAATATAATATCCAAACAAAACACAAATTACAATAAAAATTGCTTTTAAAATACCTAGTAGTAAAACAGTAACTGCTAAAACAAACCCAATACCTGCGCCTAATATTTCTCCTTTGTAGGATTTGTAAAACTGAAGCAGAATTTGTTTATCCAAAGCTATCCACCTCCTCTTCTATTCCACTCTAGCTGCCTTGTAGCCTGTAAAAATGCTTTCTATTATAACTCTTACGCTATCTACTCTCACTCCTGTACAATCCTCAACAGCACTTTTAACTTTGAACTGCATGTCCTCAGACAGAGTCGGTACATTTACTTCTGGCAGCACAATTGCTTTTACAGTAATGACAACACCTTCTCCGCTTTTATAAACGTATGCTTTTGAATCTCTAATTCCATTAAGCTTTCTCGACGTAGCAAGAGCAATATTTTCTATAGAGTTCAAAGTAATGCGAATATCTCCATTCTTATTGTACTTTACTATTGCTTTCTTGTCTCCTTCAGGCTTGAAGCCGGAAAGCAAAAATGTAAGACTGAGGCAAAAGAAAATAGAAGCTATAATGAACATAATAATAGATGGATTTCTAAAGTTCAAAACATCATTAAATAAGTATATATAAGTCTTAGTAAGTAAATCCGACCTTATAGTAACAAGCATGGCAAATAATGATGCAATGGTAAGAAAAAATGCGTAAATTGCAAGCAACACTCTCAGAATGATGTTCATTAAAAACGTCACCTCTTTTCAAAATAGTAAAATTCACCACTTATTATATTAGAAACGCTGAAAAAATGCAATTTATACCCAACAAATAAATGGTAAAATATTAAATATAAAATCAAAGGGCATCATAAGTGCCCCTTGAGTAGTATTACATATTAAATTATAGCCAACACAAACAATACTTATTTTGTTTCCTGTTCTTTTTTGGCAATATCTTTTTCGAAATTAACGCCCTGAACATGGATATTTACTTCCACCACATTCAACCCTGTCATATTCTGAACAGTTGTCTTGACCTTTTCTTGTATATCCCATGCAACTTCCGGTATTCTTGCTCCATAATCAACAATTATATATAAATCAATGGCTGCTTCTTTCTCTCCAACCTCAACCTTAACTCCCTTTGAAAGGTTCTTTCTACCGAGAATTTCAGCAATACCACCAGCAATACCACCACTCATACCAGCGACACCAGGTACTTCAGTAGCTGCAACGCCAGAAATAATGGCAACAACCTCTTCTGAAATCTTTACTGTACCCATATCATCAACAACATTGGTCAATTCTTCCATCTAAGCCTTCAATCCTTTCTCAAAAAAAGTGAAACTATTGAAGAAAATAGTTTTATAAAATTATATCATTTTAATCACAATATATCAAATGATTAACGTATCTATATTATTTATATTTCCCAAGGTATTATGAAATGACTCTCTCTAGATATAAATCAAAAAATTCTATATATTTTATTTACATAAAAAAGGAGCAAATGCTCAGCACTAGCCCCTAAGTCCTATATAAATTAATTTTCTACATTGTACCCAAATTGTATTCTAAGCCCTAACTTCTAAACTTTTAGAACATAGGCTTTATTACTATCTTGTTCAGAGAAACATTTCCTTGTCTCATAACTATATCAGCTATGTTTGCTGCATCTGTCTTTGAGATTGCAGGCGTCTTAACTATTACATCAACTGTGCCATCATCTCCGAAAAGTGCTACTACATCACTATAACCCTTTTCCTTGATTAGCGTTTCAATCCTCATTTCTTTTTGTGAGGTTTCAACTATCTTCATCATTTTTTCATATGCCTTTGACTTCGCATCCTTAGAAGCTAGCTGGTCTTCAGCTACGCCCTTCATTGTTTCGATGTCCTTACCTCTTACTACTTCTCTATCCATCTTTGCCTGTGCAAAAAAGCTATTAGCTTCCTTTGATGCCACTGCAGTCTTAGCATCTGAGCTAACCGACTTAGCTGCATCTCCAGCCTTTGCATCAGCTGTGGTTGCATTTGTATCAGCGCTTGCTGTCTGTGTATCACCCTGAGCAGTTGTTTCATCAGTGGATACTCCTTCGTTTTCAACGTATACTGCGTCTCCGATTTGTGTAGCATCTCCCTCACTGAATTGGGAGCTCTTGTTGTAGCTATACTGCAGATAGCCTGCCACCATAAGCATTAACACCAAAGATAATACGATGATCTGTTTTCTCTTTAAGAATTTCATTTGAATGACCCTCCTATCAAAAAATATTATTGCTCCAGAAAATATTCTAACTTCTGGACTACTGCTAATCTCAAGATTATGTATATTCTTGTGCTTGTCACTTTATTTCTGTTTTGCAAAATTATTTTTATTTATTGTTTCTTTTAAAGACCTGTACCTTATGTGCAGGTAAATCCAAAAGAGCTGTGGCCGCATTTATAAGATTACTCTTAACCTCTATATCTGCTGCACCATCAGCAACAATTACTACGCCCTTAACTTGTGGAGATAGCTCTTTAGTTACAAATGGCCTCTTTGCGCCTCCACTCTCCTCATAGATTACCTGCTTTTGCTTATCGGTTTGCTTTATACTTCTCGAACCCCCTTCCTTATCTTTTTCCTGAGTATCGCTATCAGTTGTTTTTTCATCCATAGCGGGTACAGACTCTTTACTTGAATAGTAGGTAATAAATGCGTCTACCTTACCGGCACCATCTATTTTGGACAAAATATCAGAAAGATTTTGCTCCAGCTCACGGTCATCGTTTTGAACCTGTTTTGACACCCCGACATTTTGTTGGGCATTTTCTCCCTGAGATAAAACGCTATTTTCTATGCTTGAAGGCCTATCAAAAAACTCACTTGCTCCTATCAGCAGTATTGCTGCAAGTGCCGCTACAACAGCAGTATTTTTTATGATGGTCTTTGTCGACAACTTACTGAGTTTCCCCTTGTACTTTTTAACCATTTTTTTGAATATATCCATCTTATTCCCCTCCTACTTTATGAAAAATTTACAACTATATTTTTTGTATCTATTTGAAAGGTTTTATTTATGTTCTCTTTCACTGAATCTTGTAGCTTTTGTTCTCCAAAATCAACTACTGTTTTTTTGCTTTCCCTTTTTATGCTAATATCCACCTTGTTCACTACAATTACCGGTTTAACAGTTTTATTACTCTCCGATTTCTCACCTTTTCTTATTGTTATATACACCTTTTGTATTTCACCAAAAGATTCGGATTGCGTATTTTCATTTATATCAACACTTACTGTTGCTTGTGCTATTCCCTCCATCTTATCAAGCTGACTACTTATATTCTCGCATACCTTTTTCTTGTATACCTCTGTAATCTGGCTCATTTGGGTTTTGCCTATATACTTACTGCTATTTTCAATCTCCTTTTTATCCAAATAACCACTATCTTGAAGGGCAATGTCCGCTAAATTAATATTCGATGTTTTAAGGGACAAAAAAGGATTAATTATAGCAATGATGAGTACAAATCCTGTTACAAGATTAATAATTTTTTTTGTTTTGCTATTAGGCATCAGCATCTCAAATAAAACAATAATTATTGAAACAGTTACAATATTAATAACCCAAGAACTTAAAAAACTCAGCATAATTACCCCTCTATCTAATCAAAAATTCATCAACCGTCCTATTAATAATCCATTGCAATCAACCAAGTATAATCCGTTGCATGCTACCAATTATAATCCATTGCAAACTACCAATTTATTAATCCATTGCATGCTACAAACTATTAATCCATGGCATGCTACCAAATAAATAAACCATTACAATATACCAATTCAATAAAAGCAAATGCTTCTATCTGATCATTGCTGATAGGTTGGTGGTGTTTATTACAACGGTTATTGCTATCAAAAACATTACAGCAATAGCAGCAGTTAGTCCTAGTATGTATGTAAGTGAAGATGCCATATCACTTAGACAATTTGTAATTTTTTTATCCGATATAGGTTCTACCAGTGCACTAGTGAGCCTATACAAGATAACTAATGCAAGTATTTTTAGTAAAGGTGCAAGGCATACTAATATCACGCCTATCATGGCTACTATTCCCGAAGCATTTTTAATAACGAGCGTACATCCTACAACAGTATCCGCCGCATCTGCCAGGTATTTTCCCACAACAGGAATAAAAGTACCCAGAGCATATTTTGCAGTTTTACTGGTTACACCATCCACCACAGCGCCCATTGAGCCTTGTATGGATACAATGCCAATAAAAACTGTTAGTATAATCCCCAATCCCCACGAGCAAATCTGTTTTATAAAGCCTGAAAGCTTAGTTAATTGGAGCTTGTCAGATATATTGTTTACTATATTGAGTACTGTAACTAAAAATATAAGAGGTATGAAGAAATTCTTAATTAGTGTTGCACTGATTTCAACCAAAACAATAAGCAAAGGCTGTATAATGCCTGCTGATGAAATGTTGCCCGTTGAAACCAATAATGATATCAGCAAAGGAATTATTGAGTGCATGAAGGAAACCATATTGTCAATAATGGACATACACATCTTCATGGCTGTGGTAAAACTAACCATAAGAACTGATACTATTACAATGTAGCAAACAAAGAAAGCAAGTTCCCCCACACTCTCACTCAAAAAAGAATTTTGGAGATTTTTGAGAATAGCACAAAGGATTGCAAGGATAATAATTTTTACTAGAACATCAATATTTAGAAACACTTCACCTAAAAGGTATCTCACTGTTCTGTTCAACATATCGGCTATACTAAATTTAAAGTTCCCTTTTGCTGCTTGTGTCAATATCTTCTCAGGGTCAAAATCTGGGAAAATTTTATTTGAATCCTGCGAGTAATACTTCTTGACATTATTGATAATATCTTTTGAATCAGAGGCCTGCAGCTGTTGATCTATTATTTTCTCCGTTTGATTTTGCTGATTCTTGCTGTCCTTTTCAGAAGCTTCCCCATTTTCAGAAATACTGATTTTTTGAGAATCCCCGCCATTTTCGTAAATACTGCTATTTTCAGAAGCACTGCCATTTTTAGAAATACCACTTCTTTCAGCATTTGCAAAAATACCTACCGTTGAAAGACAAATCAGCAGCAAAGCAACAAATGAAATTATGATAATTTTTTTTCTTTTTGTACTCCTCATGTGCAATTTATCCTTCCTTTTGTACTTTAGTTAATGCCTAATTAATGCTGAGTCATCAGCTTAACAACCATCTCCAAAAGTGAGCTAATTATTGGTACTGATAGAATCATGATTGTAACCTTTCCTGCTAACTCAATCTTTGAGGCTATTGAGGATTCACCGGCGTCCTTGCATACCTCTGCTCCAAATTCAGCAATATACGCAATACCGACAATTTTCAAAAGAATAGTAATATAAGTAAAATCGATATCTGCCTTTTTGCTGAAATCTTCTATGAACTCAATCACTACAGATAGCTTTACTGCCACAACCAGGAAAATGATAATACCTGTTATAATATTTACCTGCAAGGCTATTTCCGGTCGCTGTGCCTTTATTGTTGCGGATAATATAACCGCAATTATGCCAATACAGACAATCTGAAGTATATCCATGCTATGTCACCCCATTATCTGTAGTTTAGAAATGAAACATTGTCTTTACCGTTTCAAATAACATTGCTATTTCCTTTGACACCATAAGCAGAACTACAATTATTCCTGCTAAAGTTGTCATCATAGCCTGTTCTTCCCTGCCTGACCTTATTAGCACTTGATTTAGTACGGCAACCAAAATTCCAATTGCAGCTATTTTAAAAATCAGATCAACCCCCATATAATTGTCCCTCCTAAAGATAAAGCTAACCCACACTCAACGGCTTTAATTTACATTAGTAACACCTGCTAAAAAAGAATAACAATCACTGCCATACCACCTAATACACCCAGACTTTTATACATTTTTTCATTCTTCTTTTTCATATCCTCAGCTTTTTGTTGCTGTAATTTTAGTTGGGCTGATGCAAGTCTGATATTGTTTATTTGTCCAAATGTATCTGAGCTTCCAAGCATCTTGCCAAATGAAATCAATATTGAGATATCCTCAGACTTAAGTCCTAGTTGATGAGCATTTTGCTTTATAGATTTTTCCCAGGCCTCGCTCGCCTGTGTTCCAAGTACCCCTAAATTTTCAGCCGCTATCGTAAAAATAACCGAAGACTGAGTATTTATGGCTGCGGCTATTCTAACAAATGCGTCCTGCAGCAGATTTGACATAAAGCTTATTTCGTTTTCTAGCATTTGTAATGCTGCCTGAAGTTCTCGTAGCACTACTGGACGTTTTGCACAATCCCTTGCAAGACTAAAACCAATAATAGCGGAAGAACTAAGTATGATAGCAGAAGCTATTAGTTTTAGAATCAACATAATATTATTTACCTCTCTTGTACAAGACTCTCATAGCCCCGTCACACACCTCTTCTAGTGTGCCTGGCCCTTTTGCTGAGCTCAGAACCAGGAACCTTTCAAATATACCGCTTTTTATTACCTGTAACAGTTCCTCTCTCATTTTTAGCTCAGAGATATTATAGCCGTGAGCAGTAGTGATAATTTTCACACCTGAATTGAGAACTTTCAGTATTGCATCTTTATCTCCCTGTACTCCTATTTCATCAGTTACTATAGCTAATGGCGACATGCTTCTGAGCAGCATTTCCATTCCAATGCTCTTAGGGCAACCGTCCAGTACATCCGTTCTCATCCCAACATCATTCTGGGGGATACCCCTGTTACATGCAGCAATTTCAGAGCGCTCGTCCACCACTCCGATTTTTATTCCCTTAAAATCCAGTTCTGCACTTCCATTACTCAGTAGCCGGCAAAGATCCCTTAAAACGGTTGTTTTGCCACATTGGGGAGGGCCTACAATAAGAGTGTTATAGACGTCCCCCGACCCATTTATAATGTATTTAAACACAGGTAGTGCACACCCAGTTATCTCTTTTGCAATACGTATATTGAGACCATTAAATTCCTTTATATTTTTAATCTTATTGTCAGCTACTACGACCTTTCCGCTTAAGCCCACTCTATGTCCACCCTTGATAGTGAGGTAGCCTGAAGTAATCTCGTCCTGATAAGCATATATGGAGTTCTCACTCATGAGCTCAATTACTCTAAATACATCTTGCTGAGTTACTTCATATGCTTCAAAAAAGTTTTTAGAAATACGTCCGTCGGCTGTCACAAACCAATCATTAGCATTGCAAGACACCATAAGCGGTTTTTGTGCCCTTAACCGTATTTCTTCAAGTTTGTCCTTACTCTCCTGACACATTTTATTAAAGATTAGCCTTAGGGATTGTCCCAGATATGGAAGGATTTCTTCATCTATTGACTTCATAGGTACTCCACCCCGTTCTCATTAGAATAAATCTTTATATATAGATATTGGGCTTTGTCCACATTTATGACAAAAAAATAAGATTTCATTGCAATGGATTATTTAACCAATGTATAATATTGGTAAAATATGTTTTGAAGGGACTTTATTTATGAGTAGATTTATTAAAAAACTGACTGTACTAATTGTAGCTTTAATAATTATTACCTCTCTATAATCATAATGATTACTATACCAATAGCTCTAGCAAGTTCTATTCCATAGATAAGGATGGCAAAGAGCACTTTGTTTGTGATTTAGCGTATAATATAAAGGTAGCAGAAAACCTTATTTATTTTCAAGATAACAATACTGGATTACTAAAAATGATAGATGCAAATAACCCTGATAAGGTAGTTACACTTGTAACAAATATTCTAAATTATAGCCTTGGTGACGATAGTATTTATTATACAGATAGATATTCAAACATTTTATATAAGTCAAAAAAAGATGGTACCAACAAGCAAATACTTTATCAAGACCCGCTTCTCAATTATTTTATAAATTGTAAGGACACAATTTTTATAAGAAAAACTGCCCAAAATTCTGCAATAATAAAATATGATAAGAATAATAATAAAAAACAACTTCTTACAGCAGAAGTAAAGAGTATTACTATATATAGTGACTATATTTATTATATTCAAAATGAATTTCTTTATAGAATAAAAACCGATGGAACTGGCAAAAGACTATTAGTAAAAGAGAAGATTACTAACTATAGCATAGATAATAACCGTATATATTATTTAGCGCAAAACGAAAGTTATCTAAAAACAATAGCTTGTGATGGAAGTGGAAAAACATCAAATGTAGTAAGTTCGGGATATATAATAAATTCATATTCTGGTAGATACATATCCTATGATATTGTAGATGGGTACATATACTATTATGAAGAAAGAGGCTTGTCGTATATCCTTGTGCGTCAACCTATTATAATTAATGAGGAAGTTTAGCAATGCTTTAGCCCAAAACTAAGGAGTCAAAAAAGTAAAGTGCACCACCAGATTTTCTAGATATATTTACCACTCAAATCTGGTAGTGCACTTAAATTATCTTATAGAAACCTTTCTATTAAGCAATCTGCCATTCAAGTAAAAGCCTACTGAAGCCATTATAATTACAAATATATAACCTCCCAAGCCAAAAACGGCCTGATTTGTCAGTGTACCCTTAAAACTATCAATCATATAAGACACCATATTTGTTGTTCCAAACTTAACCCCCATATCACTAATTGTAATGGAGATAGGAGCAATTATTGCGAAAATACTCTCAACTATACTGCACGCTATATAAACTACAATAAAGATTACAAACGCTCCTGCAGGACCCATATTTGAGAAAGGCCTTACATTTGATAAAGTTATAGAGAAGAAAATCTGACATACGAGCCACACAGTGCTTAATAGCAGAATTGGAATAAGACCTAGTACAAATTTGTTCATATTGTATTTTGAAATTTCTCCCCATATTTCTTTTAGCACAGAATAATCTACTACCCCCAGGTAATAAAACCCTAGAAGAAATGCTGCCACTGCTGTAATTCCAGCCAATATCAACCATACTACAGATGTAACTGCTTTTGAAACAAGTAACTGTTGGGATTTAACTGGCAGGGTAAACATTAAATAACCTTCATTGCCAAACATACTCTTGTAATATCTAATAATTATCATTACTAGAGTAACTACAGGTAGTGCTACAGAAGCTACTATTAATAATACGGATGATGTGACATTAAAAACTGAAATCTTACTAAAGTGAGCTAATGTAGAAACAACTCCAAGCAGAAAAACAACTGCGAATAGGATTGAAAAACTTCTCACGGTATCTTTTATTTCATACTTAAACAATTTACTTAACATTTGAAAACCTCCTCAAACAGAGATTCAACTGATTTACCAGTATTCTCTCTAATATTGTCAACCGAGTCATCAACTAATACATTACTTTGCCCTATCATAATTACTCTGTCAAATATCCTCTCAACATCATGAATGAGATGTGTTGATAAAAGAACAACTGCATCATCGCTATAATTATTAAGAATTATGTCAAGCATTGCCTTTCTAGATGCAGGGTCTAAACCACCTAAAGGTTCATCTAACAAGTAAACCTTTGCTCGTCTGGACATGACCAGAATAAGTTGTACTTTTTCCTGCATACCCTTTGACATGCTTTTTATAGGTTGATTAGGATCTAGCTTAAATTGCTCCAGCATTTTTTCTGCTTTCTTCCTATCAAAATCAGTATAAAAATCCTCAAAGAAATTAATTGCATCCTTGGGCTTTTTATAATCGCTTAGGTAGGTCTTCTCAGGTAAGTAGGAAACTATACTTTTGGTATATTGCCCTGGGGCTTGGTTATCAATGGTGACTGTTCCCTCGTAGTCACGAATTAGCCCTGCAATTGTTTTTATCAGTGTAGTCTTCCCACAGCCATTTGGTCCTAGCAGCCCTACTATTGTACCTGATTTAATCTCTAAGTTGATATTGTTTAGCGCGACTTTCTTTGAATAGCTCTTACTGAGCCCAGTTATCTTAATCATTTATTGTCCTCCCTCACCTTTAACCTTTTTTCAAGCAATTGCTCAATTTCATTAGTTGTATAACCAAGCTTCTCCATACTAATGAAATAATTATCGGTATACTCGACTCCGAGCTCATCACGAGCCCTACCAATCTCTTTCTTATCAGTAGAAACAAATCTACCCGATGTTCGCTCGGTATAGAGTAGCCCCTCTCTTTCCAATTCCGAAAGGGCTCTCTGCATCGTATTTGGGTTTACAGAAAACTCAACAGCAAGTTCTCTCACTGAATTTAGTTTCTGCCCCGGTTCCCATACTCCAGAAATTATCTTTAACTTAAGTTCGTCCATTATCTGAATATAAATTGGAACGTTTGATAAGTACTCATTTCCCAAAACTAATCACCTCTTTTCTATTATAATAACACCTGTCTTTTTATTATCATTTTGTTTGGTTTATTGCGGCATCTTTTGTGCAGATTATGTTGTGCAGTCTTTATTGCGGCACAATTGTACAAATTCTATTGTGCCGGCTTTAATCTGCCCCGTTTATGTGCCGTCCTACATTAAAACTGTATTGCTGTATTATTGTATTAAGCGCTTAATACAATAATACAGCACTTTTCCTCAATAGTCAATATATTTACAAGAAAATTTACTTCGCAAATCCGTTCAGTGCTTATTTTACTATTTTATCTTGCTCAGTATATTTTCTTGTTCGCTAGGGAACCCTAGGTTCCCTAAAAAATAAAAAGGCCATGGCTTTATAAAACCACAACCTTTTCATTGTTAATGATAATTCTTACTTATCGTCTTCGCATCCACAACCGCAACCGCAGCCTTCATCGCAGTCACAATCCCAGTCTACTTCGATTTTCTGATGGCAATGAGGACACTCGATAGCTTCTGCATCTTCATCCAACATCTCTATATCTACCTCAATAGCCTCTCCGCAGTATGGGCATTCAACTTCTTCAAACTCAATACCATCTTCATCTTCATAATCTTCATCGTAAATAAGCTTTTCAATGTCAGCAAGGTCTTCGTCTATTGCATCGACCTGCTGGCTCATTTCATCCTGAATTTCTTCCTGATCTTCAAGCGCAAGAGCAACATCCTCCAATACGTCAATTATTGCAGTAAGTAGCTTGCCCTCATTGGTTGAGCTGTCAACCTTCATGCCTTCTGCTAAGCCTTTAATATAGGCTACGCGTTCACTAATATAGCTCATGTTTAAATCCTCCTTTGTACCATCATGGTCATATATTTTATTTTACTCTTTCCATATATTCACCAGTTCTAGTATCTATTCTAATCTTATCACCAGTATCGACAAAAAGTGGAACCTTTATTACTGCTCCTGTTTCGACTGTTGCTGGCTTTGTAGCACCAGTTGCAGTGTCACCCTTGAAGCCTGGATCTGTCTGAACAACTTCCAACTCAACAAATGTTGGTGGTTCTATACCAAAAACGTTTCCTTTATGTGAAAGAATTCTAACTGTTTCATTTTCCTTAACTAAAGCAAGTGCATCTCCAACAGTTTCCTTGCTCAGTGGAACTTGTTCAAAAGATTCAACATCCATAAAGTGGAATAAATCACCATCATTGTAAAGGTATTGCATATCCTTTCTTTCAATGTGAGCTTTTGGCATTTTGTCCGTAGGGTTGAAAGTTCTTTCAACGGTAGCTCCTGTAACAACATTCTTGAGCTTTGTTCTTACGAATGCAGCTCCTTTTCCTGGCTTAACGTGTTGAAATTCAACTACCTGAAAGATATTACCGTCATATTCAAACGTTACACCATTTCTAAAATCACCAGCAACTATCATATTTTACCTCCATAATTAAAATCTATTCTTATGCAATTAAAGAACATAATAAATAAAACACTACATGCGTCCTAAATAATATTAAAATAAAATTATACATTAGGCAAGAAAAATTTTCAATAATGTCTAAAAACATATAATTCTATACTATCAGATTTTTTAATAGTTTCAAACATTAAATCAAGCCCAAACTTATTATTTGTTATAAAGTAAAAATTATATCTATTATATAATAATAATATCCTTTGAAGATTTGGTTAAGGTTATAGGTTTATTATCATTAATAATGATTATATCCTCTATTCTTACTCCACCTAATCCTTCTACATAAATACCCGGTTCTATGGTCACAGCCATATTGTTCATTAGGATATTTTCAGCAACGAATGATAGTCTGGGATACTCATGAACCTCAAGTCCAACACCATGGCCTAGACCATGCCCAAATTTGCCTTCATAGCCCGAACCATAGATAATATCCCTTGCAATTTTGTCCACCTGCTTTCCAGTCAAACCAGCGGCTGCACCTGCTGATGATTCTTTTTGTGCTTTGAGGACAGTATTATATATTTTAAGCATTTCAGAGCTTGGCTGACCCAAAAAAACCGTTCTGGTCATATCTGAGCAGTAATTTGAAAAAATGGCTCCAAAATCTATAGTAATAGGATCTCCAAGTTCTATTCTTTTGTCAGAAGCAATTCCATGAGGCATTGATGATCTGAGTCCCGACGCCACTATAGCATCAAAGGAACCCCCTGCTGCACCTAGTTTTCTCATTTTATATTCAAGCTCTGCAGCTACGTCCAACTCTGTAATTCCAGGTTTAATAATGCCAATAACGTGTTGGAATGCAGCGTCTGCGATTTGTACCGCCTTATCTATCAGGGCAATTTCTTCCTCGTCCTTTATTGCTCTCAGAGATTCTACCATACTTCCTATACCGATAAGTTCTACATTTCCCCATGTCTTTTTGTATGAACTATATGTTGTATAACTAACATATTCGTCTTCAAATCCGAGCTTTTCTATTTTTTCCTTGGTTAATAGCTCTTTAATTGTATCCACCAGGCTCTTCTTGTACTCTACTATCTCAAATTGTGGAGCCTGCATGGCAGCTTGCTCAACATATCTAAAATCCGTTAATAGATACGCCTTATCGTTGGTAATAAACAAGAATGCTGAAGTGCCGGTGAACCCGGAAACATACAAATAATTTTCCCTTTTCGTGATAAACACAGCATCCAGGTTGTTTTCTTTAATTTTTGTTCTAACTGTATCTAATCTTTTATTTAAAATTTCGTTGCTAAACATTACTGCCTCCCAAATCTTAAATGATATGTCCATGCATTTTATGTGCTAGTGTTATTCAATATCACTACATTTACATTACAGTTACTACTACATTAAATACAGTTACTACTGCACTAAATGCAGTTACTACTGCACTAAATATAGTTACTACTGCACTAAATATAGTTACTACTGCATTTACTACTGCATTTACTACTACATTACAACACAGTTACTACCACTACATTTCAGCAGCAGCTTGGAGTGCCAACAAATAGCTACTCTTGCCAAAGCCGCATATTTGGCCTTTACAAACGGCCGCTATTACTGACTTATGTCTAAACTCTTCTCTTGCATGTATATTAGAAAGATGTATTTCAATAGTAGGTATCTCACATGCTGAAATTGCATCCCTAATGGCTATACTATAGTGAGTATATGCACCCGCATTAATAATTATTGTCTCATAAACACCTCGTGCAGCTTGAATTTTGTCAATAATCTCCCCTTCATGGTTTGATTGTACAAAGTCCGTTTCAACTCCAAGTTGCATGGACTTTACCTCCACCGCCTTTGCAATATCCAGCAGTGTTTCACTGCCGTATATAGTGGGCTCTCTAGTACCCAACAGGTTTAGGTTAGGACCATTAATAATCAAAATCTTTTTCATTTTAACACCCCTTATTTCGCCTTGTTAGTGTAAAGTTTTTTACACTCTTTTTATTTAAAAACCGCTTATATGACTGAGTTGGAGAGTTTTTTGCAATAAAAAAACAATAACCCCCATTTTCTTGGTATAATTGAGTCTCTTGACAACAC